>JAVBKX010000014.1:0-165277 GCA_031553835.1 Bacteroidales bacterium
AAAAACAACCAATAGAATGGTACACGGATAACACAGATAACACAGAACTTCGCGGATTTTTATTTTTAATCGATAGCTGCGATAATCCGAGCTTTCCGTGTTGTCCGTGTTCCATCTCAACATTAACTATGGCTGATATAAATAAACTAATCCCTCTGATTTTCAGGTGGGAAGGAGGATATACGGACGACCCGGCGGATGCGGGCGGTCCGACCAACCGGGGCATTACCCTGAAAACGTGGAAAGAGCATGGATACGACATCAACGAAGACGGAGTGATTGATCCGGAAGATTTGAAATTCATCACGGAAGCGGATGTGATCGATATTTTACGGAAACAGTACTGGGATCGTTGGCAGGCCGACCGGATCGAATCCCAGTTGTTGGCCAATATCTTAGTGGATTGGGTCTGGATGAGTGGAAAATATGGTATTACCATCCCGCAGGGTATCCTGGGCGTAGAACAGGATGGCATAGTGGGAGAAAGAACATTGACAGCCCTCAATCAATATCCGGATCAGGAAGAGCTATTCAACAAAATCAAACAAGTCAGGGTTGCTTATATCCACATGATCTGTATGGATCATCCGGAGAAAATCCGGTTTAAAAACGGATGGCTGAACCGGTTGGATGAGTTAGGATAGACGACACAGATAACACGGGATTTCACGTTTTTTTATTGCTGAATATTGAGCATTTGAAAAAATATCAGTGAAGATCCGTGTTATCTGTGCCATCTGTGTTCCATTCATATAGTGCCTGATTAAAATTATCTCTATTTACATACTTCTTCTATCCTTTTTTCATTTCCCGGATAGCCAGTGAATTTGTGGCGAAGTGCCTGTAGTCATTTTGGGGCAACGAATGGGTTCAGTCCATTAAATTCTTCAATTTGAGCATTAAACTTGTGGTTAATGCTTGCAGGCGAGGGACGCAAGTTAGCCGCTCGCCAATTTACTGATTATTATTGTTTTGTTATTCTGCTGTTTTTAATAAGTCTGTCCTCTGACAAAATACGAACATTATAAACTCCTTTTGGCAAGTGGCTTATGTTTATTTCTGTTTTTCCGCTTGTGTTTTTAGTTAGGATTTTTTTACCTTGCATATCGTAAATTTCAATTTGCGTAAATCCATCATAATCAACAATAAAACTGTCGCTTGTTGGATTGGGATAAATACTGAAATTTGACATTTTCGAGACATCTATAATTCCTGTATTGCTTTCTGTGTATTTTATAATAATCGCTTCAGAACCACTTCCCGAAATATCTTTCCAATCACCGGTGTTTGTATTACCTATAGCGTTCAAATAAGATTTTCCTACGGCAATAATTCCATCGGATACTACTATTGCAGAATTAAATTCATCTGCCAGTAAGTCACCAAAACTCTTTTTCCAAACGACATTACCGTTATTATCGTGTTTTGCAATAGTGGCAATACCTCCGTTAAAACCAATACTACCCACATTACCCACTGCAATAATGCCGTCTGATACTGTCGTTACAGAACGGTAAGTACCCGGTTCGCCAAAATGTTCTTTCCATTGCACATTTTGTGCGAATACATTCGCTATACCTGTAATGATGGTCACAACTAAAAGTAATTCTTTTGTTTTCATGATTGTAAGTATTATATTATGCCTTCCGTCCCAGGCAGGCAATAAATTAGGCTCTGCAAACATAATGTTTTTACTACATAATCCCAAATCATTTTGTCACGAAACGATTATAAGTTATTCAATCCCCCAATCCGGATTGGGCTGTGCACCCATGTACAATTCGAGTGCCCCTCCTTTGAGAATATCCGCATGATCAATATGAGACTTATTGTAAGTGGCGCCATTTAGTTTTGCCGACTGGATGTACTTATTTTCCGGAGAATTGTGATGAGCAATAATACAGAACGTTTTTCCTGTGGCAGGCAGAGTGTAGGTTACTTTGTCAAATACCGGAGAAGTGATTTCGTAGGTAGTTTCGCCCGGACATAGCGGATAAATTCCTGTAGAGGATAACACATACCAAGCCGACATCTGTCCGGCGTCTTCATTTCCTACCAATCCTTCAACGGAATTGAAATAGGCATTTTTGCAAATGAAGCGCGTCCATTGCTGTGTTTTCCAGGGCGCTTTCAGGCGGTTGTATATATAAGCCACGTGGTGTACGGGTTCGTTTGCGTGGTTATAATAACTATTCCACAACATATTTTCCGGCGTATGTTCAAAGAAATAATCCAGACGGCTCAGTACCGAATCCCGTCCTCCCATCAATTGCACCATTCCTTCTACGTCGTGCGGTACAAACCACCCTTGTTGATAGGGATTTGATTCTATTGTGCCGTACCATTCGGTGGTCAATGCATTTTCTTTCCATGGTTCCCAGTCTCCATTGTCCTGTCGGGGCCGAAACCATCCTTTCGACACATCGAAGATATTTTTGTAATAAAGCGCTTTCTGAGCAAAACGTTCGGCGTCCTTTTCTTTTCCAAGCACTTTCGCGAGTTGTGCCAGACACCAGTCGGTATAAGCATATTCGAGTGTATTGGAAATACACAGAGAAGATCCGTAAAAACCTCTGTCGTCCGGGTTACTGAACAGATCGGAAGACTTGACTGCATAGCCGTAAGCTTTTTCTACATCGTATCCGCGTATATTTTTCCGGTATGCATCGGTTAACACGGACAGGGCCGGATTACCAATCATACATCCGCTATAGGCGTTCAACAATTCCCATCGTTCGAAATATCCCTTTCCGCTTTGTTCTGCCAGGGTAATCAGCGAATTTAATTCATCATTGACTAGTTGTGGATCAATAAGGGTCTGCAAGGGAAATTGCGCCCGGAACACATCCCATCCGCTGAAAATGGTTCGTTTGGTAAATCCTTCTGCCTGGTGGATTTGTCCGTCTCCTCCCACATATCGTCCATCTACATCGGTATATATTCGCGGATCAATCATGCTATGATAGAGTGCTGTGTAAAAGAGGATTTTATTTTCTTCATTGCCGGTTTCCACTTTGATTTTAGAGAGCGCTTTGTTCCATGCTTCAGCAGCATCTTCCCGGATTTCTCCAAAGCTTTTGCCTGTGATTTCCTTTTCCAGGTTATTTCGCGCTCCTTTCATGTCCACAAAAGAGATACCCGCTTTCAACGTGACGATTTCTTTTTCGGTAGTTTCAAATTCAGTAAAAAAACCGATATGTTTTCCTTCGTATTTTAGGACATTCCGAATCACAGAAGCATTGGCAATCCGTTTCAAATATTCTTCACTTTGTGTTTCTTCGTTTAACCGTTTCCAATTGTCCGGAATATCAGCGCTCCAGAAACCTGTTTCTTTCATGGGTTTGCTCAATTCGATATAGAAATAAACCGTATAGTCGGCCTTTCCTTCACCATTTCCCCATCCGCCTCCTTCGGGAGGGCATTTCATCCAACCCTGAATATGCATGCTATCGACAATTTCAGCGTATTGCCAGGCAGAGGTTCCTCCCACTCTTCTTGCCAGGTCGATCTGAATACGTGATTCGTTATGTTTTGGGAAAGTAAATTGCAGTATTCCACTATGCGGAGCAGCGGTAGCTTCCACCTGAATGGCACAGTCGATTAATTCTACTGTATAATAGCCGGCAAATGCTTTTTCTGTTTCTTTAGCATAATTGGACCTGTATCCGTCAAATAGTTTACTATTTTCTTTACCGGCCACTGTTTTTAACTTTCCGGTTACCGGCATCACGAGCAGATTTCCCAGATCTCCGTTCCAGCCGACTCCGCTCATTTGTGTAAAGGCAAAACCCTCTATGGTATGGTGTTCGTAGCTATATCCGGAACCATTGTCTCCACCGGTAATGGTATTCGGACTAAGCTGAACCATTCCATAAGGGGTTGTTGCACCGGGAAAGGTTTTCCCCAACCCATGATATACTCCTGCAGCTCCGGTGCTTGTGCTTGCTCCGATAAACGGGTTTACATAATGATAAAGCGGTTTGTCTGTCTGTTCCTGCTTTTTGCAGTTGCAAGCCACCATGAAAAACAGGAGGCTTATCAGCATGATATTCAATTTTTTCATTTGGATGATTCTTAGAAACTATTTCGGATATTCATATAAAGTTTTATAGATAAGCAATGCCCCATTATCCAACCAAACGGTGAATAATGGGGCTTGCCGTTTCATACAAAAAAGCAGATGTGCATTTGTCCGGTCAATTTATTTCACCACTACTTTTTTAGAAGAACGAACTCCATCTTTCTGAACTGCAACAAAATAAACTCCAGGATTGAGTATTGCATCCAATGTATTTTCCATTTGAGTAAGTTGTTGTGATGAAATTTGTTTTCCGTTCATGTCATAAACAATAGCAGTTGCGCCTTTTTTAAGTTCATTCTGTAAATTTACACGTAATTTACCGTTTCCTATAGGAGTAATTGTATAGTTTTCTTTATCTTTTTGGGAATATATAAAATTACTACCGGTTCCCTGTTCTACTTTGATACTTAAATATTCCTTACTGTATTCGTCTGAACTTGGAGTTCCAGTTTTATAAAAAGGCCCATCTCCCTTATTGTCCATAAGGGTATTGCCTGCATCCCCTTCAACCTTACCGTCTTTATCATACGAACATTCCTGGATTCCAACCAACATTTGATAGTCACCTACCTGGTCATTTACTTTCACATTAAAACGGATAACGATACTATCCATATTTCCGGAGCGTAACCGTTCGTCAGTTCTAAATCCCTGCCAGTAGTATTCTTCTCCCCAATTTTCCGGGTCTAATTCAATACAATAATCCGTCATCTCTTGATTCAAAAGCAATTTACCGGTTTTAGTTTCATAATCGTAGGGAGCACCATTCAAAGGGCCAGCCGGCGCCTCTATACCTGCAACTCCAAGACCGGTATAATCATACACGATAGATTCTTCGTCGATTGTCCAACCTACGGGAAGCAACACTCCCACAAAACCATAGCCATTTCTATCTGTGTTAGTTCCATCTAAAGAATTTCTCATATCAGCAACCATTTTTACCTCAAAAGTTTCATTTGTTTTCACCACTTCAGGATAATAGACTGTCCGAAGGTGTAAACAAGAAAATAATACCATAGGAATAATTAATGCCATTCCCATTCCCAAAAACCATTTTTTACTTTTAGTAAATAAATTTTTCATAATAAAACAAATTAAAAAATTAAAATAGAAAATCACAAAATCACAAAATAATGAACGGCTATCGGCATGACAGCCGTTCATTTTTTCTAATGTTTAATCAAACGATTGATGAGCACATCATCATTTTTTTGTACTTTCACTACATAATATCCTGCCGGAAGATGTCCTATATCCAAAGATGTATTGCTTTCTTTACCTGAATAAACCAATAATCCATTGATATTATAAATAAAGAACTCACTGCCTTGCCATTCTGCCGGTAGTTTTATGTTCACTAATTGCATAACAGGATTCGGATAAATGATCATTTTCGGTTTTTCATTAGAAATAGTCTCTATACCAAGCAATTGCGGATTGATTAATTTCCATAAAGTCCCGAATTGTCCGGCTTCCGGCATCTGCCAAAGTTTTGCTCCCGAATCATACAATCCATCCGGTATTTCCATTGCCATGTAGCTACGTTTGTTAAAAAATTTGACATAGCCTTCTCCGGCATCCTGAATGATAAACTGTTGATGATCGGCTCCTCCTTCAGGATTTTCTCCTGAAAATAGTTTCCATTCTGCCAATTGCAACGCATTTCCCGAATAACATTCCATATTCATTCTATAGTATGAATAGGCGGTTTCATTGTTGATGTTGAAATATTTCTCTTCATAGCGGGATTGGAATTTAACCCCTGAAACCGTATCCAATTTTACCCAGTCTTCTCCATCATTTGAACCATAGAGCGACCAGTTTTTAGGATCTCTCATTGGAGCAGTGCCTGCAGACATCAAGGTATAACGTATTACTGTCTGCGGATTAACCGAATGGAGTTGTACCCAGGCATGCCCTTGCGCAGTACTGTATTTGCTTGCCTTATTTTTATCAATAATGTTATTGATAGCATCGGTAACCGTAGATGCTTCATATTGAGCCGAAACAGATGCACCTTCAAAGTCCGTAATATCAAAATAATTCAAGCCGTTCCATTGTTCGATATTTGCTCCGGGGTCTTTACTTAAATTAACCGGACTTATTGGTAATTGGCTCGCCACATTAATGATATTATAATAGCCATTGCCGAGATCATTCAGTTCAAATTGTTGCGACTCGTTGCCGGCATATTCCGATTGTACCACCAAAGCCAGGTTTTCGAGACTTTGGTTTTCAACACTCATAAATAATCCACTTTGTTTGTTTTGAATGGCATAAATTCCCGATAAACCGGCCATTCCTTCAGGTAGAGGAAGGTTCGGCACACAAGGCTCTTTGCCTGTTGTTCCACCTACACACTCTTCACATTCGTCAAAGTAAGCCTCTCCATTGAGAATGCCTGCACAATCCTTTTTTTCCGAATAGGGCGAAAGCGCCAATAAATCGACCTGAATATAACGTGGACGATACCAATATTTATCTACAAATGCCCAGGTATCACAGTTCTGGCAAAAGAATAAACAATAATGGAAGTTTGCCGAAAACGAAATAGAATAATTTCCATTGGGTAAACGACCGTGAAAATTCGGCATATAGTACCAGGACGCCGAATCATGAGTAGCAGTGTAGATGGTTTGTTTGGTTGTCCAGGGACCCTGAGGCGCCGGAGCGAATGATACCTGAACCTCATGGCTCATGGGGGGCATTGAAACCTGGGCATAATTTCCCGGTCCCAATCTTGTAACTGCATCAGCCATCATATTATTCACTCTGCCGGCAGGGCGATCTCCTTCGGTTCTGCTGGTAGTCCAGGCAGTTCCATTCCAGAATTCCCAACTTCCCTTATTTCCCGACAAATCGCCTAAATCTGCACGGGCTACGTGTGTATAGCTTTGATCCTCAGATCGATACAAATATATTTTTTGGTCTTCATCATCAACGAAAAACGTTTCAAATGTGGCGCAAAAATCTGCTTGCCTTTCCATTCCCAGGTATTCTAATGCAGGATAAGAAAATGAAGCGATATAAGAGCGATTTGTATTCTGCACTGTTTCACCGCCGGTTACTGCGACGGTTTCGCATTCAATAAGATGTACCTTTACTTTCCCATCTTCCATGATGGCATCGCCTACCCAAAAAAAGTTTTTCACACTTCCATTTTTCCAAATCAATTGATTGTCAGGAATTTTAAAATAGACCCATTGTCCGCCTTGCTCGGTTACGGGACGAGAGGTGAGTGTGCCATCAGATTCTTCTATTACCACTGCATTCCGGACAAATCTTCCCCAGTCGATCAAACGATTCTGTTTCGGATTGTTTGTTGCATAAAACGAATCATTGAAAAACCAAATGGTTCGTCCGTCGGCCAGCAATAAGGACACATCATTGTCTCCGGCTACCCAGCTCACTCCTTTCTGACGATGATTCCAGTTATAAGTGTTGATTACATCTATATTTTGTTTATTGTCAGGATCCAACACTTCCACTCCATCCAGATAATAGACTGCTCCACTACTGGTGCTTACTTTGCAGTCTGTAAGCGTTCTTGTTTTTTGTTTGCTTTTAGCATCTCTGAAATAAAAGTTGACAGTTAACTCTTTGTCCTGCTTTTTCGTATCAAATTTAAATGGCAGGTGAAACAACGTTTTCCCTACATGCATTTCATATAAAACTCCGGGAGTTTCACTGCCTTCCACCTCAACAAATATTCTGGATTCTTCGGGACCTCGTGCCCAGAAACGCAACAGGTAAATCGAGTCGTTTCCTGCAGTCAGACGAGAGCTTGCTTTAATAGAATTATTATCTGTGGTCGATACAGATGTTACCTCTATTTTTAAAGCTACACTTCCGTCCATCACTTTTGCGCTTTGGTCAAGTGTAAAATCAGCATTTGAAGTGCTTGTTGTCTCGTACTTCCAAGCAGTATTCATGCCATATTCAAAACTCCCGTTTTTGAGATAATTTTGCCCGACTGCGGAAAAAGTCACCAGACACAGAAATATGAATATTACTTTTTTCATCACTATTTTTTTTAGAAAGATAATTGTAATCCGAGATTGATTACCCGTTGATTCATGTAAGAATCACCGGCAGAATTTGTTTTAATTTCAGGGTCTTGCTGGTACTTATCATAGTTTGTAACTGTAAATAAGTTATACGCATTTACATATAAACGGGCGCCACTGATTTTTTTCGGCAATATTTTGTGAGGGAACTGATAAGCTAAATCCACAGTTTTCAAACGAACATACCAGGCATCAATCAGCCAGAAATCAGACATGTAAGCTTCAGCACTGTTAACGGTAGAAGGATTTCGGGTCAGACGTGGAAACTCAATCGGTTCGCCATTATCCGCCCTTTCCTGTGTCCAGCGTTTCAAATGAACCGGTTGGAACTGGCTTTTGAACGATTCAATCCCTGTTCCAATCACACTGAAACTATAATCGAATGATCCCTGGAACAACAAACTAACCGAAAAACCTTTATAATTGGCGCCGAAAGACCAGCCTAATGTAGTTGTTGGTAAATTGGGTTTACCGATAGCTCCTTTATCAAAATCGTTGATGATTCCATCGCTATTCAGGTCTTTGTATTTCAGATCACCGGCCTGAACGGGTACATCGGTACTCGGTATGGGCACTGCAACTTTACCATCGGTTGTTGTATTTCCCGCATTAATTTTTTCGATATCTTCACGGGAATAAAATCCGTCAAAGGTATAGCCGAATGGTTGTCCGATAGGATGTCCTGTTTCTGCCAGCCACGGATAACGTTGTTCTGCTTCTGCTTTGTATATCACGTTATTTTTGGCATAAGAAAAGACAAAATTGGTATTAAAATGCACTTTGCCGAATTTGGCTTGGTATCCGATTTGTCCGTCAAATCCCCGGTTTTCTGTTTTGGCAATGTTTGTAGGAGACATACCAATTCCGAACATTAAAGGAACATCCTGTTTTTCAACCAATTGATCATAACGATAATCATAGAAATAATCGACTGTGAAAGTCAGGTTATCCAACATAATCAAATCGACACCCACATCAAACTTCCGGGCTTTTTCCCATGTTACAAATTCATTCCCTAATGCACCTTCTCTATAAGAATCGTAGGTTTTTTCATTGGCATCGCCGAAATTATAACCGTAGCCTTTTTCGTAAACTTGTTTGTAAAGATAACGATTACCCGGGGCGATGTCCGAACCAACCAATCCGTAAGAAGTTCTCAATTTCAATAATTGAACATTGGAAATATTTTCTTTAAAGAAATCTTCTTCCGAAATACCGTATCCTAATCCAATTGCGGGGAAAAATCCGAAACGATTATCTTTACCGAAACGGTCAGTACCATTATATGCCATATTCAGGTCCATCAGGTATTTGTTTTTGAAATTATATCCGATAGTTCCCGTATAACCCTCAAAATTAGCAGGGACTTGTGCAGCAACTAACCCCTCTTTATCAACAGTGCGGCTTTGCCTGTTATACAAGAACATTAATTTCAGATTATGATTTGCTTTGATTTGCTTTTCATAATTCAGAAAAGCCTGTAAATTAAAATCGCTGATAGATTGTACCTGATCTCCATTAATCACATAATTTCCATACGCATAATTTTTATTGGGATGTATATTATATGAGCCTGTATTGGAGTCATAATGATAAGTTGGATAGGAGTTTCTCACAGCTTCTCTGTTATTTTCGTCAATACTGGAATAAGCGACACGTAAAGAAGCGGAAAGTCCTTTCGTCAGAAAATCCAGTTTTTGAGTGGCTCCAAACAGGATATTTGAGTCAAACCTTCTGGTTCGTTTATAACCTTCATTTGCCAAACGGGCGTTGATTGTCGGGTTTTTATCGTCCGTATCATAAATATAAGCATATGTTCCATTTGGATTCAATACCGGTGCAGAATAAGGGTGCATTTTTGAGAAATTATATACTTCTCCTGTAGCATTTACCCCCCTTGGTTCGTTAATATTCATGAAGCGGGAAGTCATATCCAGGCGCAAATTCAACGTCTCCGTCACATCAAAGTCCAGATTGGTGCGATAGTTAAAACGCCGGTAATAATAATTGGTATTGACTTCGTTAAACGGATCGCTAAAATCATCTACCAGTCCATTTTGAGAAAACAAACCGCCGGTTATAAAGTATTTCAGTTTTTGAGATCCTCCTGAAATATCCACATTTGCATTTTGTTGGTAGGCAATTGGTTTAAATACTTCGTGATACCAATTCACATCCGGATGTCCGTAAGGATCTTCGCCCGTTTGAAATAATCTCAGATCTTCGTCTGAAAATATCGGGCTGAGTCCGTCATTTACATACGCCTCATTCACCAGTCCGGCCGTTTGATATGAATTTAAAAACTTAGGCGTACGTACCGGCATTTGCACCCCTGTTTCAAAACGTGCATTGATCGCAGGTTTCCCTTCTACTCCTCTTCGTGTTTTAACCACCAATACACCATTAGCTCCTTTTATACCATACACTGCAGTTGTAGAAGCATCTTTCAGAATGGAAATACTTTCGATTTCATTGATATTGATTTGCTGTAACTGATCATAGGAATATTGTACATCATCTACAATAATCAACGGTTGATTGCCGGCTTCATTGAGCGAACTGACACCCCGGATGAAAAAGTCTGAAGCGTCTTTACCAGGCTGTCCGGAACGTTGCTGTGTAAAAAATCCGGGTAATTTGCCATAAAGAGCATTTTGCACACTCGATGTAGGTATTGTTCTCAATTCCCTGGCGGAAATAGCGCTGACCGATCCAGTCATAGTGAGACGTTTAGCTTTGCCATAACCCACTACAACCACTTCTTCCAAATCCGCTTGGTCAGAGGCCAGTTGAACATTTAAAACAGTTTGATCTTTTATGATAATTGTTTCTTTTTTATAACTAGTATAAGAAAATGTTATTCTGTCTCCGGAATTTACGTTCAACTGGTAATTTCCGTCCATATCAGTGACGGTCCCCCTCGTAGTTCCCTCAATACGAATATTTACACCGATCAATTCCTCTCCTTCAGTAGAATGCACTTTCCCTGTTAATTGAATTTGTTGCGCAAACACTAAGGCAACAAATTGAATACTTATAAATAATAATATTAGTCTTTTCATAATGTTTACCAATTTGGATTTTGAACCATATTGCGATTTTTAACTACTTCTGAATGCGGAATAGGATATAAATATCTTTTGGGATCGAATGTTGTGGTTGCAACAGTTACTATGTTATAGGTCAATATGCTTCCATCTTTAATAATCGAAAGTCCCTGAACGGGTTTCCTGAAAATGTCTTCCGCTATTCTCCATCTCCGGATATCCCAATAACGATGCTCTTCGAAGGCCAGTTCAATGCGTCTTTCATTTTGGATAATCTCCCGCATTTCATCTTTGCTCATCCCTGCTTTAAGCCCGTACATTCCGTCGGTTCCCGCCTCAATCCGAGCCCGTTTCCTCAAATCTTTGATCACTTGATATACATCGTCGGATGGACCTGCATATTCATTCCGGGCCTCTGCATAATTGAGTAATATTTCGGCGTATCTGAACATAATCCATACATGGAGTTGTTCCGTATAGTTGTCCGAACTTTCAAAATTTCCCATAAACTTACGCAAGTAGTAACCTGTTTTTGTTTTTTGTGTAGCACCTGTAGGATTGTTGACTCCCCCATTAAATGTCTCCAACGTTTCCTTCAACCATTTGGAACCGTTATGCAAAACTGTTAGATCTAAACGTGGATCACGATTCTGATACATTGTTGAGAGAGAATAAGCAGAAGCATATTTTGAAGTCGGATCATTAATTGCTTTTCCATCCTTCAGCGGGAAAGCATCGACCAGATTTTGGCTTGGACTGGTTCTTCCTGCACCTAAATTATTTCCGGGAAAACCCACCGGCCCGTTTTTAGATTCAATATCCTTATTCTTCGATCCTTGCCGGAAGAAAATAATCTCTTTATTATTATTGATTCCGTAATCATTCAGGAAAACAGCACTGAAGTTCATATTTAAAGCAAATTCTTTCGAGTAGGAATCCATAAAAAATTTGGCTGCATCAGCCGCCTTTTTCCATCGATCGGCCGCATATCCGGTATATCCGACCAATGGATTGTTGGCTTCAATCGGTTTTCCATTGAAAAGCGGGCTGGCTGCATAGAGTAATACTCTGCTTTTTAATGCCATGGCAGTTTCTTGCGTAACTACATGTCCGTCACTATTTACATTGGCGATGGGAATCGATCGTAAACTATCTTGTATTGCATCAAGTTCGGAAACAATATAGTCGATACATTCTTCGAAAGTATTGCGTGGGATCTCCAGGTCATCGCCCAATTCATAAGGTATATCGCTTACCAACGGAACACCGCCATAACGTTTAACCAATTCAAAATAGAAATATGCTTTTAGGAAACGAGCTTCCGCTTTCCATGCCTTATTCAACGGAATATTTTTTTCCACGTTATTATCAAACGTATTCATCAATGGCACAATATCTATATTATTGATAAACGTATTGGCTTTGCGGATACCTGTGTAATACTTGCCCCAGTCCATTTCGTTGCCAACCAGACTGGTTGGTGTAAATCTTCCGGCATACAAACGCTGCACATTACTTTCAGTCAGAGACGATGAGAGAGCATCGTCCGTTGCAGCATCCAGATAATCACCGCCTACACGATTATGTCCGCTATACATGGTTGCATAAATCCCATCTAAGTATCCTTTTGCATTAACTCCAATGGAATCTGTGGTTGAGAACACATAATCTATTGTATATTGTTCTATAGGCAATTCTTCATAACTATCGCACGACGAGATAGCGAAGCAGATACTTAATAATCCGAATATATAATATTTTTTAAGTTTCATATTTATTGTTTTTTTATTAGAATTTTATGTTAATTCCCCCATTAAATCCACGCAGCAATGGTGAACTTGTAAAATCTAAAACTTCCGGATCCACTAAATCACATGCGGATTGAGTCAGCAGGTTTTGACCGGATACAAATACTTTTACCTTTATGCCTCCTAAATATTTATGTGAGAAAGTATCAGAAAATGTATATCCGATATTCATATTTTTAAGCCGGATATAATTTCCCGATTTAACCCACAGAGATGTAGCCAAATAATTCGGATTCATGTTATAAGGATTTCCTCCGGCAGAGAGTCGTGGGAAGGTAGCTGTTGCAGCTGTTTCTGGAGTCCAGCGGTTTATCATGTGCTCATAAGCCTGACCATAGCCTTGTCCGACAGCCTGAAACCCTGCCATCAAAACAGGATCGCCCAAATACAAGTCCCGGTTGTAAGCTCCTTGAACCAATACAGAAAAATCAAATCCGTAATATTCAAATCCCAGGTTAAGTCCGAAAAATCCTACCGGTTTGTCTCCTGCAATCATTGTTTGATCATATTGATCAATCACATTGTCGCCGTTCAAATCTTTGTATCTGACATCTCCCGGACGGATTGTAAAACCCTCCACAACAGGAGATTGATTAATTTCTTCCTGTGAAGAAAAAAATCCATCGGCCACTAATCCAAATAAAGCCGACACCGGTCTCCCTGTACGTAGATTATATTCTTCTGTTTCTGCCACAGTTTGTTCGTCCATATACAACAGTTTGGTACTTTGCAAACTCCAGTTGGCTGTGATAAAATAATTAAACTTACCCAAATGATTTTGATAGGTGGCTGTCAATTCAACGCCCTGAACCGAATATTTTCCTATATTTTCAGCAGGATAAGACATCCCCATCGTTTCTATGCTTTTACCCCTGGTCTGAAGCATGTCAAAGTATTTGTCGTAATAAAAATCTGCATTAAAAACCATACATTTGTTAAACAATTCAATATCGGTTCCGATATTCGTTTTATGGGCTTTTTCCCATGTCAGATTTACATTGGCCAATGGATTATTTTCAAGTACCGCCAATTGAAATCCACTCCGTGAATAACCTTGAGGATAACTGAATTCCGAAACCGGATTACCGCTGAACGATTGCCTCCAGGTATAATATCCCGTATTGCTGATTCCACTTCCGGTTAACCCATAAACACCGCGTAGTTTCCATAAATTCAACCATTCGGCGTTAGCCAGGAAATTTTCTTTGCTTACATCCCAGCCTAAACCGAAGGCATAAAACGTACCCCATCTTTTTCCGGGGGCATAACCGTTGTAATAACTACGGTTGACAGCTGCTTCCGCATAATATTTTTTTGCATAATCATATTTTGCCTGTGCATACAAATTGGTGGGTTCATCAGGCAAATTATAATTTGTTAAAATCTGTCTTGTATCTGCAAATATGCTTGCACCGATTCCATGTTTTCCGATTGCCGTTATGTAATCTAATCCTAATTGTCCGTACATATATTGATAATTGGATACAGGAATAAAACTATTTGATTGTGTTACAGTTGAACCAAAAGCCTCATACATCGGTTCTCCTCCTTCAATTTTACTGGGTGTGTATTGATAAGTGGATGCTTGTTTGGAACGTACTATGGCAGACCGGCTTTGAGTAGAAACACTTCCGATAGCCTTGGCAGAAAGCCCTTTTAGTAATTCATGCAAATCATAGTTCAAATTAAGATTGGCAAGTGCATCGCGGGCATTATCGGTGACATAACCTGAATTAATTGTTTGCGACCAAAGGTTGTTGGGAAAAGAAACATTTCCTCCATACGATCCATTCGGATTATATACCGGATAAGCATTATTGGGCGTATTATAAATTGCATCTAAAATATTAGCGCTTCTCGCTCCCTGTTGATTTCCGTTTTCAATGCGTCCTATAATTGTGACTCCGGCTTTAAAATCATTAGTTATATTTACATTTATCCTGGATGTAATCAAGTAACGCGAGTATTCCGAATTTGTATTATAACTATTGATTGAAGATGTGTTGAACAATCCCTCTTCTTTCATATATTCCAGATTCACGAAATACTGGGCAGTTTCTCCGCCTCCGGAAACATTCAAATTATAGGATTGAATAGGAGCTTGTTTTCTCAATGCCTGATCATACCAGTTAACATTCGGATTTGTAGTCGGATTTGTTCCGTTTTTGAACGCCTCAAAATCGGCATAAGTATATGCAGGTGTTTTTCCGTCGTTTTGCAATGCTTCGTTTAACAGGTAAGCATATTGGTAAGCCGGTAAAGGTTCAGGCATATTAACCGCTTGCTGAACACCATATTTTGCAGTAAAAGAAAGTTGAAATCCTTCTGTAACAGGCTTCTTGGTAGTAATAAGTAATAACCCTCTTGAACTTTGCATACCCAATAACATGGATGACAAAGCATCTTTTTGTATTGAAACCGATTCGATAGCTTCGGGATCTAACGAGAACAATTCACGTTGAACGCCATCTACCATTACTACCGGATTGTTGAATCTTGCACTCAAAGCAAATTGTGAGTTGTCGCTGTAATTGCCTACTCCAAAAATCGGAATCCACCCTACAATATCAGCTCTGGCGCTGGCATCTGTAAGATGTGTTTTGGCACCGGCATATTGACCAATGTATAACCCGGTTAATCGTCCTGTAAATGCAGGAATAATTGTACTCGATAAAGTTGTTGTCAATTGATCAGTATAAATGGTAGATGCCGATCCCAGGAAACTTTCCTTATCAACCGTTCCATAGGGGCGATCTAATGTTTCCGGGTTTTTAAGATAATTTTTCGTTACAATTTTCGTCGAATCCTGAGCAAAGGCAAGCGCCGGAGCAAACAGCATACACAAGACTATCAATGGACAATAGCCTATCCTTATTTTTTTATATAATATATTATGCATAAAAATCCAATTTTATTTTAATAATAGTATCCTTTATTATTTACAAATGCAAGGAGTGACAAACAAAGTATCCGTTCCGTCGTCTGCCTTTTCTTTTACCCACAGAGAGCCGTCTTTATTTGAAAAGAAATATTCTATCTTAGTAATAGATTCAGAATCAGGTATTTTAAAATAATCTCCCAACCAGAATGTTTTACTGAATGTTTTTACATCATAAATATCTCTTGTCATTTTAGATGCCTCTCTTCTGTCGGATACTTCATACTTATTTCCCATATCAGTATAGGCTGTCGCACACAAATACACTTCCGAAGCTCCGTCTAATACATTGGGTTCTACGCCACCCTGAAACTTAATTGTTACAATGTCTTCTTTTGTAGCATTGGATGGTTGAAACATATTGAAATGGGCTTCGCAGAAATCCATCATAATGCCTTCTCCTTCTATTGCTTCAAAGCAATCAGTATATTTTATACTCCACCGCTTCTGGGCATTCTGCGGATCTCCCATTCCATCGTTACCCTGATTGATAAAAAAGCCTAATTTAACTCTCAGATTTTCAGGACTTGTCGGTATTTCTACTTTTATATCGGCCGTAAAATTTTCACGTACGGTTACTGATTCCACATCACTCCAGAAAACCACCCATTCCATATCGTCCAACACATTGGGGCCATATCCAAACCAATCGATAAGCCGGTTTTCCCAGGTTAGTCCGCCTCCGTTTTTCGGAAGATTCCCTTCCGGAATCAAGGTCATTGTTCGTACAGCATCCCCATATAAGCCACAGGTATAAGTTACTTTTGCTGTTTCTGCAGCATTCCATACTTTAGGCACAAGGCAAGCCATTACAAGCCGGTCATCATTTGAAGCTTCGCCAGGTTCTATTCTTACTTTCAAGGTAAATGTGGCTACTTCTCCGGCTTTGACAGTCGGTTCATATATTATCTCGTCCAAAAAAACACATGAGAATAATATGATTAAAAAAAGAACGAACACTGTGGGTATTGCAGCAAATCGAATTCGGTTTATTTTATATTTCTTATTCATCGGATTTATTTCAATTTAGTTAGATACTTTTTCGAACACGTAGGTATAAATATTATGGCGACAACCCGGGCTGAAAGACAGATTGATTTGGCGTTTACCTTTAACATCCGGATAACTTAGTCCCGAGATGACTCCGGCTTCCGATCCATTTTCTTTTAAAATCAAGTTGAAAGGATACTGTGGATCATCTAATGTCCAACTCCCGTCTGATTTTACCAAAAACGGCAGGTAATTATCAATTGTATAAGTATTATCGCTGTTGAAATTGATCCGGAATTGAGTAAAATCCATCAGCGCAGTAATATCCGATCCATTTCTCGAAGCTTTGATAATTTTCCACGTACCGCTTATATCTTTGGTAGATTCGGTATAGTCAGTTGAAGAGTCATCTGAAAATTTATCACACGAACCAAGCAAAAACAGAGCAAATAACAGCATCAACGATTTTGCATATAGTGAATCTTTCATAATCAATTCTGTTTTAATTTATTAATAATAAGGATTTTGCTTCAAATCAGGAGATTTGGATACTTCTTTGTTGGGTATAGGCCAGAAGTACATCGCTTTGCGAAATACATGCGGACGAATATTAAACCGTGTGTATGTTTTTGTACTTCCTGATTTGCGGACTTCCAGACCCGTCATTGTTTTGGATTCTGTTTCTTCGACAATCATCCAGCGTCTTACATCCCAGAAACGGTGACCTTCGATAGCCAGTTCGATTCTTCTTTCATCGCGGATTGCCTGGCGCATTTCATCTTGATTCATATTGGCTTTCAAACCATACAAACCCTCACTGCCGGGTAATATTCCAGCTGCTTCACGAATAGCGGTCAGACAATTATAAATTTCCTGAGAAGGACCGGAGTATTCATTGGCTGCTTCTGCAAAATTCAACAAAATTTCGGCATAGCGCATCAACGGCCGGGCTTGAGTAGGGGCAGCAACCCAATTTGCTGCCGTTAGACGGTGAGTAAATTTACAGATATAATATCCTGTAGGAGTTCCGGTATATACGGCATCCTGGCTGGAAGGCGTACCATTTTCGTTAAGATAAATGTTGACCGGAACATTTTCTGTTGCTCCATCCTGTATTGGAGTTTGATCGCGAACGATTGTATTTCCAAACCTTGGGTCCCTGTTTTGATAGGGATTGGCAGCATGAGCGGGATTATTCCAGTCAAATTTAGACCCGTCTCCCATCGGATATGCATCAACCAAATTTTGGTAGGGATAACCACCACCGCCTCCACCCCGGGAGGGTGGATTGAAGAGCTGTTGATGATAATATGATTTCGCCCTCTGAAACTCAAATATTGTCCCTTTTGTAGAACCTTCACCTGACCAATCGGCAGCAACAAAAATGCGATAGTAGGCGCGACCAGGCTCCTCTGCATTATCTACATACAAAGAATAAACTTGTGAATGCATAAGATCCTGAGCGGCTTCCATTGCCGTTTTCCACCGTTCACTATTATATTCCGGATATCCCAAAAGTTCTTTTGGGAAACCTTCCGGCGCATAATCACTGCCATTGTACAACTTGCTTGCAGCATAGAGTAATACTCTGGATTTTAAAGCCTTACACGCTCCTGCACCGACCCTTCCGTAATTACGTCCAGTGGGTTTAACGATCAGATTTTGCGCCGCCGAATCACATTCCGAGACAATATAATCAACACATTCGGCAAATGCATTTCTAACCGGTTTAATCTCTTTTGGATCTTGATATACGACATCTCCGATCAGAGGTATGCCTCCGTAATGTTTTAGCAAAATGTGATAATACCACGCCCGTAAAAAACGAGCTTCCGCCTTGTAAGTCTTCTTTCTGCTTTCCGAAAGCGGTGAGCGATCTACATTTTGCAGAAAAATATTGACTCTCCGGATGTTTTGATAAGGTTTCTCCCAGGCATCAGT
Organism: Bacteroidales bacterium; assembly: GCA_031553835.1. Lineage (GTDB taxonomy): Bacteria > Bacteroidota > Bacteroidia > Bacteroidales > Azobacteroidaceae > JAVBKX01. Next base: position 18,873 of record JAVBKX010000014.1, read on the forward strand.
CGATATAATAACCGGATTGACTGTTCCCCGGGCAAACATAACATCAGAGGTAATAGTCGAAGATGCTCTGTATTCGGTTTCATCACAGGCATTTTGAAGACCTCCGTACCGGTTGAATTGATCGCAGAACCGACCGGGATCAGAATCAAAACCTATCTCACGATAAATTTCACTTAAAAACCCGACTGTATAGGTACTGTCGGAAAAGACTACATCAATGTTAAGGTCTGTTGTAGCTGTTTCATCAAGGAAGCTTCTATCTTCGCACGATGTGCTCACTACTATAACCAAAATTAACCATAATAAATAAAATCTGTGTTTCATAGATATTAGATTATTTAAATTAAACACGTGGCAAAATTACTTGTCTGATTCTCATTGTAACTGAGATAATTGTTTTAATAACTAAAAAAAGTGATTTTTTTAGTTACAGCTTTTCCATTCAGCAAAAAAGTTTTGATATTTTCCGGAGAAATGACTGTAGCAGTAGTACCGGCCGGCAATGAAATATTCATATTCAATTTGTCGGATGATTCCAATTGCCAGTTTACTGTAATTGTTCCGTATGGAGTTTCTTTGGTTGTTTTTGCCCAGGTCACTCCGTTCGGGATCTGCGGTTCAATATATACATGTTTGTAGCCGGGATTGTTTTCATCGGGACGGATTCCGCCTACTGCCTGATAAAACCATGTTCCGATACCATTGTAGCAATTATGAATCCGGCTGCGTTCGCCATTCCAATATTCCCAGGTGGTAGTTGCTCCATTATCAATCATATACAGGTATCCCGGATAATCGCGTTTTTTTAACATGCCGTACATAAAATCTGCAGCTTTGTTTTGAATTGCCCATTCGGTAAGAATCGGAACACCAACCAATCCGACACCGATATGGCCGGTATTCTTTTCTGCCGTCATTTCGAAAAGCTGTTTTTTTACACTTTCATATAAATCAGCAGGAGTTGCCCCAACCAACATCGGATAAGAAAGATCCAATTGAGAGGAAGTAGAATACACTTTATTTTCCTGATTATAAAAAGTGGTATGTATCAATTTGTTGAGTGCTTCTTTGCGCTGTTTGAATACTTTCGCTTCATCTGGTTTCCCCAACACGCCTGCAATTTTTTCCATAGTGGCAAAACATTGGCTGATAAAACAGTTATTCACCAGATCGATTGACGATTGCGCTCCGGCATCCACTCCAACCGGAGCCAGCCAATCGCCCAGGTACCAATCGCGATAATCCGTATCGGGCCAGCGTTTCAACAAACCGTCGATTGTATATTTTTCCACATAACCCAGCCATTGTTTCATGCCAGGATAATACTCTTGTATCAATCGGGCATCGTTATAATTGACATAAGTACGCCAGGAAGCCATGACGAAGAATCCGCACCAATACGGGCCTCCACCACCTTTACCCGGATTCGGGGCCACGTGCGGAAGTCCGCCGTCTTCACGTAACGCATCATTCCATGCCATTACCCAGTTGTAAAATAATGGGGATACATCGTACATGGTTTGCAAGGTTTCGGTAGAAGAATTGCCGTCTCCGCCATAACCTGCCCGTTCCAGGTGCGGACAATCGACCATGTATCCACCGAATGCAAGGCAGCGCATGGTGTATTGTATCATATTGTGAATCGCATTCAGATCGGGATCGGAACATTCAAAGGAAGAGGCCGGGCGATAAGCAGTATGAATCAGATAAGCCCGGATATCTTCTGACTTAGGTTCAGCCGGCAGGTTGTAAATCTTTACATGCCGGAAAGCATGGTGATTGAACCGGTTACGGAAAATCTCGTTCCTTTTTCCTGAAGCTATGTAAATATCTTTTTGTCCCTGATCCTGAAAAATACCTTTATCTATAAAATCGGTATATTCCATCACGATGGTGTCTCCTGCCTGCAATTTGGGCAGTTTGATTTCGAACCAGCCATTGAGATTTTTGCCCATATCCACCAGCCAAACATTATTTTCCAGCCGGGTAATTTCCTTTGGAAAGATTGTTTCCTGAATTGTATTCGGGTCCGTCATTTCGGGAGATATTTCAAGATCCGGCATATCGACTTCAATGGCCGGAGTCCAACTCAACAGATCCAGCGTTTGAGCATTCAAATTGTCCGGAAGCAGTTTTGCATCTACCTTTTCTCCTCCAAAACGAAGGGCTTGCCATGTACCTGTATCTTTATAACCTGTTTCACGGCCTTTCCAGGAAGTATCGGTTGTTACTACAGTTTCCCATTTTCCGTTTTTCAGCAGATCTAATTGGGCGCTCACTAAAGCTCCATTATGAGTTGCGTGAAATCCGGTTTTCTTATACCAGCCTGTTCCAAGCCAGAATACGATTTCATTTTCACCCTTCTGAAGATAGGAAGTTACATCGTAAGTAACCGTGACAGACCGTTTTGTTAATTGGGATACTGCCGGAGACAATACATCGTCTCCTACTTTTTTTCCATTTACATACACTTCGTGATAACCCAATGAATTGACGTGCAAAAATGCAGTATGGTTATCTTTAACTGTAAATTGCTTCCGTAATAAAGGAGTTTCCGTATTTCCCGCGTCGGCAGATAAGCCAATGAATTTTCCCTGAAATTCTTTCTTATTCAGAATGCCTATGCCAAAACGGGCAATTCCGCTCCAGTGAGAAACTTTATTCTTATTATCCCAAACGCGTACCCGCCAATAACATAGCGAACGTGGGGATAAGGCTTGCCCTGAGTATGGGACCATGACCGACCCGGCCGATTTGAACTTGCCGGTATTCCACAAATCCGCTTTACCTTTTGTCAGCGCCACACTGTCGGAAGCAACCTGGATTTAATAAAATTGCTGTTGTATTTTGCCTCCGTCATACAAAATTTTCCAGCTAAAATGGGGTGTGGTATTATCAATAGCATTGGGATTGATGAGATTCTCGCATTTGAGTTCGGAAACTGTTAGCACCGGAGATGCTTTGCCGTTTAAATTTGTCAGACAAAAGAGAATAACAGCGAAGCAGTAATAAACTATTTTTTTCATATTCCAGTATAATTATTTGTCACGGACAAGCATTACTTTCCGGGTTACAGGTTTGTTTATTTTGTATATCATAGTCACCAGCAGGTCCATTTCTTTTTGCCAGGCTTCCCTTATTTCGGGAAACATTGCTTTTGCATACAGATCCCGTTTAGCCCGAACCCAGCCGTTATCCAGGTTTTCGTCTAATACATTGATAGACTTCCGGTCATCCTGAAACAACATATCTTTTTTCCAGAAAAGCGTATATTCCAACCACATATAGTCCCTGAAACGACGATCTATTTCCCAACGTTCTTCATTCAGAAACATGATTTTCAATGCTTGCTGGTATTGCGGAGTATTAGTGAGAGTCGCCAGATTGATTCCTTTTGAAAATTCGCCGGCAGACCATACGCCGATTTCTTCTCCATCGATCAAAAGGCGGTAATTGCCTTCCAGTCCACTGACTTTGAGTATTTCATTATTCATTTCTTCCATGAACGGAACTACTTCTGTTCCTTTCGCCTGAGCTTTCTTTTGTTCCCAGCCCCTTGCTACTGTATCCAACGGATAAGGTAATGCCTTTGCCAGATAATTAAAACTGATCCCTGTATCAGTTTTCTTCAAACCGGAAATCTTGCAGTTTGATGATGACTTCACAATGGCTTTCGAAGCATCTATATCGATATCGGCCACCTCTTTTCCGGCAAATCCTTGTGCTTTGAGGAATAAATATGCCATCACCATGTGTCCGTCATTATCCGGATGAATCCTGTCGTTGCCGCACAGGGTGAAAGAAGGATCTGTTTTTTGCATTTGTTCGTTGATTTCCGTCATCGGAGTATTGAGGTCAATAAATTCCCACTGGTTTTCCAATGAAGCTTTCCGCTGAAAATCAACGATGCGCAACATCGCCTTACTTTTGTTCCGGAACGGATTGTTTTCGATTTTGGCTGTTTCATCATAAGGGGAACCTGCCATGAGTACAATCCGTGTATTGTTCAGTTTTTTATACCTCTCTTCCATTTTTTTGAACCAATCATACGATTCCTGCACTCTTTTATCGGCAAATTCTTCGGCTCCGGGTTGATTATATTCAAAATATCCGGTATCGTTCATACCGAAAGTAGTAATCAAAACTGTTGGTTTTTTACTGAAAACATCACCATCCAACCGCTTAAACATCTCCTCTGAACGATCGCCGCCAACTCCCGCATTCAGAACTGTCAGCTTCATGTTGGGAAAACGAGTCATGTAATATAGCCAGATATAAGAATGATAATGACCGCCGTCAGTAATGCTGTTACCTAAAAATACAACCCTGTCATTTTCTTTAAAAGGAGCTATTTGTTGGGCAATCACTTTCAAACTTAACAAAACCAAAACGCTTAAAATCAAAATTTTTGTTTTCATAGAATATGTGATATTTACTAATACATTAGATATTTATTTGATCATTTTCACTACATCATTGTTGTTTTTCAGGATGTAAGTTCCCTGAGGCAGTGCGGACGTATCCATCCGGTTGGCACCTGGATTTACTTTTTGATTCAATACAGACCGACCGGACAGATCGTACATAATTGCCTGGCTTTTGGTTGTTGTTTTCAATGTAATATAATCTGCAAATGGATTAGGATATACGTTTATTGTACTTTTTACTGGTTGAATATTCGTTTTTTGTAACGAGATAATCAGATGATGATTTCCGTTTTCGAGTTCAACGGATTTATTATCACCCAGTGAAATTGTTTCTCCGTTTACCGAACAACTTGTCGTGTTTTCAGGAAGGATAACCGTAGCTGTAGTACTGACCGGCAATGCAACATCCAGATTTAATATTCCGGGAGATTCCAATTGCCAATCTACTGCTATTGTTCCATAAGGAGATTCTTTTGTTGTTTTAGCCCATGTTACACCGTTGGGTATTTGAGGTTCTATAAATACATGTTTGTATCCCGGATTATTTTCATCAGGACGAATTCCGCCAACTGCCTGATAAAACCAGGTTCCGATACCATTGTAGCAATTATGGATGCGGCTGCGTTCGGCATTCCAGGATTCCCAGGTGGTAGTTGCTCCATTATCAATCATATACAGATAGCCGGGATAATCGCGTTTTTTCAGTATGCCATACATAAAATCTGCCGCTTTGCTTTCAATTGCCCATTCGGTAAGAATCGGAACGCCGACCAATCCGACGCCGATATGTCCTTTGTCGGTATTATTTGTCCGGTTGAAAAGTTGCTGTTTTACGCCTTCATATAACTCCGGCGGAGTAGCACCTGCCAGCATCGGATAGGAGAGATCTAATTGCGATGAGTTACCGTAAATACTGTTTCGCGATTTATAGTAAGTAGCATGTATCAATTCATTGAGGGCCTCCTTTTTTTGTTTAAATTCCAGCGCTTCATCCGGCTTATTGAGTACTCCGGCAATTTTTTCCATTGTAGCAAAACATTGGCTGATGAAACAGTTATTTACCAGATCATCGGTTGATCCAACCGGAGACAACCAGTCACCTAAATACCACATCCGGTAGTTTGTATTAGGCCAGGGTTTCAAAAAACCGTTGACAGTATATTGATCGACATACCCCAACCATTGTTTCATGGCCGGATAATATTTTTGTATCAACCGGTCGTCGTTGTAATTGACATAAGTACGCCAGGGAGCCATGATAATAAAGCCACACCAGTAAGGACCGCCGCCACCGCCGCCCGGATTCGGAGCCACGTATGGAAGACTTCCACCTTCGCGCATGGCATCGCCCCAGGCCGTCATCCAGTTGTTGAACAAAGGAGATGCATCATACATTGTTTGCAAAGCCATGGTAGAAGAATTACCGTCACCGCCATAACCTGCACGTTCCAGATGCGGACAATCGACCATGTAACCGGCAAATGCCAGGCATCGCATGGTATATTGTATCATATTATGGATGGCATTCAAATCCGGGTCGGAACATTCAAAGGAAGAAGCCGGTCGGTAATCGGTATGAATCAAATAGGCTTTTATATCTTCCGGCTTCGGATCGCTTGCCTTCATCGTAATTTTTACATAACGGAAAGCGTGGTGATTGAATTTATTGCGAAATACTTCATTCCCCTTTCCCGAAGCGATATAAGTATCTTTTTGTCCCTGATCCTGAAAAACGCCATCCTTCAGATAATCACTATAATCCAGAATAATAGTCTGATTGGCAGATAATTTCGGGAATTTTATTTCAAACCAGCCGTTTAAGTTTTTTCCCATATCGACTAACCAAACGTTTTGTCCCAATTTTGTGATTTCGCGAGGAGTAATTGTTTCCTGGATTCTATTGGGTTCCGTCATCTCCGGAGACATTTCGATATTGGGTATATTCATTTCAATGACAGGGGTCCAGGCCAATTGATTCAGAGTTTCGGAATTCAAATCCAACGGAAGAAGTTTGGCATCTACCCGTTCTCCGCCAAAACCAAGCGCCTGCCACGAACCTGTATCTTTATAACCCGTTTCCCTGCCTTCCCAGGAAGAATCTGTGAAAACGATTGTTTCCCACTGGCCATTTTTCCGTTGGTCTAACTGTGCATTTACCCGTGCTCCGGCAGGAGTTGGAGTAATCGGAGACATATCGTAGGCATTTGGTTTATACCAGCCTGTTCCAAGCCAAAATACGATTTCATTTTCTCCCGTTTGAAGATAAGAAGTTACATCGTAAGTAACTGTCAGGGATCTTTTATTTAACTGTGAAACGGCTGGAGACAATACTGCATCGCCAACCCTTTTTCCATTGACATAAACTTCATGATAACCTAATGAATTGACGTGCAGAAAAGTGGTTTGAGTATTATCTTCCAATGTGAATTTTTTCCGCAATAACGGAGTTTCCGTATTTCCGGCAGTTGCAGGTAATCCGATGAATTTTCCCTGAAATTCTTCTTTGTTAAGGATACCCACTCCAAAACGAGCCACATCACTCCAGGGCGAAACTTCTCCTTTCTCATTCCAGACACGTACCCGCCAATAACAAAGCGAACGCGATGATAAGGCTTCTCCTGAATATGGTATCATAACCGATGCGGAAGACACAAATTTGCCTGTGTTCCACAGATCTGCTGTACCTGCGATCAATCTTGTACTATCTGAAGCAACCTGAATTTCACAGGATTCCTGCTGCATTTTTTCTCCGTCATACAAAATCTTCCAGCTGAAATGAGGGGTGGTATTATCAATCGCATTGGGATTGATCAGATTTTCGCATTTCAGTTCACTCACCGAAAAAACCGGTGAAGCTATGCTGTTCAAACTTACAAACAGCAAAGAGATAGCAGTAAAATAGTAATAAATTCCGTTTTTCATTTTTCTATTTACTATAATTGTATTCCAAATGGCTCTATCAATCCATAAATCTGCTCTTTTGAGAGTCCTTCAGGAGAGTGTCCGCAATTTTTTGAAAAAGCATATATCTGAGCGGATTTTGACAAGGTATCTATTAAATCGAATGTATCCGAAAGGTCTTCACCTACAGCTAATACTCCATGTTTTTCCCAGAGAATGATATCGTGTTTGTCCAACAATTGAAGACTTAAATCGGCTAAATCCAAGGTTCCCGGTATTTCGTAAGGTACCAATCCGATACCACGCGGAACAACGATGAATGTTTCCGGATGCATCGCCCAAAGAATTTTGTTGATTGCTTCGGAAGTTTTTAATTCCGGTATATGAGATAGTGCAATCAGATCTGTCGGATGGGTATGCAATACCAATCTGTTTTTAGAACCTCGTTTTTTAAAAGAGGCATGAATTGAAAAATGTGATGGAAGTTCTGATGTCGGTTTGATATCATTTTCCGCAATCACATCGTAAGAATTACCGTCAGGGTTTACTCTTACAATAGAGCCATACCCTAAAGGATTTTTAGCGATGTCCCTCATTCGTTTCCCGGTTCCGGTAACATAGAAAAAATTGCCGGCAAGTTCAGGCATAGAGCGAGGAAGTTTATAACTCGATAATGCCGGAAGATTTTTGTTTTCATCGCCGATCAAATCACTTATGTTGATGGAAATATTACCTGCATTTCGTTCCGCCCAGCCTTTTTCCCATAAAAAACCGGCCACTTCAGCCACTTCAGCCACTTGTTTAGCAAGCAAGGGACAATTTTCCAATATTGATTTCATTGTATGATAATTTTTTAGTTGATTTTTATTTTAATAGCTCACAGTATATACGGATACAGGCCCTGACAATCCGGATGATTGTAAGCCATTATCTTTAGTATAAGGATTGTAGGGACACCATATACGACGTTGTTCTTCCGGCAACATGCTGTCTCCGATCAAACGGTTTACCCAATTATTTACGATAGCTATCTCCAGGGTATTTTCACCTTCTTTTATGTAGTTGCTGATATCAACACGCCATGGAGCAGTCCATACGCCACCTGCATGTTGCCCATTTACAGAGACTTTACCCATTACCATTATTTTACCTATATCGAGGTAATAAGTTTTATCATTGGTAATTCCTGTTAACTGTATTTTATTTTTATAGATTGCTGTTCCCGAATAATATTTTATACTATCATTCTCAGATTTTGTCCAGTCCTGTAAAGAGTCCATTCTTACCGGACTTACAGGTCCTCTCATCGCAGGATCAAAAACGACTGTCCATGGTGAGTTTATTGTAGATACAATAGTATGTCCGGGATAATTGACAGATACATCTCCCTGTGGAGATTTGTCAGTCTGATTACGGAATATAACGAGCACACTTTCTGATGCTTCCAATTGCAAGGGTACAGAAACGCTGTTGTTGTGCAATGTATATGCTTTCAATTCTCTGATGGTACCGGTTACAGGATCCCATAATTCCGGCTTTTTGCCTTTGATTCTGAATTCGGGATTTACAGAAATCTGCCGGTCGGACTGATTAGATACAAAATAAATATCGCCATCTTTTTGCGTGCGGTGGATGAATAATAACGGATCGGTTTGTGCAGCTTTACAATCAGGTGTTATATTCAGCAGATCAAACAACTCCTGCATCTGCATTCCGGAAGCAATCATACCTTTTCCCACTTTGGAATATTGGGTATTTACTCCATCTACATTTTTCCATAGAGAAGCCGCTAATTGTTTCACTTCATTATCTGCCTGCGGAAAATTCTGACAGCTCGGAGAACGTGAAGGCGGAGTACCCAGTACAACAGCTCCGTCGTTGACTAATTGGGATATTTTCTTCAGCACTTCGGGACGCATTGTTTCCTGTTTGGATAATACCAACACTTTATAACGCATGCCATCAGGCAATTCTATATAACCGTTCTTCGCCTTTGCCCGTGTCATCAACACTTCGGAATTGATATAATCAAATGAATATCCTTTGGGCAATTCCGGGTCACAGACTCCCGTCATCTTAGGAGCATCTTCTCCGATAAAATAAGCAGCATCGGCCACATAGTTTCCTTGTTGCAGCATGTAGTTGCAGCGTTTCAAATATTGGACAAACATATCCATTTGATAAAACCATGTATTCTTACGATTGAATTCGGTTCCGAACCATGTATTTATTCCCGGATTTTTATCTTCGTAAGGTTGCTGAATATAGACATGTAACAAAGTGTTGTTTATTCCTTCGGTAAAAAAACGGTCTCCACGCTGTTTTAAAACCGCCGGATACCGTACAAAAGCGCCTAATCCCGCAGTAAATGATTCTGCAGAAATTTTCTTTTTGCCATAAATATGTCCGCAGGAGGAAGCCGCTCTATTTTCAATATTGCCAAGTTCTCCTTCACTCCAGAATTCACCGCCTATTTCATCCGATTGGCCTCCATATTGGAGGAACTCGCCGGGGAATCCCCAATGTCCGTAATTTTCGAGCCATGTTTTTAATCCATGCCGGTTACATATTTCGCGTAGTCCTCCCACATAATCATAAGCTACTTTATCGGCCACAAATCGCCTCAAATCCCAGAGAAAACGATCGGTCATGTCGCGATTACCAACAACATAACCGCTAAATGCAGGAATGAAAGGTGTTGGATCGTAATTATATCTTTTTTTGAAATCTTCGATAAAATGATCAGTCCAGTTTTGTCCTCCCACTTCGTAACTATCTGCGACAACAATTTTCCATGTTTTTCTATCTTCTGCCGGAATACGGCGAATAATCTCTCCCATGAAAGCATCGAAATGCGAGGCCACATGTTGTTTACTCATTTTATCAATTTCCAATCCCCTGCCTTCTGATGTGGCCGGATCGTTTTTAATTCCGGTAGGCATCATCCCCGAACGTATAATTTTCCAATCGCCGGCCGGCACTTCCCATTTCAGATGGCCGTTTTTATCCAGATTACCGGTAATGTCGATAATCTTTTCCTTACCGATAGCTGCATGGTTGTTTAGCGCATCGGGTTGTTGGGGCCACATATATTCGTTCCAATAGGGTAACGGGGTTGGAAACATCTTTCCCAACGTTTTTTCAACATAACGTTCTTCCAGGGCTTGTGCAGACAAGGCAAGTTCTGTTATTCCGCAGTTCTCATTTGCATTGGTAAATTTCACCCTGAAATATGTGCTTTCTGTTTCAGGAATGGCGATCACTACCGGTCCATAAGGAATGAATCCTACATTTATATTAGAATTGGTGCGGTTGATATTGAATTTCTTTATCGATACATATTCGCCGGTTGCATTTTTCTTTACAAGTAATTCAACATCTGCATTTATCGGATGAAGGCTTGGCAAAACAGACATCGACCTTACAGTATAAGGCGACGGGCTTTCGAAATCTATCTGAACTGTTCCGTATGATTCAAAACTGATACCGGTTCCGGTATTCCCATCGGCTATCGTTGATATATTATTGATTGCCGGTGTTGATGCGATCTTAACATGACCTGAGTTCAGCGGTTGTAAAGCTTTATTGTATGGAAAGGCTAAAACTTTTACATCCTGAAAATCTTCGCCGGGTTTTTCCAATTGGGTATTTAATAATATGGGTCCTGTGACTGTTAATTCTGTTGCAGCAAGATAGCGCATTGTCTGATTGGGTTTTACCCAGGGTCCTCCTGATTGGCTCCATCCCGGTCCGTTGAATATACCGATCTCAATATTTAATTCCGTGGCTTTTTTCAACGCTGCGTGTAATATATTCCACCATTCATCCGAGAACAATTTAATTTTCCCATAGGGAGGATCACTGGGAGAAGATCCTAAACCTATATTTCCGATAAAAGCCCTGTTTATACCGACTTTTTTCATGGCTTCAAGGTCTTTGATCACGCCTTCTTTTGAAATATTATCGGATAGCCAGTACCAGTAAACCGAAGTTTGTACGCTTTCGGGGATTGATTTGAAATTTTTTTCTATTTCGGCAAATGTTGCAAAACCGGTTTTACCTTCTTGTGCAGAAAGACTGCTTACAAGAAAAAAGCATGTTGTAATTATTGAAATTGACAGACTCGGGAATTTTATATTGAACATATTCAATTTATTTATTTATTTCAACATCTGAGGAAGAATTATGGAAAGGATCAGAGTCAGCAAACCAAAAACCAGGACACAAATAGTCTTTTGTCCGGCTCCTTTCCATTCTTTCAATAAAATTCCCCAGAGATTACTGAATAATACGTTTAACGACATCAGGATGCTCCATGAAAAAGCCATCATCACACTACCCGGTTCAAAGAAGCTTTGTCCTATTCCCAAACCAAAGAATTGGAAATACCAAAGTAATCCGGCTAAAGCACAAAACAACAAATTATTTGTCCAAATACTTCCCGATGATTTTGTATAATCGGTAAATGTTTTATTTTTCGCATTCTGGAAAAGGCAATAACTGGCATTGGTAATGAATCCGCCGAAAGTAACCAGTAAAATAACCGGATTTAAAACCAATAATTCTTTTGCGCCGGAAGCGATTAAATTTGCTTTGATAGAAACTCCGGATTCAAGCCCGAGATTGAAGCATGCGCTCATCACCCCTGCCAATAACGCAATTAAAATACCTTTCTTCAATGCAAAATCCTTTACCGCTTTTTTCTTTTCTTCTTCCGACATGTTTTGTGATTTCAACGAACCGGCATAACCGATTACAGCAATACCTGCAATGGCAATACAAACACCGATAAGCAAAATCAAGCCATCGCCTTTAAACAGATTTTCTCCTTTTAATAATGCCGGAATAATAGTTCCGAAAGCAGAACAAGTTCCCAAAGCCAGTGATTGTCCCAAAGCAATGCCAAGATAACGCATGCTTAGTCCGAATGTCAGGCCTCCGATTCCCCAAAGGATTCCAAATCCTATACTTTTCCAGATATCACCACCTGCTGCCGAATACAATTCAAATAAAGAGTGTCCTGCAGGAATGGCCAACAAAGCACCCAGCAAGGGGAATATCAACCATGCAAAAATTCCTTGAATAAGCCAGAAACTTTCCCATGACCAATTTTTTATTTTCTTAATCGGCACATACGAACTGGATTGAAAGAGGCTTCCGATTGCTATGATAATTAAACCTATTATTGTATTCATAATATATAGATTCAAAACGACTAAAATGCCTTATAATACAATTTTTCAATATCTTCGACCGAAGTTGGACGCGGATTCCCACCTGTACAAACATCATTGAAAGCGGCAATTGCCAAAGCAGGAATATCTTCTTTTTTCACGCCGATTTCATTCAATTTCTGAGGAATGTTGATGCTTGCCGAAAGTTCTTTTACTGCTTTTATTGCGGCATTTACTCCTTCTTCTGTAGTCATCGATTCTGTGCCGGCAACTCCGAATGCTTTTGCAATATCTTTATACTTTGGAGCAGCAGGCGATTCCGCATTATATTCCATTACATATGGAAGAAGCAAAGCGTTTGCCACGCCATGTGGGGTGTCGTAAAATGCTCCGAGCGGGTGCGCCATCGAGTGAACGATACCCAGTCCGACATTCGAAAATCCCATTCCGGCTACATATTGAGCCAAAGCCATTCCTTCACGTGCAGTCTTATCGTTTGGTTTATCAACTGCATTCTTCAGATGTGTGTGGATCAACTCCATTGCTTTATATTCGAACATATCCGACAGATCCCAGGCACCCGGGGTAATAAACGATTCGATGGCATGTGTCAGTGCATCCATTCCCGTTGCCGCAGTCAATCCTTTGGGCATTGAATACATTAATTCAGGATCGATAATCGCCACTACAGGAATATCATTCGGGTCGATGCAGACCATTTTCTTTTTTGATTCTTCGTCGGTAATAACGTAATTAATTGTCACTTCGGCCGCTGTTCCAGCTGTAGTCGGAAGCGCAATAACAGGAACTGATTTGTTTTTCGTACCGGCAAATCCTTCCAATGATACAACATCGTAAAATTCGGGGTTGAGACTGATGATTCCTATTGCTTTTGCTGTATCGATGGCAGAACCGCCTCCCAAAGCTAAAATAAAATCGGCTCCCGATTTTTTGTAGGCATCAACGCCATCCTGAACATTTTTTACTGTTGGGTTAGCTTTCAATTCACTGAAAATTGCATAAGGAATTTCTCCCATGTTCAATATTTTTTCAATTTCTCCGGCAATACCGAATTTAATTAAATCTTTATCGGTAACAACGAAAGCTTTTTTTAATCCTTTTCTTTTTACTTCAGTTATGATTTCGGAACGAGAACCTGCTCCATGATATGAAGTCTCGTTAAGTATGATCCTATTTGCCATGTTTATTTTCTTTTTGAAGTTACATCCTTTTCATATTGCTGGATTTCTGCAATATAATCTTCGCCGACTGCAATATTGTTTTTCAAACAGAAGTAATCCCAAACCGCATTCCATGGTAAGCTTTTAGCTTCTTCCAATAAAGCCAGGCGTTCGAAATATTGTCCGTTGGCTTCGTACTTACGCAAAATATCAATAGGTTCAAGTAAAGCCTGCAAAAATGCTTTTTGTGTAGCTCTGATTCCAATTACATATGCTCCGATCCGGTTGATAGATGCGTCGAAATAATCCAATCCGATATGAACGCGGTTTAAAGCGTCGGCGCGAACAATTTCTTTTGCCAGATCAATTACGTCATCGTTCAAAATGGTAACATGGTCGGAATCCCAACGAATAGGACGGCTCACATGCAACATAATTTCCGGTGTGTATAATAATAAAGAAGAAATTTTATCCGCTACACTTTCCGATAAATGGAAATGTCCTGTATCCAGCGTTACTATTTTTTGCTTTTTGGCGCCATAACCTAAATAAAAATCGTAAGATCCCACCGTATAGCTTTCGAAACCAATACCAAATAGTTTAGCTTCAATACAGTCTTTCATATTTTTATAGTCTTCTGCGAATATTTCATCTAACGATTGTTCCAATATCCGGCGATATTCATATCGATTGACTGTAAGGTCTTTCATCCCGTCGTGTATCCAAAGGTTCATGATACATGGGTCATGCTGAAATTTTCCTATTTCTTCTGAAATTTTCCGGCAACGTTTGGTGTGTTCAATCCAAAAATCACGGATTGCTTTATCCGGATTAGCCAACGTCAGGTCACCGCTTTTAGGATGGCCAAACGAAGTTGAGTTAAAGTCTAATTTCAAACCTTTTTCTTTTGCCCAATCCATCCAGCCACTAAAATGCTGAAGTTCAATTTCATTCCGGTCAATGTATTTGTTGCCGAATTCTCCATAAATAGCATGAAGGTTGAAACGATGTTGGCCGGCAATCAAAGTCAGTACTTTTTCAATATCCATGCGCATTTCATCAATTGAACGTGCTTTCCCGGGATAATTACCGGTTGCCTGGATACCTCCGCCACCCATATTTTCGAGTTTCTCGAAACCGGTAACGTCATCTGTCTGCCAACAATGAATAGAAACAGCGATTGTTTGTAATTTTCTCAACGCTTCATCAATATCTACTCCAACAGCGGCATAGCGTTCTTTCGCTATCTCAAAACTCTTTAAAACTGATTCTTCTTTTTTCATAACATATTTTCTTTGTTTTTCTACTTATTATTTGTGTTAGATTTGTAATTCTTAGAAATGATTCATACGCTTCATCCCAAATGTCAGAATTTTCCGGGTAATATGTATCTAAAGAACAGGAATTATAAATAATCTTCCTTATTTCAGATAAAGAATGAACAATTCCTAATCCTTTGGCCTGAAGCATTGCGTTTCCGATTGCCGTAGCTTCTGAAGGGCCAGCGACTACCGGAACGCCGATAGCATTTGCTGTAAATTGGTTCAACAGTTTATTTTGGGATCCACCACCGATTACATGCAGTTTGTTAATTTCGAATGGAGCAATTTGCTCTAAACAATGGAAGGTATATTTATATTTTAAAGCAAGACTGTCAAAAATACAACGAATATATTCCGAATGACTATTTGGAAGAGCTTGTCCGGTATCTTTGCAATAATCGTAAATGGCTTTTACCATACTTTCCGGATTGGCAAATCGCGGATCATCCGGATCGACCAGCGACCGAAAAGCAACTGCTGTATCAGATAATGTAATTATTTCAGGATATGAATACCGGAATCCTTCATCTTCCCATTCTTTCCGGCATCTTTCCAGAAGCCACATTCCGGTAATATTTTTAAGAAAACGAATAGTGCCGTCAACGCCTCCTTCGTTTGTAAAATTCATTTTATAGGATTCTTCCGAGATAACAAGTTCATTGAGTTCTATTCCCATCAATGACCATGTACCCGAACTCAGATAAGCAAAATTTTCGTTTTCTGCAGGAACAGCGGCCACGGCAGATGCCGTATCATGACCGGCAACTGCAACAACAGGTATTGTCTGGTTTAATCCACATTCTTCAACAATATAATCTGCCAGATTACCAATCATTGTTCCAGGCATTACTTCACACGGAAACAGGCTTGTATCCATCCCTATTTTCTCCAACAAAACGGGTTCTATTTTTTTTGTTTTTGCATTCAATAGCTGAGAAGTGGAAGCAATGGTATATTCACAAACTTTCTTGCCGGTTAATAAAAAAGACAGGGCGTCTGGTATAAACAAGATATGTTTTGCTGACTTTAATACCGAACTTTTTTCTCTTTTGGCAGCATACAGTTGATACAAGCTATTGAAATTCATCACTTGTATTCCGGTAAGGTTATACACTTCCTGTTTCGGTAAGAGCTTAAAATATTCTTCCGGAATTCCATTTGTATAGGGATCACGATATGAACGGGGCAAACCAAGAATCGTGTCCTTTTCACCGACATATACAAAATCTACACCCCAGGTATCAATTCCGATAGCATCAATGGAGATGTTTTCTTTAGCTACTGTTCGCAAACCCTCTTTTAAATGTTCGTATAGAGCATATATGTCCCAGAAAAAACGATTTTTAATCCGAATAATCGTATTAGGAAAACGGGTCAGTTCTTTTAAACTTAGTTTATTGTTTTTAAATGTAGCTAAAATTGCACGACCGCTGGTTGCGCCTATGTCAAATGCAATAAAATTGTATTCTTCCATGAATCAGATTAATCAGTGTTGCAAAAGTATGGTTTTATCTAATATACAAATTGTACAAAATGATTTTGAAACTATAAAAAATGACACTATCTTTGCCCTCAACAAAAATAGTTATATGACAGATTCTGTCCACATAAAATATTTGATTGCTAATGAACAGGATTTTCTGTGGGGACTAACAATTAATACTGTCGGCTATCAGCATATCGGGGCTAACGAAGTCTATCCTCCCGGCAATCATCCTACGCGCTATCTTTTTTCCACCAAAAAAGGACGAATATTAGACGAATACCAATTATTATATCTATCCAAAGGCAAAGGATATTTTACTTCCACAAATTGTAAAAAAACAGAAGTTAAAGAAGGGCATTTTTTTCTGCTATTTCCAGGAGAATGGCATAATTACGAGCCTTCGGTAAAAACAGGTTGGGATGAATACTGGATCGGATTTCATGGAATCAATATGGACAGTCGTATTGAAAACAACTTTTTCAATAAAAGCAATCCTGTTTTCAATGCCGGAATCAATGAAGATATTGTGCAATTGTACAAAATGGCCATTTCGGTTGCCAAGAAGCAGGAGGCAGGATTCCAACAGATGCTGGCAGGAATTGTCAATTTCTTACTTGGTCTTGCCTATTCGAGAGATAAACTCAGTGTATTTGAAGATTTACAAGTAGCAAATCAGATCAGACGGGCTAAAATATTAATGCTTGATTCTTATACTACAAACAAAATCAATCCGGAAAAGATAGCTCAGGAGGTAAATATGAGCTATTCATGGTTTAGGCGCATATTTAGAGAATATACAGGTTTTTCTCCATCTCAATATGTGTTGGAATTACGATTGCAGGAAAGCAAAAGTCAACTGACGAATACCACAAAACCCATCAAAGAAATAGCTTACGATGTTGGGTTTGAAAATGCAGATTATTTTTGCATGGCTTTCAAAAAGAAAACAGGTCTAACGCCAAAAAATTACAGACATATTACTCAAGGGAAAGATTTATGATGTAAAAAATCGGCATTAGACTATAGAATGATTGACCAGGCGGCATCTCCTCTTTGCAAAGTAAAAATGCCGGAACTTCCACCTTTCGCCCTGTACCCTGTACCTTACTTCTTGAAAATCCAAACTTTATAACTGTTGCCTGGCTGCCGGTTTCCTACGGCATAATATGGAATCGCCTTCACTGATATTTCCTGAGCCTGATTGTCGAAGGCCGTTGTGGTAATAACATTCACGCCATTCAATAAATCGTTTTCAAAATGCATTTCAAAAGGCGCCTGTTCATCCAATTTAATTTGCTGAAGATCCCGATTATCCATTTCTTCCAAACAATAAATAAGAGGACCGGAAGCTATGGTTACCTGATCTTTCAGATTCATCACTTCATCGTGGGCATGAATCATCCGGGGTTGCATCGGCAAAGAGAGTTCGACTTTATCCCCCTTCTTCCACATCCGGTGGATGGATGCATATCCATTAATAATCTGTATATCAACTGGTTCATTATTTACCTTCAATACAACAGGAGCAGAGAGATTAGATCGATACAATTGATATGGATTTTCCATACCCCGCGCCCATCCCGGAATGCGAATTTTGAGAGCAAACGGTTTTTCGTTTTCCGGATTTACAGTTAAAGAGATCCGCCCATTCCAGGGATATCCGGTTTCCTGTATTAAACCGATTGCATTATCAGACAGTTGCAGGTTTGCTTCACTTCCGATAAACAGGTTGACAATGGCCGTATCGTTGCTAAAGGAGTAAATAAATCCGGGCAAAGCGGAAACCATCTTCAAAAACATCGGCGGACAGCAAGGGCAATCGTGCCATTCCCAACGACTGTGATGATCAGCGTTCAGCGGATTCTGATATGTATAATGATCTCCCGACAAAGAAATTCCGGTCAGGACGCTATTATATAAAATCCGTTCCACTTCATCCATATACTTCCCGTTTCCCGTGAGTTCATTCATGCGTTGACTAAAAAATCCGGCGCCTACAGCAGCGCAAGTTTCCAAATAAGCATCCGTCGGCAGAAAATAATCGGGACCGAATTTTTCATCGTGATGAATAGCCCCTACTCCACCGGTGATAAACATACGCCTGCCCGCCATATTATCCCACAAGTGGCAAGCCGTTTCAATGTAAGCCGGCGAATGATTTTCAAGAGCCATCGTAGCGATTCCGGTGGCTAACAGCGTCGCTCTGACTGCATGTCCTTCGATCGTTTTCTGTTTGAATACGGAAATAGAATCCTGCGCATAATCTCCCCATGAAGGACGGGAATGGCTGCCAAATTTAGGATCTGTATATTTATCTTCTTTGATCCATTTTTCCGCTTCGTGATTTCCCCAGGCCAGCCACAAAGGATAACCGCAATGATTGCCCCGGTTTTCGACCCAATATTTTACCAATTCGTAATAAGCATCTTCTCTTACCGGAATGTTCATTTTTTCTTTCAGTTCCGGATTATTTTTATATAACCAGTACAATTTCATCATCGCTTCTTCCGGTCCCGAATGGGATGGAACGACATTTTTCTTCGGTTCGGGTCCCATATAGTCGCACATGTAGTTGGTAAAACGAGTAGCGATCTCCAGCAATTTGGTCTTACCGGTGGCCTTATAATAATGAACACCCGCTTCTATCAACATGCCGGCATTGTACACATCGTGTTGCCAACGAAGAAAACCGCCGTTTTCACCCCATGCATGATCCGGTTCCATCAGTTGAGTATAAGTTTCGAGGTAACCGGTTGACTCGGATTGTTGAGCTGCATATATCCGGTCGATATAATCATCAATACGTTTTTCCATATTTTTATCCGGCGCAGTCGCTAAAAAATCGGAAATGCCCCGGATCGTCTCATAGATCAATCCATCGAACCAGGGAAAACCGGCATGTTTACCGATGCCTCTCTCACCACTGGCCACCAGGTCAAAGTTATGAAATGCGTCATGGTCTTCCGGAAAT
Source organism: Bacteroidales bacterium (assembly GCA_031553835.1). GTDB lineage: Bacteria > Bacteroidota > Bacteroidia > Bacteroidales > Azobacteroidaceae > JAVBKX01. Next base: position 38,335 of record JAVBKX010000014.1, read on the forward strand.
TCAGCGCCATGAATATGTTTCCCTTCGAATTTATTCAATACATCAGTGGCTGTGACGGTACTCCATAATTTGAGTTTCGGACTCCAGAACGAGTCATGGATTTTAACCTGATTTACTTCAAGAAAGCAAATATTTTCTTCCGTTTCCCTGTTTTGTTTTGCTGAACAACCGGCCAATACCAACACAGTCAGCAGGGCAATAATCGAATATTTTTTCATACGCACAAAAATTTATATATATACACAATAACTAAAGATTCGTGAGGCTGTCTCAAAAGCAGATCAATAGAACACAGATGACACGGATGACACGGAAAAGCGCGGATTGATTTTTTATTTTCAATTGAATATGAGTTGATAAAAATATATAAACTGTGAATTTCTGCGTATTCTGTGTATTTCGTGTTCTATAATTTCACTTTTGATACAGCCTCATATATCAAAACACCAGAATGGTATAGGAATAAGGCTCAAATTCATACACCGTACTTTGTTTATACCTCACTTGTTTTTCTTTTGGAATAATCCGTTCCGGTTCTTTCGGAGTATTGATCTCTTCCAGTTTTCCCGCCAAAGAAATAACTTTCACTTCTCCGCTATTTTCAAAGCCGGATATATTCAGATTCGCAGCAATCGCTTTACCGGAAAGATTCGCTACATGGATCACCAGCTTATTGCCCTTTTCATCCCGGGTAGCCGTAACATCTAAAGAATCATGATCGCAAACGGAAGACACCCTCAACGGCAGATGATTTTTCGAAGCCATTTGCTGCGCATAAAAAGGAGGCATACCCCATACCTGTGTTGGCGTGAAGAATATTTGCCCCTGATCCCATCCGTTATCATTTTGTTTATAGGGTTGTAAAGCATTGGCAGGACAGGAAGTCAGGATAAAATCACCCATCCGGCGTACAGCATTTTGCACTGTCACATGGCCCAATACCCTTTGTATGTTATGACTATTACCGTTTTCTTCAAAAATAGCACATTTCATATTCGTATCCGGATTCCATTTCAGGAACAATTCTTTCATTTGCCTTAATTCTTTTTCTGCCTGAGATCCGTTGTTCAATTGATCTGCCCACGGATGATAATCCCAATAATCGGCTTTTCCATCCAACGCGTTGAATACTTTTTCCATATTCGGAGATTCGGGACGCCACCAGGCAGCATTGATTAAAGATAAAGACGGATCTTTACTTTTCATGGCATCATGGAGAAGAATAAATCGTTCGATATAGTGTTCATAACCTTCTGCGCTGTCTCCTCCGGGCAAAACTTCCTCATTCCCGATTTCGATGTACTTCACACGGTAAGGCTCCGGGTGTCCGTTTTCAGCCCGTTTCTTTCCCCATTCCGAAGTGACCGGACCATTCAGGTATTCAACCATATCAGCCATATCCTGCGGACTTTCTTCGATATGGACAGCAAATGCAGCTGTAAATCCGGCTGCTTCGCAAAATTGCAGAAAATCTTCAATACCAAATCCATTCGTAGAATATTTATACCAGGTTCCCGTATAAGGCGGACGTTTGTCCCGATCTCCGATCATTTTTTTGAAGCGGTATTCCTGAGCATTCACCATCGAACCTCCATAACGCAGGAAAGTCAGTTGTTGAGCAACCATCATTTCCCCGATATCTTTACGGTAAGGTAATCCTTTGAATTGCTCACTTTCAACATCCATCAACGTAACCTGATCCACCCACAATTTTCCGGGTTGGTCGAAACAGATGGCAAAACGAGCGTTAGCATCTTCTGCATTGGTAGTAAGATCGAATGAATATTTTTCCCATTGGCCGGTAATTCCGCTAATTTCCTGTTTAGCATATTCTTTTGTTCCATCTGCATTTTGTAAAGCAACGGTAACCGGTCCTTTCAAATTGGGGCTTTTCAGATAAAGATGTCCTTTCAACTGTTGCCCATTTTTCACAGCAATTCCCCAGCGATTCAGGCTCGAATTACTGATTCCGGCACGACCGTTTCCGGAAACGAGTTCTATTATCTGCGAACATTTCCCGTTATAAGCATCCTGAGTATCATGGGCAAAAACGACATTGGCCTCCTCGGTTTGAATCGCATCCCACTGAAAACTAACCGGAATTTTCGGAGTGGTTTTGAATGCCAACACCTGCTTTTGGTTATTTGCATTAATCATTATATTACGAAACCAGGCATTTCCGTTCCAGGTACGCAACCCTATTTTTCCATCAGCAAGATCCGGATCGTTATCGTCACAAGAAAAAACACTTACATCATTAAGAAATACTTCGATTTTACCATTTAACATAGCTAATTTCAATCGATTCCACACAAGAGGATTACAATCTACTTCCACATCTTTGATATGCTCAAAATTATTTTTATGCTTTCCTACAATGATCTTCTTTCCATTTGTATATAAGCTGACTTCGTATCCATAAAAATTGTCGGCGCCTTTTCCCGGTTTAGCGACCCGGGTAATAAAACCGGCATTATCTCCGCTTTGGGAATCGAATTTTATTTCAGTTTCCACCGTTCCCTCTTTCACTTCCGTCGGATCGTAAATCAATTTGGCTCCGGGATAACCTTCCACAAATATTTCCTGTCCGTTGGCATCCCAGGAACCCTCATAAATAGAAAAATGGTCGAATGCGGGAGAAGCAACAGGTTCTTCAAAACTTTCCCCGAATATTTTCTGGTCATAAAGACCTCCATAAATTTCGTGATTGACATCTTCGATACACGATCCATATAACCAAGGAGTTATTTGACCTTCCACTTTCTCGGCATCGATAGCGATAGATACCCTGGCCGCGTTTTGTTCACACGACTGAACAAACAGCAATGACAAACAAATACAATACAACAAGATATGAATACATAAATTTTTCATGATATAAAATGAATTAAATTGCAAATTTTTAATTTTTACCGATCAATTCTTTCTGTATTTGCTCTAATGATTTATTCTGGGTTTCCGGAAGCAGCAACGCAAAAAAGAAACTCAAAAACATCATCAAGGCAAAGAAACCAAAAATAAAAATGCCTCCCGTACGAATAAATACGGGAAACATCCATGACAAAATCGCCGACCACACCCAGTGTGTCATACTACCCAGCACCTGCCCTTTCGAACGGACATTGTTGGGAAAGACTTCCGAAATCAGCACCCAAATGACGGCTCCTAATGAAATAGCAAAAAAAGCAATGAAACTCATCAGGCAGATCAACATATAATAACCATCAAAAGCATTCAGATAAAATCCTCTCGCCACTAATACATGGGAAATTGTCATTCCGAACGCTCCGACATAAAGTAGTTTTTTTCTCCCTACCTTATCAATCAATATCATTCCTATCATGGTAAAAGTAAGATTAGTCAAACCAATGACTACCGATTGTATCATGGCAGAATCCCGGAATACTCCCGACATTTCAAAAATACGGGGTGCATAATACAAAATGGCATTAATTCCGGACAACTGGTTGAACGTGGCAATCAAAAATGCATAAAGAATAGGCTTGAGATATTTACGCTGGAACAATTTTTCACTGTTATCACTTGTCGAAACCAAAGACTCTTTTATATCAGCCAATTCCTGTTCTACATCTTCATTGCCGATTTTTGCTATAATGACTCGCGCTTCATTCTCCCGTTGATGCTTTACAAGCCAACGCACACTTTCGGGAACCGTGAATAATAACAGGCCGAAAATCAAGGCCGGGATCGATACCATACCCAACATCCACTGCCAGTCGCGATCAATTCCATGAATACAATAGTTAGATAAATAGGCAATAACAATACCCAACACAATATTAAACTGAAAAAAAGCGACAAAACGTCCTCTCCAATGGGATGGAGAATTTTCAGCAATATACATAGGTCCCACCACCGATGATGCTCCGACCGCAATGCCTCCCAGAAAACGGAAAAATATAAACGAATACCAATTAATAATAACGGCGCTTCCCAAAGCCGAAATAAAATACAACAATGCTATCAATTTTAAAGCATTGAGCCGGCCATAACGTTCGACAGGTTTGCTGCAAACAAAAGCACCGACGATCGTTCCTATCAACGCTGTAGCAATAGTAAAGCCGTGTTTAAAATCTGACAAACCGTAGATTTCCTGTATCGTTTTTTCAGCGCCTGAAATAACTGCAGTATCAAAACCAAAAAGTAATCCTCCCAAAGACGCTACAAAAGCGACATAAAACATATACCATTTTACCGGATTTTCCATAACAATATTTTTTTATTTAAATTCCAAATTCAATTCGTTCAATCACATGATCCTGGTAACATTCATCCAATTCAACAAAATATCCGCTCCATCCCCACACTCTGACAATCAGGTTATGGTAATGATCCGGATGAATCTTTGCGTCCAGCAATTTTTCACGACTCACCGTATTTAACTGCAATTGATGTCCTCCCAAATGAATAAAAGTGCGTACCAGCATACCCAATTTTGTAACGCTCTCTTCGTTCCGGAACACAGATTGATCAAACTCCAGGGTCAAAGGTCCTCCATTGATCACATGCTGTAAATCTTGTTTTGTGAAAGACTTAATTACGGAAAGAGGCCCCTTCTGATCAATAAATAAACTGGGAGAATAATTAGCCGGAATTACCTCGCCTGCGCTCCGCCCGTCAGGAGTAGCCCCCAGGTTTTTCGAATGAAAGATATAGTACATGGCCGTACCGGTTCCCGCCCGGTAAATACCTCCGCGTTCGTTGATCTTTCCAGACAACGCTTGATCGAACGAATTCAATAGTTCTTTTCCGATCAAATCGGCATAATCATCATCCTGTCCCATTTTCGGAGCTTCCTTCCGAAGAAGTTGTTGCAATGCTTCTGCTCCTTTGAAATTATTGGTCAAAGCCAAAGTGAATGTCTTATAATCAATTTTTTGTTCTTCAAAATAATACTTTTTTATCGCAGCAAGCGAATCAACAGCCGTTGCAATTCCGGTTCCGTGAATACCATAATTATTGTATTTCAAACCTTCCGAAATATCCCTGGCTCTTTCCATGGTACCATCCATCAATACCGACATCATGGGAGCAGGTATCATATATATATTCTTATGTTTTTCACAAATAACATCGACCCGGCGCTGAATTTCCTGCTCTACCAAACGATAAAACGATTGATAATCTTTGCAATCCTGCAATTTTTCCATCTGGGCAGATACACATTCCACCAATGCCACCGCATCTATATTAGGAATATCCATCGCCACTTTAGGAATGATAAATTCCCAGCAGGCAGCCACGACATAATTATACGCATCTTCTTTGGAATACCCTTTCCTCATCAGGCCCGGTATCACGATATCATCGTTACTGTATTGTGGAAATCCCAGGCCGATCTTTGTCAATCGAGAACCTAATTCATAAATGTCAACAGGTGTATCTTTATCGACCCGGATATTGATTTTCGGATCAATTAATTCCAATTCATAACTGGCTCTCAGGCACATGCGGGAGAGAGCATTGAACTGGTATTCACCGGAAACGCTCCGGCCGCCCAGCACAAGACTCTGACCATTATCTCCCTGTTGCATACCTGGATACAAATCACTATCTTTATTACAAACCAGAAAAAATTCTTCGAGCAGATCAAATGCTTCTTCCTCACTGATTATTCCCTTTTCAATATCATATTTATAATAAGGATACATATACTGATCGAACCGCCCCAGGGTATTGTGATAATTATAAGCTTCCCAAATAGAAAAATGAAGAATTCTCAACAATTGCAGCGCTTCCCTGAAACTTTTTGCCCCGTTTGTTTTAATAGCGTGTAATACCTCTGCCGTTTCTGTTTCGCCTATTGACAAAGCGTGGGATTCGTATTTTCCGATCAGTTCCTGCACTGCCGTAATGCAATCCAACATCGCATACAACACAATACGGCCTTCTTCATCGACATCCCGGTCGTTCAGACGCGATGTAATCTCTATTTTACGGGCTTCCAAACCCTGTTTTAAAGTATATTCATAATCAGGGGATATATTACAGACATATCCTTTTTCATGAATGTAATGTTTTTGTTTTATTTTTTCCCATTCAGAGGTAGTAAAAACTTCCGGAATAGCAGATACAGTACGTGTAAAAACAATTTTCTCTCCCGGCAGAATCACAGGATTTTCATTACCGAGCATTACAGCCAAACAGATGGCAGACCTTTTTACAGGATGAACGTTTTCTTTTTGAAATGTTTCGTTGAGATGACTCATTCCCAACTCGTCGGGAGTACGCCGGAATTGATGATGTTTCTTGCCTAAAATATACTCCTTCAAACCTTTCACTCTTGACTTCATAAAATGATCGTTTTTATATTGTGTTTTTCAAATGGATTATAAATATGCGGAGATACATCCGGATCAAACGGAGGATCGTATTTCTTTCCGATCATAGCATACTTAGCCCCGGCCGTTTTATGGTATCGCATTAACTCTACCCGGAGCAATGATTTTGCATTTTTTACAAGAGATAATACATCCTGCATATTTTTTTCCGTATCATTTACTCCGGGAATAAGTGGAACACGAATAATAAAATCTTTCTGAGAAGCACATAAATGTTCCAGATTTTTCAGTATTAACCGGTTGTCCACACCTGTATATTTCTTATGTAAAACCGGATCTGTAAGTTTCACATCAAATAAAACCAGATCGACACAGGAAATTACTTTATCAAAAACCGGAGCCGGAGCATACCCGCTCGTTTCGACAGCAGCATGTATGGATGGTATTTTTTGAAGGAATTCAATAACAAAATCAGCCTGAAATAGCGGCTCGCCACCGGTCAGCGTAATACCTCCTTCATTGAGGGAATAAATATCTTTATTTTTGAAAACCTGCGCAGCTAATGTATCCGAATCCATTGTATAGCCACAAAGTGTTCTTCCGCTTTTCTTGTATAAATATTGAGGCTCCGGAGCAATGCCTTCCGGATTATGGCACCAGGCGCAACGCAACGGACAACCTTTCAGGAAAATGGTTGTCCTGATGCCCGGTCCATCATGGATAGCAAATTCTTCGATGCTAAAAACAGTAGCCTCTTTCATGACATTAGGATTAGATGCGCTACAAATATATGAATAAATTCTCAAACTGGTATGTACTGGTATGTGTTTTTCAAAAATAAACACCGGAGCATACCAGTTGGATCCGATTTTTGTATATTTGCACAAAAAAGTCAACTCCGATAAATGAAAAAAAATGAATCCAAATACAAATTGGTTGTCAATCATGTCATTGATGGAATTAATTCGGGCCAATACAAAAAAGGGAACTGGATTCCTTCAGTCAACGAATTCAGGAGCCATTACAATTTATCGCGAGATACTGTTTTTACAGGGTTAAAAGAATTAAAATCAAAAGGAATTATCGAATCCAATCCCGGAGTCGGTTATTATATTTCCAGCACACAAATTTCTTTCAAACACAATATCTTCCTACTATTCAACGAACTAAACGAATTCAAGGAAGACATCTATAATTCTTTCATGGAATCTGTCGGAGATTCGGCAACTGTAGATCTCTATTTTCACAACTACAACCGGAAAGTATTTGAAACGTTGATCCATGAAGCCAATGGCAAATACACCACTTACATTATCATGTCCGGAAAATTCGAAGGAATCGAACCCTTATTGAACAGTATTTCCGGCAACATCTTCCTCCTTGATCATTACCACCCGGAATTAAAAGGAAAATATTCGTCTGTTTTCCAAAACTTCGAAAAAGACACCTACGAAGCATTAGTGCATGGTCTCCGGAATCTTAAAAAATACAGCCATATCATTATGGTACAAAAAGATAAGAAAGAACCCCAGGAGCGATATCAGGGACTATGCCGGTTTTGCAAAGAATATCATTTCACGCATGAATACTCCAGCGATGTCAACGACCGGACAATAAAAACGGGTGAAGTATATATGGTAGTCAACGACAGGGATCTGGTGGGACTTCTCAAACAAGCCGCTAAACAAAAGTTGAAGGCAGGAAAAAATTTCGGAATTATTTCTTACAACGATACGCCGCTGAAAGAAATACTGGCCGGAGGCATTACCACGTTATCTACAGATTTCAAATTAATGGGAAAAACGATGGCCTCGCTCATCAACAAAAAAGGAATCAAAACCATTGAGAATCCATGGGAACTCAATATCAGAAAATCGTTATAAACAGTATAACGCGACAGTTAGCAGTTTTTCAATGCCTTGATTACATCTTCCGGAGAAGGAGCATTAAACACAAAACTACCGGTTACCAACACATCCGCTCCGGCCTCCACCAATTGCTTGCCAGTTTCCAAATTCACGCCACCATCCACTTCAATCCAAGTGTTCAAATTTTTCCTCAGGATCATTTCTTTCATCCGGCGTACCTTTTCTAATGAATGTGCAATAAATTTTTGTCCGCCAAAACCTGGATTCACCGTCATGAGTAATACTAAATCCACATCTTGCACTATATCTTCCAACAACTCAACAGGCGTATGCGGGTTGAGCGTTATTCCGGCCTGCATACCTTGTTCTTTGATTTCCCACACCGTACGATGTAAATGAACGCAAGCTTCATAATGGACATTCATCAATGAAACGCCGCATCGTTTGGCTTCCGCAATATAGCGTTGCGGATCTACGATCATAAAATGCGCATCCAATGGTTTTTTCGCGATGGATGCTATTTGTTGAATAACGGGAAAACCAAATGAAATATTCGGAACAAAAACGCCATCCATAATATCCAAGTGCAGCCAGTCGGCATCGCTATGATTGATCATTTCAACGTCTTTCCGAAGATTCAGAAAATCAGCGGCCAATAGAGAAGGTGCTATTTTACACATACATTGTAAATTGAAAATGGAGAATTGACTATTGAAAAAGCGGCGAACACTGCTGCTCGCCGCTTGTTACACATTAATTTAACACAAATCCGGATAATTCGGCAGGCAATGACTGCTCTACATGATACACACGCGCAAACTGCATGATGAGATCCAATCCTAATTTTCCCGGTAGTTGCTTTTTTTTCTTTACTTTTTCGTTTGTAATACTTAAACGATACTTACTCGAATTTTCAGATGTAGAAGTATGATCCATAGGCGCATTTATTAATTAACAATTATATAAACGCAACAATCTACATTATATTGTATCAATCGGCAGTAAGAATCATTTTTTTCTCATCGGCTATTCTACGCATATTCAGAATAGCATAGCGCATTCGTCCCAAAGCCGTATTAATGCTGACTCCTGTCACATCGGCAATTTCTTTAAAACTCAAATCCTGGTAGTAACGAAGCATCAATACCTCTCTCTGATTATCCGGAAGATAATTAATCAATTTACGAACATCCGAAAGAATTTGATCCCGTACCAAACTATCTTCAACAGTTTCATCCGACAATTTCCGGTTATTAAACAAATCTACTTCGCATTCATCATTCGAAACCAATTGCTCGTTTTTCTCCTGACGGAAATTATCAATAATCAAATTATGAGCAATACGACTGATCCAGGCTTTAAATTTCCCTGTTTCGGTATAACGCCCTTGCTTAATAGTAACAATAGCCTTAACAAAAGTCTCCTGGAAGATGTCTTCTGCCAGCTCGCGGTTCCGGACAATAAAAAAGATATAGGAAAAAACGCCATTGCGGTGTCTGCTCAATAAAACATCGAACGCGGCATTATTACCTGTTGCATACAAACCGACCAATTCTTCATCAGTCATGTCTCTTAACACTGTTGTCATTACATTTTCCTATTTTGGGGTTCAAAAGTAATGGTGTACAATAGGCAATAGAAAGATTTAAAAATGAATAATATAGATATTAATAATGCAAATGTATGCTTTTTTTATATATTATGCAATTTTTTCACATTTTTTCATATCTTGCTTAAAACTTATATCCTATAGTCAAAATGCCGCGAAGCGTTTCTTCTTTGAATGTGGCAGGATTCACATTTAAACGATTGGAAGGATGATCCGTATCAGTATCATACATTAAACCTGTTATCGGGCTATATCCATACAAATCCGAAGTTTGGGTACGGTAAACGAATGCGCCATCAATATAAAATTGTGGAGTAATGCGAATTCCCAAACCAAAAGTGGCATACTGGGTATCTCCTTGTAATACATAATGAGGCATGGTACCTACTGTCATAACTTCTTTGTTTCCATCGCGAAATGAAGTTTCCAACGGACTTTGCATCCAGGCATAACCGGCTCTCAGAGACACTTCCGGAAACAAACGATATTCCACTCCGGCTTTTACGGTAGAAGCCATCCGGTAATCTTCCTTAATCCATTGATCAGGATCCCATTCCAAATTATATCCATAAGTATCTTTAAACGACATGGATGTATAGTCTTTTATTTCATAATCCACACTGATAATGGCTTTAGTGCCAATCACTCCGGCAAGACTAAATGTCCATTGATACGGAGTTTGAAAACGATAATCATATACCCCTGTTTCATCATAAGGTGGGGCGCTGGCAAATATTGGATCAAAACCATTTATATAAGAACCGGTCTGCCCCCAATACAAATCAGTCAGACTATACCATGTGGGGGAATGATATGCAACTCCTAATCGTAATTCATTGATTGGACGATAAATTGCGCCAACAGAAACCTGGTATCCAGAACCCTTCGATTCTAAATAATTATCTAAATAAAAAAAATCGCCGCCACCAAAATCTTCATCATAAGAAGAGTTTGTGGAATAATACAAATCAGTTATCGCAAAAGTCACTCCCAAAAAAAATTGATCCAGAATATTAACCCCTCCTGAAAAATCATAAGACTTAATATAACCTTCTTCAGAAACTTTCAATTTAGTATTAGGTTTGCCGACATTATAAGCAGACCAATAGACATCGTCAGTACCATTTTCTAACAAGATTAAACCTCCCTGATAACCCAGTACACTTAACCATGGCGCTCCCGAATCGTAGGCGGAATTTCCTTCCAGGCTTCTGACATTTACATGCTTTGCCGTCGAAATTCCTGCAATATAGTCAGAAAGCGACGCTCCCTGGTTGTTCCCGGTAGCTAAATAATTTCTACCAAAATTTTTCAAACGATTATACGAAAATCCATAATTAAAACTTTTCACATTGCCATCTCCCAACGGGCAGTATCCAACATAAGCAGCATTATTAAAGCTAAAATTAAACTTGCTTTCATCATTTTTAGAACCATCTAAATTGGTATTAACGCCAACCGATGCAAAATCTAAGGAAGTAACTACTTCTGACGAACGATAGACTCCGATTCCCGCCGGATTACTGGCAATTCCGGTAATATCACCTCCTAATGCGCCAAATGCGCCACCCATGGCCATTCCACGTGCGGTTCCTGTGAGTTCATTGGTTGAAAAACGAAGCGCATCGATTTCCGATTGAGCCATCATGCCCAAAGGTAAACTCAATAGAGCGAAAAATATAAATTGTTTTTTCATGTTGCAATATTTTTAATTACAGAAATTCATACCCGGCACCATTGGTAGTGCCGGACATAAAAAATTTCCCAGGTTGTTATTTTATATTCAAAAAAGACAAGAGTTACTTGATTATCTTCTGCCGGAAGAACGGCCGCCACCGCTGCTGCTGCCACCACCACCGGAGCTACGGGAACTACCGCCGCCACCGCTATTATAAGATCCGCCACCGCTACTACTACTGGAACGAGAAGGTGCAGAATAACTGCCACTGCTTCCGGACGAACTGCTGCTGGAACGAGAAGGCGCAGAATAACTGCCACTATTCCCGGAAGAGCTGCTGCTGGAACGCGGAGTAGAATAACTATCGCCGGAAGAACGCGTGCTTGTCGATGACGAACCGGTACGTGTACGAGTAGTAACGGATGATGGTTGATCATTCGATGAAGAACGTGTACTTGTTCTGGAATTAGTAATGCCTTCTCTGCTGCCAGTACTACGGGTCGTAGATTCGGACGTAACCGAAGAACTACGGGTGGAAGTACGTGTATTTTCTCTTACTACAGTAGTACCATTACTACGAGTAGCTGCATCATCCGACGAACGTGTAGAAGTTCTGGAAGAAGACCTGACATCACCGGAAGAGCTCCTGGTGGTCACGCCATCCCGGGAAGAAACCCGTCCGCCTGAATAACGAGTATCCGAAGACCGTCCGCTTGAATAGCGGGTATCAGACGAAGACCGTCCTACAGGAGTATCATACCTCGACGAACTACGCCCTGAAGCATATCGTGCCGACGAACCTCGTCCGTAAGAATAATAATGTACATTACTATAATAATTTCCGCCATAATACGGGCCATAATAACAACATCCTCCACCATAATACCATGGTGAATACCAAGGTGAATACCAGCTACTATAATACCATGGAGAATAATATCCGTACCAGTAAGGCCGATACCAAGGGTCATACCATGGATCGTACCATGGATAATAGCTGCCATAGCCGTAACCGTAGCCGTAGCCGTAGCCGTAGCCATAACCAAATCCAACGTTAATGGAAAGATTGGATTGCTGTTGCGGTTCATTGGAAAAATCAATGATATATCCATCATCGCTTATATAAATATCGGCATTATCGGCTCCGACGATAGTAATTTTCGATGGATCATGAAATTTCACAATGCGTTGAGACAGTTCTCCTTCCTCCATGGCAAATATGCTGTCGTTTTCAGTAACAGGTTCATCTACATATTGATCTTCAGAAGTATATCTCCGGTTATATTCATCCACATTTCGATTATTTTCCAGTACTGCAGTTACTTCTGTAGATTGGGTTACTACCTTTTTAGCAGGTTGAACTTGTTGTTTGTTTTCTTTTTCCTTTGTAGGAGTGTAATAAATATCATCAAAATACACATCATCCTGTGCAGTCATTGTACCGGCCAGGAATAATGTCAGAAATACGGTAAACAATCTTGTCTTCATAGCTTTGATCCTCAATCTTTTAATTAATAACAGGAAACCTATACTTACATATAAGACACTTGGAAAAGTCATAAGTTTAAACCTCCTGTAGTTTACAAATACAAAATTAGCTAATTTGCATGGATAAACAATTATTTGCATACATTTTAACGTTACATACATAAAAATAAGGATTATAAACAAGCAAAAAAGATTACCTTTGTAGAGTGGAGAATTGAGAATGGAGAGTGGAGAGAAGAAAAAAGAATAATATATGCATGAGTGGAAACTGACGGATTGGTTACCAACCACCAAAAAAGAAGTCGAATTGAGAGGATGGGATGAATTGGATGTTATCTTATTTTCCGGTGATGCTTATGTTGATCATCCTTCTTTTGGGGCGGCGGTACTCGGCCGATTAATGGAATCGATGGGATTGCGGGTAGCAATCGTACCCCAACCGAACTGGCGCGATGATTTACGCGATTTTAAAAAACTGGGACAGCCCCGTCTATTTTTTGCCGTCTCAGCAGGAGCCATGGATTCCATGATCAATAAATATACGGCAAACAAACGGCTTCGTTCCAATGATGCCTATACTCCGGACGGACGAATTGATATGCGTCCGGAATATCCCACGCTCGTGTATTCGAGCATATTAAAGCAACTATTTCCCGACACTCCGGTAGTCATCGGCGGAATAGAAGCATCGTTACGCCGTTTGTCGCATTACGATTACTGGCAGGATAAATTAAAGCCCGGTATTTTGTCTGAAAGTCAAGCCGATCTGTTGATATACGGAATGGGAGAACAACCCATTACCCGGTTGATAAACAAGCTGCTACAAGGAGAATTATTCAACAATATAAAAGACATTCCACAAACGGTGATCATGGATCAGTTATATGATAAACACGACCATGACGTTGTTTTGTTTTCATACGAAGATTGTGTAAAAGATAAAAGAAAACAAGCGCAAAATTTCCGGAACATAGAAGAAGAATCCAATCGGATGAATGCTTCCCGTCTTATCCAACAAACGGGAGAAAAATTCATGATTGTAAATCCTCCTTTTCCTCCGATGACGACGGACGAAATCGACAAGAGTTTTGATTTACCTTACACACGCCTTCCCCATCCTAAATATAAAGGAAAAATTATTCCTGCATACGAAATGATACGGCATTCTGTAAATATCCATCGAGGATGTTTCGGCGGTTGCGCTTTTTGTACCATTTCGGCCCATCAGGGAAAATTCATTGCTTCACGATCCAGGACTTCTATTCTAAATGAAGTGAAATCGGTAACAGAAATGCCCGATTTCAAAGGATATATCAGCGATTTGGGAGGTCCATCGGCCAACATGTATCAAATGCAGGGAAAAAACATTGATATCTGTAAAAAGTGTAAAAAACCATCCTGCATTTTCCCTTCAATCTGCAATAATTTGAATGCTGACCACAAACCGTTGTTGGAATTATATAAAGACGTCGATCAGGTAAAAGGCATCAAAAAATCATTCGTCGGCAGTGGAATTCGTTATGACTTATTGGTCACCCAGTTTGAGGATGGCAATCTGAACAAATCGGCACGTGATTATACGCAGGAATTAATATCCAAACATGTTTCCGGACGATTAAAAGTCGCTCCGGAACATACTGCTCCTGAAGTATTGAATTGCATCCGGAAACCCTCTTTTGACGATTTTTATAAATTCAAAAAAATATTTGATAAAATCAATCAGGAGCAAGGTCTCAAACAACAGTTGATCCCTTATTTTATGAGTTCGCACCCGGCTTGTACCGAAACAGACATGGCCGAATTAGCCATCATCGCCCAATCGTTGAATTTTCAATTGGAACAAGTACAGGATTTCACACCAACGCCGATGACATTAGCTTCAGAAATCTATTATACCGGTTATCACCCTTATACTATGAAGCCCGTATATACAGCCAAAACTAAAGATGAGAAATTAAACCAACGACAATATTTCTTTTGGTATGACCACAATTACCGGAAACAAATCACCCAATCGCTCTTGCGGATGAAACGACCGGATTTACTGGAAAAATTAATAATCAAAACAAAAAGCTAAACCGGGTGTTTTTTAGATTAAAGAAATCGACCCGTCAACATGTGGTTCAAAGAAGCATGGTATTATGCCCGTCTGTTTTTTCTGAAATTCAGGGAAAAGATGATGTATGCCGCCAATCTTATTTTATTTTTGGTGAGTGTAGCATCGTTGTTCCTTATCATATTGAACATCGGGTATGATTTAAATCATACGGTTCAAAAAAATTCCATTGTCATTGCCATATCTTTCTTATGTGTTTTTTTTATAGGAGCGACTCTGCGGTTTGCCATACACATAAAAGAAGCCTGTAAGGAAAAATTATTCATCGTTGACCTGATTGCTTATGTTATACTCTTGGTTGAGCTTTATGCCTTTGTATTTTTTCCGGAAAAGACAAGAGACCAGACTTCCATTCTGCGTTTTTCCCACAGTCCCTACCTGATATTTTCATTGTTGGGAATATTGTCCCTGATTCAGATTTCCAAATCCATTTTCAAAACATTAAGCAGTAAACTGAATTGGGCATTATTATTTATCTCCAGTTTTGCTTTTTTGATTTTACTGGGTACTATTTTATTAAGCATGCCTCATGCCTACCGTGGAGATTTAAGTTTTACCGATGCCTTGTTCACAGCAACATCAAGCGTTTGTGTTACAGGACTATGCACAATCGACATCCCATCAACATTTACAATCACCGGGCAATTAATCATTTTGTTTTTAATACAAGTAGGAGGCATTGGTGTCATGACATTTACCAGCTTTTTTGCCTTGTCATTTATGGGGCAATCGAGTTTCAGCGGTTCAATATTGTTGAGGGATTTTCTGAACGAAGACAATTTAGGAAATATCTTCAAAGTATTGGTCAGCATTCTTGTCGTAACCTTATTGATTGAAGCGTTAGGCGCCTACTGGATTTTACAGAGTATTCAGGATTCGCCGGAATACAATTTAAAATTCAAAATTTTCATTGCCATATTTCATTCTGTTTCTGCTTTTTGCAATGCCGGGATTTCCATTGTACCCGACAATTTGGCGAACCCTCTTTTTGTCCATAACTATTCGGCACAATATAGCGTTGCTTTGCTGATTATTTTCGGAGGATTGGGTTTTCCCATTGTATTGAATTACATGAAATTACTCCGGCATTTTGTGGTCAACATTTTCCATATTATCATTGGAAAACAAAAGCATTATGTTCACCAAACACAAATTATCAACGTGCACGCCCGGATTACAATGGTGACAACAGGCATTTTACTGGTTGCCGGTACTATTTTTTTCTTTTCGGCCGAATACAACCACGCATTCAAACATTTAGATTTTTCAGGGAAATTAGCGGGAGCATTCTTGAGTGCAGTAACTCCCAGAACAGCCGGATTTTCGATTATTGATATGGATCACTATTCATTGTCAACTCTTTTTTTTACATTAATACTCATGATGATCGGAGCCGGTTCGATGTCCACCGGCGGAGGAATGAAAGCCAGTACTGTTGCTATCGGATTCCTGGCAACTATTAATGCAGCCCGGGGAAAACAGCAGTTGGAAATCGAAGGAAGAGAAATCGAAGGCAATTCCGTGCAAAAGGCTTTTGGCGTCATCTGCCTGTATTTGACCTGGATGTGTATTGCTGTCGGGCTACTGACTTTTACAGAACAAGGAATTCCTGTTTTCACCCTGATGTTTGAAGCCGTTTCCGCATTAAGCACGGTTGGACTCAGTCTGAATTTTTCGCCCCACCTGAGCGATGCCGGCAAATACATCATTATTTCCTGTATGTTTATAGGAAGAATAGGAGCATTGACATTCCTGAGCGGTTTGTTGAAACGATACGAAGAAAAACAATATCAATATCCGAAAACGGGAGTGATTATTGGATGAAATGAAGGAAATGAAAGAATGAAGAAAATGAAAGAATGAAGAAAATGAAGTAAAATGTTTTAGTGTCAAAAATTATTTATGATGAAATACATTATTATTGGGCTGGGAAAATTAGGGAAAGCAATGGCGGAAAGTTTCACGCAAGCAGGAAACGAAGTAATTGGAGTTGATGCCAATATGCATGAAGTTGATGCTGTAAAGCAGCTTATAGCAACAGCCATTTGCATGGATACCAAAGATATGAATGCATTAAACACGCTGCCGTTGAAAGAAGCAGATGCTGTGTTCGTAACTTATGGCGAAGATTTTGGATTATCGGTACAAACGGCGGCCATTATCAAACAATTGGGAACCAACAAATTGATTGTCAGAGCTATTTCTCCTTTGCATGAAACTGTTTTGACCGCTATTGGTGTTTCCGAAATTCTTTCTCCCGAAAAAAATTATGCAAACAAATATGCAGCCGGATTGTTATTGGGCAAAAAACTCGACCATTGGTACAAAATTACTCCTACCCATCATGTGGTGCAAATACACATCCCGGAAGCTTTGGTGGGAAGAATGATCAATGATGTTGATTTTGAATCTGATTTTAACCTGAAATTAATAGGTACGCTCCGCCTGGAAGATAAGAAAAATATTTTCGGCATAACGGAACAAAAATGGGACTTATTAGATCCGACAGAAGAGGACTCAGTGTTCCAGGAAGGCGATTTACTTATTGTTTTCGGGAAAAGCGAAAATTACAGCAAGTTGGCCGATCTGTAGCAGGCCAATACAGGGTGTTTCGTAATTTATCATTCGTGATGATAAGGCTCATGATTTAAAATCGTCATCGCCCGGTAAAGTTGTTCCACAAAGATCAACCGGATCAGTTGGTGTGAAAAAGTCATTTTCGATAATGATATTTTGTCGTGTGCCGTTTCATATATTTTAGGAGAAAATCCATAAGGACCGCCAATCACAAAAACCAATCTTTTGGAAATTACATGCATCTTTTTTTCCAAAAATGCTGCGAATTGTACCGACGACATTTCTTTTCCTTTTTCATCCAGCAACACAATATAATCGCCCGGCTGAAAATATTTTAACAACAATTCTCCCTCCTTTTCTTTTTGTTGTTCGAAAGATAGATTTTTAGTATTTTTCAACTCAGGAATCGTTTCCGTTTCAAACGAAAGATAATGTTTCAACCGGCCGGAAAATTCATCAAAACCCTGTTGTACAAAATTTTGAACAGTTTTTCCAACAACAATCAGTTGTATTTTCATCTAAAATATAGTTTTGTTTAACACTGCAAAAGTAAAAATTTTTAATGTATATTTGCAATTCAATCAAATAGAACACGGATGACACGGAACACACGAACTTTCACAGATTTTTTTAATAAACAGTGAAAATCTGTGTATTCCGTGTTATCTGTGTTCTATCAAAAAGACATCAATTATGAAAACATTGAATCTGATTAAGAATGATCCATGGTTAGCTCCGTACGAACCGGCAATTAAAGGTCGTTATGATTATTTTTTTAATAAAGAACGGCAATTAACGCAAAACGGCAAAATGAGTCTGAGTGATTTTGCATCCGGCTATTTATACTATGGATTGCACAAATCAAAGGAGGGGTGGATCTTCCGGGAGTGGGCGCCCAATGCGACCGCGATTTACTTAATCGGCTCGTTCAATGATTGGCAGCAACAAGAAGCATACCGGTTGACGCGTACCGAACACGGCAATTGGGAAATTTCCCTGCCGGAAAATGCATTGCATCATCTCGATTATTATAAACTATTGATTCATTGGAATGGTGGCAGCGGAGAACGCATTCCGGCCTGGTGCCGAAGAGTAGTTCAGGATAATCAAACCCATATTTTCAGCGCACAGATTTGGAATCCGGAGAAACCATACCATTTTAAAACCAAAAAATTCAAACCCAATACCGCTCCTTTATTGATCTACGAATGTCATATCGGTATGGCTACCGAAGAAGAACGGGTGGGAAGTTACAAAGAATTTAAAGACAATATCCTGCCACGCATCGTGAATGACGGCTATAATGCCATACAAATCATGGCAATACAGGAACATCCTTATTACGGTTCGTTCGGATACCATGTTTCCAGTTTTTTTGCAGCCAGTTCCCGTTTCGGGACTCCCGACGAATTGAAGGAACTGATCGATACCGCCCATTCCATGGGATTGGCCGTTATCATGGACATTGTACATTCTCATGCGGTCAAAAACGAGATGGAAGGATTGGGACATTTTGACGGTTCTTACAACCAATATTTCCATGGCAATCACCGCCGCGAACATCCGGCTTGGGATTCCCTGTGTTTTGACTACGGTAAAAATGAAGTACTTCATTTTTTATTATCCAATTGTAAGTTTTGGCTTGAAGAATATAAATTTGACGGCTTCCGTTTCGATGGCGTCACTTCCATGTTGTATTACAGTCACGGCCTCGGTGAAGGCTTTTCCAATTACGGAGATTATTACAACGGCAATCAGGATGTGGATGCGGTCGCTTTTCTAACCTTAGCCAACCGGTTGATCCATGAAGTAAATCAGGATGCCATTACCATTGCCGAAGAAGTAAGCGGTATGCCCGGATTAGCTGCCAGAATTGAAGATGGCGGATATGGATTTGATTACCGGATGGCAATGAATATTCCCGATTTTTGGATCAAAACGCTGAAAGAGAAAAAAGATCAGGATTGGCATCCGTCTGCAATCTGGTGGGAAACTACCAACCGCAGAAGTGATGAAAAAACAATCAGTTATGCAGAAAGCCATGATCAGGCATTAGTCGGCGACAAAACGATTATTTTTTGGCTGATCGATGCCGATATGTATTGGCACATGAGTGTACACGACCAGAATATGACCGTTGACAGAGGCATTGCACTGCACAAAATGATCCGGTTAGTGACGGCTTCCACTATCAATGGCGGCTATCTTAATTTTATGGGAAATGAATACGGTCACCCCGAATGGATTGATTTTCCGCGCGAAGGCAACGGCTGGTCGTACAAATATGCCCGCAGGCAATGGGGTTTGGCCGACAATAAGGAGTTGAAGTACCATTTTCTGAATGATTTTGACAAAGCCATGATTAAGCTAATCAAGAATGTCAAAAATTTCCAGTCGGCTCCTGTTATTAAATTGTGGGACAATGATGGAGACCAGGTATTGGCATTCCAACGCCAGGATCTTGTCTTTGTATTCAATTTCAATCCGGTTAAATCATTTACAGGATACGGTATTTTGACGGAATCGGGCGAATATCAAGTTATATTGAATTCTGATGCAAAAGAATTTGGAGGATTTGGCCTGATGGATGATTCGATCAGTCATACGACTCATCATGATCCGCTTTATGCAAAAGAAAAAAAGGAATGGTTGAAACTGTATCTGCCGGCAAGAACAGCAATTGTATTGAAAAAACAGTGATATTTACAATCATTTTTTCATCCGAATAAATCAGAATGCGTTCCCGTTTCTTCAAAAATAATTTGGGAATTTGCTTCATCATAATAGTATATAAACAACCAATCAGGACGTATCTGACACTCCCAATGATTCATAAATTCGCCTTGTAATTTATGAGGCCGGTATTTCAACGGTAGAGGAGAACCTTCTATTAAGAGAATTGCAACTTCTTTAAATAAGTCAATATTATATCCTCTTTTAATACATCGGTTTAGGCTTTTTTCAAATTATTTGGTATAAATGGGCTGCAGCATAAAGTCTATATTCCTAATTTATTAAACATGTCATCTGCATCTTTACATGGGATCAAATCTTTTTTCTGTTCCGTTTTTTTCAATGTTTTTGCAACATTTTTTTTCACTTTTTCCATAGAATTTTCTTTTTTGTCATTGTCAACAATATTCACATAAGGGAGCGTCCTGACAAATTCAAGAAATTGCCGGGCATCCGAACTATCGTCTTTCACAATTAAAGTTGTCATATTTTTTCCATAAAAAACATTACCACAAGGTTACGCATTTTTCTTCAAGATTCAATAATTTCTTTTATCATTGCCAACGCCGCCACAGTGGAGCGTGTAATATTTTTATCCCGCAATTTTCCAAATAAAAATTGACGGCTGATGACCTTGTTTTTTGTTGCGACGGCTATACAGACCGTTCCAACCGGCTTGGTTTCCGTTCCTCCGTCGGGACCGGCAATGCCGCTGGTTGCCACGGCAATATCGGTATCCAGTAGTTGTAACACACCTTTAGCCATTTGTTCTGCTACCGGTAAGGATACCACGCCATAGTTGGCAATGTCATCCGAAGACACCTGGAGTAATTGTTCCTTTACCGCATTATCATAAGCAACCACACTTCCTTTATAATAGGCCGAACTTCCGGCAACAGAAGTAATCAGATGGGCTATCTTTCCTCCGGTGCAACTTTCTGCAGTAGCCAATGTCATAGCATGAGTTTTCAATAAATTTCCGATGAATACTTCTAATGAAATGTCTTCGTCAGTAAGAATGGCTTTCCCTAAAATGGCATGAAGTTTTGCTGCATTTTCATTCATCATCCGCTCTACAACAACATCTTCTTGTTGTTCGGCGCTCAATCGAAGTTTTACCAATCCGACAGACGGCAAATAAGCCAGGCGAATGAAAGGAGGCAAGGCGCTCTCCCACTCTTCTAATTTGATTGCCAAGACCGATTCGGGATAACCATATACCAGAAAATGTCTATGCAACAATGGTTTAGCATGCGATTCCTTTTTCAATCTCGGTAAAATTTCGTGCTGCATAGCCCATTGCATTTCTGCCGGTACACCCGGCATCGACACCACTATTTTGCCTTTTTGTTGAAACCATGTAATCGGCGCTGTGCCTGCCTGGTTCTGAATGACAATAGCATTTTCGGGAACATACGCCTGCGAGCGGTTCAATTCGTTCATACTCAAATTAGAGCGGGACAAAATCATTTCCACATGAGCATATACTTCATCGTTGAAAACCAACCGGGTATTAAAATATTCCACAAGAGTCTGCAATGTTTTATCATCTTTAGTCGGTCCCAATCCTCCGGTAAGCAACACGATATCCACCCGCTGCAATGCCTGATGCAAAGCATTTTTCATACATCCGGGAATATCAGGAACAGAAGTAATCTGCGTTACGGAAAAACCGCCTGCATTCAATTGTTGCGCCATCCAGGCCGAATTGGTATCCACAATTTGGCCAATCAAAATTTCATCGCCAATGGTAATTATTTCAACATTCATAGAATTACTTTCTATCTTTCATTTGTTGACTGCAAAGATAAAACAAAAGCGCACAACTAAATGATCCAAACGATCGGATTGGAACAATCTCAAACATCGTCTGATCTATCTGTCAACAAATAAACAATCAATGATGATCACATCGTCTAAAAAACCCGTGCAATGTCCTTTCAACGTAACCGTATCCCCTATTCGAACCGGCATATTATGACGTAAAGTGGCTCTCACTCCCGGTATAATTTTTTTCCCCGACAAGGTAAGTATATGTTTTCCGGCTTTATTCTCTTCGATATTTTTCACCACGCCATTAATTTTCAACATTTTATCAAAAAAAAGAATATTGGCGGCCTCTTTATCTTCTTCATATTCTCCGGTAAGCGCTTCGGCAGAAATAATAATCAGTTCTTCTCGCTGTATATTCCGGTGCGGTTTGTAAAAAACATACAGCAGGATCATCGACAGCGAAAAGAACGCGATTATTACGGCATACAGGAGAATTTTATCAATGTTCTGTTTCATAGCGGGTTGTAACAACAATTTTGCCTTTCATACCCATTGCTGCATGAAATTTACAAACAAAATAAATAGTGCCGACATCTGAAGCCTGAACCACATAAGTATATGCCCCTTCCGCGTAATCAAATGTATTTGTTTTCATACCTTATCGTTTTTTATTGAAAACTGTTTAACCTCCAATTACTTTACCGTTTAGCGGTATAATAAAACAAAAAAACGATCCGATAGGTTCACTTATTTTCAAGGCATACTATTCCGGTATTCTTTGGGTGTTTTGTGGTACATTTTTGCAAATTCCCTGTAAAAATACGTTTTATTGTTGAATCCGCAGTTGTACATAATTTCCTGCACAGTCTTGTTGGTGGTTCGTAATAATTTTTCCGCCTGTTTGAGCCGGATTTGCCGGATAAATTCGGTGGGAGTTTGTCCGCTTATGGCTTTCAGCTTCCGGTAGAGTTGTATTTTGCTCATGCGAATGTCGGCAGCCAACATGTCGAGGGACAATTTTTCTTTTTCCAGATTTTCAAAAATGATTTTAGTTAAATTCAGGATAAATTCTTTTTCTTCACGATGTACTAATTTACCGTCCAGGGGTTCGATTCCCGCAAAAGGAGAATCGTAATAGTTTTTAAGTTTTTTCCTTGTCCGCAAAATATTATCAATAGCAGCTTCCAGATGTTT
Organism: Bacteroidales bacterium; assembly: GCA_031553835.1. Taxonomy (GTDB): domain Bacteria; phylum Bacteroidota; class Bacteroidia; order Bacteroidales; family Azobacteroidaceae; genus JAVBKX01. The sequence continues at coordinate 61,673 of JAVBKX010000014.1, forward strand.
GGTTTGAAACGGCTTGCTCAAAAAAGCATCTACGCCTTCACGTATTCCTGTCAATTGCAATTCTTCCGAAGATTCGGAGGATAAAAATATTACAGGAATAAAGGATGTCATTTCCTGTTCTTTCAATTTGCGGACAAATTCGATGCCATCCATTCCGGGCATATAAATATCGGTAACGATGATATCGGGAATTTCGCCTTTCATGCAATCCAGGGCTTCGATGCCATTCGCCGCCTCAGAGATAGCATATTCTTCTTTCATCGTATCATGCAACAAATCTCGGATATCTTTGTCGTCCTCTACAATCAACACCTTTATTTTTTCGCCGGGAATTCCGCTCTTGTCGGGTAGCAACAGCGAGATGGGAGCAATGGATAGATCCGATACTTTCTTTTCCGGAATTTTCATTTCAGGAAGTTCAACGATAAATGAAGTATAATTGACAGCATCACTTTTCACCCGGATGGAACCCTGCAACAAAGTAGCTAAACTTTTGCAAAGAGCCAGACCGATACCTGTGCTGACAAATCCTTTGGACAGTTGATTTTCAAAGCGATCCAGCATTTTGAAACGATTAAAAATCATCTTTTGATCTTCGGGCTTGATTCCTATACCTGTGTTAGTCACTATCAGCTGCAGGAAACGTTCTTTACGTCCGACCTGAATGGTAATATCTTTATCTTCCGGCGTATATTTGAATGCATTGGAAAGCAGATTGAACAAGATTTTTTCAAAACTGCTGCGGTCGGTTGCCCAGGAAGAGATCTCCGGTTGAATCAGAACATCAATGTGGATATTTTTCTGCTCTGCAATATCGGTAAAATGATCCATTGTATAACGCACAAATTCCTGAATATCAATCGTCTCTATGACTACGTCCAAATGACCGGTCTCCACTTTCCTGAAATCCATCAATTGTTGAATCAGTCCTTGCATCCGTTCGGCATTAGAATAAATAATATGGGTATATTTCCGGACCAAAAAATTGTCGCTGATTTTAAGCAACTGCTCACAAGGTCCGTAAATCAAAGTCAGCGAGTTACAAAATTCGTGTGCAATGTTGGTAAAAAAACGTAATTTCGCCTGGTGAATTTCCTCGATTTGCTTCTTTTCCAATTGTTGCAATTGTAAATCTTGTTTGGATTTAATGCGTTGTTTGGCCACCCGGTAAATAATATACAAAATCAATAATCCAAACAATGCATAAACGATATTCGCCCAGGAACTTCTCCAGTAAGGAGGAAGTATTTTGAGAGGGATCGTATATTCTGCAGAACTCCAACTTTTATCAGCGTTGCTCCATTTCACTTTCAGCACATAACTTCCTGCAGGCAGGTTACTAAACACAATGGTACCGGAAGTACCCAGCATCACCCATTCGTTTTGGTAATTTTCCAGTTTATAGGCCAATTCGCATTTAGAAGCAGCCAGGTAATCCAACGGAGTAAATTTGAAACTGAAAAATTTCTCATTGTATCCCATTTCCAGGTATGATTTCCCATGCGATGTATGCATGTAGTCATTCAGCAAAACTTCCTGGTTATTGACCGAAAAAGCCGAAAGGTACAAGGAAGGCATATAGTCGGCATCAGTGATTTTGGAAGGATTGAATTTACTGTAACCGTTGATTCCGCCAAAATAAAAATTACCGGAATGTTGACCACAATAATATGCTCCATCCGAAAATTCATTATCCTGCAAGCCATCGCTTGCAAAATAGGCGACGATTTTTCCGGAAGACGGGGTAATTTTAGCAATTCCTTTATTGGTACTAATCCACACATTTTTATTTGAATCTTCCAAAATTCCATGAATCGTATTGTTAGGAATCCCTTCACTTTCGGTATATCGTTCAAACACAGCATTTTTTGCTTTGATTTCGACCAGGCGATTTAATCCGATACTGGTTCCGACCCAAAGGGTTCCCTGTTTATCTTTATAAAGACACAGCACATCATCGCTGCTCAAAGACGATGAATTTTCGACTGAATGACGATAATGAGTAAATACTCCTTCGTTGATATTCAACCTGTTCAATCCTCCTCCGCGGGTACCTATCCACAAATCAGAATCACCATCGGGAATAATGGAATATACAATATTATTATTGATATTACCTGAATTATTCTGATACACATATTGTTTGTATGATTTTAAAGTATAAGGGCTGGCGGATTTATCGACAATTAATCGGTATAATCCGTATCCGCTGGTTCCTACCCAAATTACCGAATCGTTTTGAGGATAAATGGTGTAAATACATTTTGGATTAGCATTTTTATCTTTCCAACCGGCGGGTACTTTCAATAATTCTAACCGGTTACTTTTGAAATGAAAGTAATTCAATCCCTCCCCTTCGGTACCTATCCAGCACTCGGTGCGGGTAGTTGCGAGGCTGTAAACGGAGTTATTTTGCAACCCGTTTTCAGTCGAAAAATGTTGCCGGACAACAATACTCTCTTTTTCTTTACTGATAGTCTCAATATGAAATAATCCCGCTCCTTTGGTTCCAAGCCACAAGCTGTTAGGGTCAGATTCGCTGAACGCTCTCACCGGATTGCCGGCCAAAGCCGGAATTTCTTTTTCCGTAAAAGAATGAAATTTTTCGCCCGGAGGACTTAGTAAAAAGATCCCTTTGGCATCGGTTCCCACCCAAAGTATTTGTTGCGTACCCTGAAATAACGACCAAACCGATATTCCATTCATTACCGGTTGTATTTGATTCGTATCGTAAGCCAAAAACACGAGCCCTTTAGGAGTACCTATGTAGCAACCCGTTTTTTCAAAAAGCATAGCATTGATGGGTTCGGAATAATCCCAGGCGTTAATCTTCTCTAATTTGCTGTTGGCTGTATCATAGCAATAAAGTTGTCCCGAACGCTGTTGCATCCACATCTTATGATCTCCATCAAAAAAGAGGGAAGATATATTTTTCAATAATTCAAAAGATTTTTTTTGAACGGATTGAAGCGTTCGGTCTTCTGCTGAAAATGCAAACTGCAACAAGCTGTCATCGGTCAGTACCCACAGGTTTCCATCTTTATCAAAGATCATTTTTTGTACAAATGAAACCAATTCGGGTAAAACCGGAATAAAAGCGTTGCTATCCGGATTGAAAATATGTAAACCGGCGCCATAAACATGTGCAAAAACCTGCTTTTTATCATTCAGCACAATGTTGAACGAACGTTCTTTAAAAACAGGATTTCCCATCGTTTTATAGAAATACCGGTCCATTCGGTTTTCATTCCTTACATATCGATTGATGCCGTTGTCGGTAGCAATCCACAACACGCCCTCCGATTGTTCCCTGATCGAGCGGATAATATTGTTGCTGATGGAATTGGACGAATGCAGTTCCGGTTTAAATACTTTGAAATCAGTTCCATTGTACATATTCAAACCATCCCATGTTCCAAACCACATCAATTGTGAAGAATCCTGGAAAATCGCATTGACCGAACTATTTGACAAACCTTCATTATTTCTCAGATGACGAATATCGAAAGCAAGAGCAACAACCGCAGAGTGACAAAAACAGATCAACAATCCGAATAAAATTCGTTTCATGATTGATTTTTCAAATATAAGATACAAAATTAATCAAATTCACCCGGATAAGCAGACCGTATTGGTATCCAATTGTTACAAAAAGGTACACTATCCGACGCAAAAGCAGGATTGACAATTCAGGTTACTCAAATGAAAATCCTGTGTACTCCTTTCTATTCATAAATGTCATTACTTTGTATAATATTTAATTTTAGCACTTTTAGTATCATGGATATTGCACAACGTAACGGAAATAATCCCTTATTACAACCCTCTGATTTGCATCCCGGAATAGAAGGCATGGAAATCACCTGCTTGTTAAATCCCGGTGTATTTCGTTTCAACAACAAGATTGGCTTGTTATTGAGAGTAGCCGAAAGACCCCGGCAAATCGAAGGAAAAATAAGTTTTCCTGTATATAATGAAAAAGGGGAGATAAAAGTTTTATCATTTGATAAAGATGATCCCGATTTGGATGCATCAGATCCTCGTGTCATTAATTACAAAGGACAGAATTACCTGACTACCTTATCTTACCTGCGTCCGGTTTTCAGCGATAACGGAACCGATTTTTATGAAGATCCTGCATTTCCCCCGATTTTCGGAAAAGGAGACTTGGAATCATTTGGCATAGAAGATTGCCGGATTGCCACCATGCGCGACGGATATTACCTGACTTTCACAGAGGTATCGCCTGTTGCTGTCGGTGTAGGGTTAATTCGTACCAACGATTGGAAAAATTTTGATCGCAAAGGAATGATTTTTCCTCCTCACAATAAAGATTGTGCTTTATTTGAAGAACCAATCAACGGAAAATATTATGCTTTGCACCGCCCCAGCAGCCCCGAACTGGGAGGAAATTACATTTGGCTGGCCGAATCGCCCGACCGTTTACACTGGGGAAATCATAAATGTATCGCCGTAACCCGTCCCGGTATGTGGGATGAAGCCCGCGTGGGAGCCGGAGCCGCTCCGGTCAAAACTGACAAAGGCTGGTTAGAAATCTATCATGGAGCCACCAAAGATCATCGTTATTGTCTGGGAGCACTCCTGCTTGACCTAAACGATCCGTCTATTGTGCTTGCCCGCAGTACGGATCCGATTATGGAGCCTGTTGCCCCGTACGAACAAACGGGATTTTTTGGGAATGTGGTATTTACCAACGGTCATTATGTGGATGGAGATACAATCCATTTATATTATGGCGCCAGCGATGAAGTAATTTGTGGAGCGACCCTTTCTATCCGGGAGATATTGAATTCTTTATTATTATAATCATCATGAGCAAAAAAATCACAGCCGAATTCAGGTTCTTCAAGCAACAACCTCACAATATGCGGATATTGCTCCTGACCAATATGCTTTTTGCGTTGGTATTGCCCATTGTAGAGATATTTGTGGGAGCCTACATTATGCGAAACACCAATAATCCGTCGTATGTGGCCATGTATCAATTGGCTATGTATGCAGGAATTGTTTTTGCCTCAGTCATTAACGGAGAATTATTAAAAAGACTCAATGTAAAACTTTTATATGGTTTCGGGATTTTAGTCAGCGGATTGTCCATGCTGGTCATGATGTCTGCTCACGCTACCGGAATTGTTGGACTTTGCCTCTCAGGCCTTTTTATGGGAATTGCAGCCGGTTTTTTCTGGACAAACCGTTATTTGTTGGCATTAAATTCCACTACGGATGAAAACCGGAATTATTTTTTCGGTCTGGAGTCTTTTTTCTTTTCCATTTGCTCCATTATCGTTCCCATCGCGGTGGGAGCTTTTCTTGGAAAAGTAGCCCGCGGCGGCTTGTTTGGCATGGAGGTTGATGTAAATTTCGCTTATCAGATTGTGACAACCTTAGTGTTTATTATTACGATTATAGCCTGTATTATTTTATCCAAAGGTAGTTTCCACAATCCGGAACAAAAAGAATATTTATATTTTCGTTTCGACAAATTATGGAATAAAATGTTATCCCTTGCATCATTAAAAGGTTTAGTTCAAGGATTTTTGGTAACAGCTCCGGCTATTTTAGTCATGAAATTAGTCGGCAATGAGGGCACTCTCGGAGCTATCCAGGGGATTGGCGGACTGATTACCGCTATCATCGTCTATGCATTGGGACGTATTGCAAAGCCTCAACATCGTATTTTTATTTTTGCGATCGGAATCATCGTCTTTTTTATAGGCACACTGGTCAATGCCGTGCTGTTTTCGGCAGTAGGAGTTATCATATTCGTGCTTTGCAAGGTTTTTTTCCAGCCGCTGCACGATTTGGCCTATTTCCCGATTATGATGAAAACAATCGATGTGGTTTCCAAAAGAGAATCCCGCAATGAATATGCTTATATTCTGAGCCATGAAATAGGATTATTTATAGGCAGAGCCTCCGGATTGCTGTTGTTTATTTTTCTCGCTTTTTATGTATCGGAAGATTTTGCCCTGAAATACGCCTTAGTTATTGTAGCGTTGGTTCAATTAGCCTCCATCCCGTTGGCAAAACATATTACAAAGGAAACAAATCGATATACGGAATAAAAACAATAACAATGAAAGCAAAAGTTTTAATATTAGTATTTTCAGTAATTACCTGGTACGCATGTACGACCACGTCAGATTACGGAGAAAAAATAGTACAAACGAAAATTGATCGCATCGAAGGAATGCCCCATATACCTTCTCCGTATAAAATACTGGATTGGAAACAAAAAGCAATTGATTTTGATCGGTTTGCTTTTGATTTCAATTCTGATATGCCTTGCGGTTCCATGATTTGGATTGATACCAATCAACGCAATCTGCCACAGGTTACCTTCGGTTTATATACAGCTATCCACGATGTACGGCAAGGGTTGATGCATCACAACGGAGAATTTCACGAAAGCCTCAACTCTTTAGCGGCTATACTCGGCGCAAGTCTGGTGGGAATCAACAAATCGGAACAGGACGGATACAATTATGTAAAAATGGTTCAGAATTATTTCAACAGTGATAATGGCTGGAACATTATGATGAACAATACTTGTCCGGAAGTTGCGTTATTAGGAGGAGGATACGGCAGAGACTGGTGGTATGATGTGCTGCCGAATGCTCTATACTACGCCGTATGTGATTTGTACCCCCAAATTGAAAATGCGGAACACATACAACACTCCATCGCCGAGCAATTTTTCAAAGCCGATTCTGTGCTGAACGGAGATTATAACTATTCTTATTTTGATTACAGCCAGATGAGGGGAATGGTAAACAATATTCCTTTACAACAGGATGCTGCGGGCGGACATGCGTATGTGCTATATGCTGCGTATAAGAAATTCAAAGATCCCCGTTACCTGCAAGGCGCTAAATCGGCATTGAAGGCCTTGGAATCTCAAACCGAAAGCCGATTTTATGAAATCCTTCTGCCGCTGGGTATTTATACGGCTGCCCGCCTGAATGCCGAAGAAGGAACAAATTATGATATAAAAAAAATGATTGACTGGACTTTCGAAGGTTGTAAAAATCCGGACGGACGTTACGGCTGGGGAATTATTTCCGACCGCTGGGGCGATTATGATGTAAGCGGACTGCAAGGCAGCATTACCGACGGAGGGGGATTTGCTTTTCTGATGAACAGTATAAAAATGGCCTGGCCACTGGTACCGATGGTCAAATATGAACCTCGTTTTGCCCGCGCTGTTGGTAAATGGATGCTGAACAATGCGAATGCCTGTCGCCTGTTTTTTCCTTTGGAAATAAATGACACGCACCAATGGCTTCCCGAAATGAAAAATATAACCCAGGGCATCGTTGCGTATGAAGGCTTGCGAAAAACCGACGATTATGGAAAACCTGCGCTTAAAGGAGTGAGTCCGGTAGCCATCGGAGATGGTCCTAAATGGAACCCCAATAATCCTCCCGAAAGCATGTTCAGTCTTTACAGTACTTCTCCGGTAGGAATATTTGGAGCTATCGTCGATACGACCGATGTAAAGGGTATTTTGAAATTGGATTGCAATGCGACGGATTTTTATGCAGACAAACCGTATCCGGTCTATTTATATTACAATCCTTATCAGGGAGACAAAACCATTCGTTACACCTCGGCGGAAGAAGTGGATTTATTCGACATCATTGCTAAAGAATATGTCGCTCAAAAAATAAAAGGAGATGCATCGTTCCTGATTCCGGCCGATGAAGCACGGGTAATTGTAGTATTGCCCTCCGGTGCAAAATTAAGTTTGAATGATAACAAATTAGTTACAATGAAAAAAATCAACGTTGCTTATAAATAAGAATTCGGAAAATGAAACGAGAAATTTAATAACAGATGAACATGAAAACATATTTATTAATTTGTATTTGCGCTATTCTTTTTCCTTTTGCGGGATGGGCGCAGCATACTGTAACCGGCACCGTTACAGATGCCAATACGAGCGAGCCGCTCATAGGAGTGAGCATATCTGTAGAAGGGACGACTGCAGGCACGATAACCGACCTGGATGGAAAATATTCTATTTCCGTAGCCTCCAATGCCTCGTTACAGTTTTCCTATATCGGATATGTTGTACAAAAAGTGCCGGTAAACAACCAAACACAGCTGCATGTTGCCTTGCGCACAGACGACCATCAACTGGAAGAATTTGTGGTAGTGGGTTATGCTGTGCAGAAAAAACGGGATGTATTGGGAGCCGTTAGTAAAATAAATAATGAAGACCTGATAAAATTGCCTGTCAGCACTCCCGAACAAGCTTTGCAAGGACGTATGGCCGGCGTACAGGTTACCAATGCAACCGGAGCGCCCGGAGCCGGCGTTTCTGTAAGAGTACGCGGAGTCAGTTCTATTTTCGGAGGAAAAGAACCGGTTTACATTGTGGACGGAGTCGCAGTGGAAGGAGGCATTAATGCTATTTCACCTAACGACATCGAGAGCATCAGCATCCTGAAAGACGGCGCTTATGCCGCTATATATGGTTCCCGCGCCACCAATGGAATTGTACTGGTCACCACTAAACAAGGGAAAAAAGGAGAAGCAAAGGTCAACTACAACGGACAATACGGCATTCAAACCGTAGCTCGCGTTCCGGAAATGGTAAATACTGCCGATTATATTTCCATATATAATGAAGCGGCACGTACAGATAACGCCGTTTCGGTCGTCAAAAGACCTCTGATCGAAGGAGATTATCTGAAAGAGTTTGCGGATGTCAATTATTTGGATGAAATATTTCAGACAGCGCCTATACAATCTCATGAAATATCCATTACCGGAGGAAATGACAAAACTACATATTTGATTTCCGGACTTTATTTTGATCAGGACGGAATCATTCTCAACAGTGGTTATAACAAAGCGAGCATTCGTTCCAATATATCTTCCGATGTCAAACAGTGGTTGACCGTAGGTATGAATCTTTCAGGGTCCATGTCGGAAACCCGAAGCATTCCCAGTTCGGGAGACGGTTATGGGAACAGTGAAGGAGGAAGCGTGGTACGTTATGCTTTCTTCAGAAATCCGGCCACCCCTGTATATGGAACCGATGGAAAATATACCGACAAACCCGGCGAATATTTTGGCGACCCCATGTACGATACCTTTTTTGGAGATGGATACAATCCGGTAGGCTGGACCAATAATACCGACCGTACACGCAAAGAAAAAACGTTCCTGGGCACCGGCAATTTCATCATCAAACTGCCGTTGAACCTTTCCTTGAAAACCGTGTTCGGAATGGATTATAAAAACAGAACTTTCCGCAGTTACAATGAAACCTGGGGAACCGACAATCGCATCAATAATCCGAACAGCCTGAACCTGGAAAATTATTCCCATCTCAACTGGACGGCAAATAGTGTGCTGAATTACAATACGCTTATTGCAGAAAAGCACACCATTACAGCCTTGTTGGGAACTGAAGCCAATCGTAATTCAGCCGAATATTTGAATAATTTCGATCAAATGTTCCAAAACAAAGATTTCGCCTATATAGGCAATGGACAAGGGAAAAAAGTCGCCTCTCAAGGAGAAACAGCCTCTTCCATGCTTTCATTTTTCACCACGGTCAACTACAATTTCGACCAGAAATATTATTTCACCGGACTTGTCAGACGAGACGGATCCTCTAAATTTTATGGAGACAACAAATGGGGTACTTTTTATTCTGCTTCTGCCGGATGGAATATGGAAAGTGAATCTTTCATGAAAGATATTAAAGCGATAGACAAACTCAAACTACGCGTTGGATGGGGAGTATTAGGAAATCAGGATATCAAACCGTATGCTTATTCCGACATCTATCGGCCTAATTATAATTATCCTTTTGGAGGAATCCCTAATCCGGGATATGCAGAAAGCGAAATGGGAAATGAAGATATCCAATGGGAAACTTCCAACCAGTTTGACGCAGGTATCGACATGGCATTCTTGAATAATTCATTAGGATTTACGATCGATTATTTTCATAAAATATCGGAAAACATGTTGATGCTGGCTCCCTATCCTCCTTCCATCGGATACACAGTGCCACCTTATATCAATAACGGATCGGTGCTGAATACGGGAGTAGATTTGGAAATATTTTTCAGAAAAAATTATAAAGAGAAAGGCTTCAATATTGCATTGAATGCAGGCTACCTTAAAAATGAAGTGACTGAAATGGAAGCGCCCATACAAGGAGGCCGGGTAGATAACGGCAGTTACATTACCCTCACCGAAAAAGGTTATCCCATAGGATCATTCTATATGTTGGAAATGGCCGGAATTTTTCAAAATGAAACAGAAATATTGACTTCCGCTTTTCAGGAAAACGGCGTAAAACCGGGAGATGTAAAATATGTAAACCAGGACAACAACAATGTAATCGACGCCAATGACCGCGTTCATGTAGGTTCGGCCATTCCCAAATTCGCCGGAGGATTAAATCTTTCGGGATACTGGAAAAATTTTGATGCCAGTTGCTTTTTCCAGGGAGCATTCGGACATAAAATATATTCCCAGATAGGATATGACATCGAAGGTTTTTATCGTGGATTTCCTGTTACTCAGCGCTATTTCGATAATCACTGGACAGAAGAAGGAAGTACCAATACTTATCCGCGGGCTTCCTGGAGCGCCAAATCCAATAATGTAAGAGGCTCCACCCGCTTTTTGGAAGATGGATCTTATCTCCGCCTGAAAAATCTGCAAATCGGGTATTCGATTCCCAACACAAAGAAAGTGGGAATAGAAAAACTACGGGTTTACATTGCCGGAACCAACCTGCTCACATTCAGCATATATTCCGGGTTTGATCCGGAAATGACCGTCAGCGCCAATGCCGCCGCCGAAGGAGATATTGCTGCCGGAATTGATTGGGGAACTTATCCCGTGGCGCGTACGTTCACCATGGGGGTCAATTTAACATTCTAAAAAACAACACTCATGAAAAATTATAGCATATTCTTCACAATAGTTATCCTGGCGCTCGTATCTTCTTCCTGTGAAGATTTCCTGACGGAAGACCTGAAAGGGGCGTATAGTACAAAAACGTTATATACTTCACAAGAATCGGCCTTAATGGCTTTAACCGGAGTATATAATGCCGCCGGTTTTACTTCTGCCAACAATCAGATATGGGTTTTCGGCGATGTAGCTTCTGACGATGCCGTCAAAGGAGGAAATCCCGGCGACCAGGCAGATATCGGTTTAGTGGATGCCTTCAACATTGCGTCTGACAATGGTGTTTTAATCAATTACTGGACATTTTGCTACGCATTGGCTTCCCGCGCAAATAACATCATAGCCTACGTCCCGGGAATTGACATGGATGAAAATCTGCGTAATCGGATCGTAGCGGAAGCAAAATTTTTCCGGGCGTTGGCTTATTTCAACCTGACCAATATTTGGGGAAAAGTGCCGCTAAAACTGGAACCGCAAACTACACCCGATAAAGTATATATCCCTCTCAGTGAAGTAAGCGCGATTTATACTCAAATAGAAAAAGATTTGACGGATGCAGCCAACATATTGCCTGTATATTACACTTCCACTTCCGACAGGGGAAGAATAACGAAAGGAGCAGCTTCCGGATTGTTGGCCAAAGCGCAATTGTACCAGAAAAAATGGTCGGATTGTTTAACCACAATCGCGAGAATCGAGGATCTTAAAAGTCAGGATGGAAGTCCGATGTATCAATTAGCCGCAAATTACGAAGACTTATTTAAATCCGGAGCGGAAACCAACAAAGAAGTCTTATTTGCCATACAGCATCTAAGCGAACAAGTTCCCGGTCTCGGCAATTCGTTGAACCAATGGTTTGCTCCTTCGGTAGAAAACGGCTATTATTTCAATGCTCCGACTCAAAGTTATGTCGATGCGTTTGACGAAAAAACAACTACCGGAGAAGATGATCCGCGTTTGGATGCTTCGATTGGACGCGATGGAAAACCCTGGTTGAATGGAGATGTATTTTCTTCCTCCTGGTCCACGGCTACCGGTTATTTAGTAAAAAAACACAACCAGCCGCTTTCCGAAGTTCCTAAAGGAATAAAAGGAGATGGTAATCTCTCGTATATCTATTTACGGTTGGCAGACATTTTATTGATGAAAGCTGAAGCTCTGAACGAAGCGGGAGGAACAAATTCCCTGAACAATGCAGCCATCGCCATCAATGCCGTCAGATCGCGGGCGGGACTTGGCGCTGTCAATGCCAACGCTGCGGGCACCATGCGCACCGCCATACAAAAAGAACGTCGCCGTGAACTGGGTTTTGAATTTCATCGCTTTTTTGATTTGATGCGTTGGGGAAAAGCGACAGCAGAAGCAGCCTTAGGGCCTGATTTCAAATGGACGGAACCTCGTTATTATTTTCCGCTTCCGCAAGCGGAAACAGATGCCAACAAGGCCATCCGATAAAACAAAAAACAGTACACGTAAAAGAGTGTACTTATTTATATGTATTTTAATTAACTATTTTACTAATTTATTTATCAACAATTTGAATCATGAAAAATTTATTGAAAAACTTTTTTGTGTTAATGACAATGGTAAGCATTTGTGCATTGCCTTTAACTTCGTGCGGTGACGATGATGAAAAAACAACTCCCGCCGACAAAACCGAATTGAACGCTCTTATCACTGATTGCGAAGACCTTTTGGCCTCTGCAACTACTGCTGAGTATCCACAAGAAGCCATTACTGCTTTTACAAATGCGGTAAATCTGGCGAAAGTTGCTGCTGCTGCTCCTAATTTAACTCAACAAGAAGTGAATAATGTGGTAGCGAACCTAAACAACGCTAAAACTATATTCGAGAAACAAGCTTATAGCTATATTCCCGAAGAAAACCTGGTAATAGGTTTAAGTTTTGATGAAGCGAATAATACCGAATTAACAACAACCGGTCTTCATGCTCTGAAAGCGAATTTGGTAGCCGGTCCGTCCGAAATTTTCGGTACCGACACTTCCAAACCGACTTATGTAGATGGCGTACAAGGTAAAGCAATCCATTTTGCAAAAGGAAGCCACCTGGAAATTACCAATTATACAAGTGATTTCTTAAACAATACAATGTCTGTTGCAGTATGGGTAAAACCGGAAGTTACAAGAGGAGGAAACTATATTGCGTCTCTAAATTTTTGGAATAATTGGAAATTCCAGGTTCAGGAAAATAACAAACCATTCTTCACAGTTGCAACAACTGTAGGAATTACTGATGCAGACAACGAAACTCCTAATTCAGCTCCAAACAATGCATGGACACACCTGGTAGTGACCTTGGATTTATCTAAAAAAGAATTATCATTCTATGTAAATGGTGTGTTAACCAAGACATGGAATAATACTACAAAAGGAAACTTATCCGGTTCAATCGCTGCACCTTTCACCAATACTATCCCATTCCTGATCGGTGCAGGAAATACTTATGCCGGCGCTCTGCAATACTATGATTGGCAAGGATGGAACACTCCGGAAACCTGGGATTATTTCATCGGTTCTATGGATGAGTTCAAACTCTATAATATTGCATTGGATGCCGGACAAATCTCTAATTTGTACAATACGGAAAAATAATTCATTCAGCGTATTTTAATAATTGCCCGACATTACTACTCGGTTTTGTCGGGCTTTTTCAAATTTTCATTCATGATAAAACAACTATCTGCCATCCTGTGCTTTAGCTTTTCGATTTGTAGTCTTTCCTCTCAACAAATCAATATTCAGCGCATTGATAATATGCCTGATCTCCCGTCTCCTTATGCAATGCGCGATTGGAAACAAGTGGCTGTCAATTACGACCGTTTGGTTTTTGACACCTCAAAAACAGGTAATTTCTTTCCTTTGGTTTCGCTGAAAGGAAAAGGAATAAATTATCCGGAAATAACTCCCATATACATGGACACGTATGTCGGAACCAATACGCATGGGAAACAAGCGGAAGCAATTAATATTTTACCGGCTATTGTCGGCGCCTCGTTGGCAGGAATTGACAAAACCACTTCGTCCGGTCACAATTGGGTCGGTAAAGCCATCGATTTTTTCAATAAAAAAAACGGACAGAATGTTTACCTTAATAATTATTCTGCCTCCACCGGAAACGACTGGTGGTACGAAATAATGCCCAATGTTTACTTCTATCAGTTGTATTATCTCTATCCGGAGACAAATCCTGAGTTCGGCAAACAATTTACCATCGTTGCCGGCCGCTGGTTGCAAGCCACATATCAATTGGGAGGAAAAACCAATCCCTGGACTGCACCCGACATGAATTACCGCGCATTTAACCTGATAACAGGAAAACCACTGACCGGCGGAGTAAAAGAACCCGAATCAGCCGGCAGCATCGCATGGATTTTGTACCATGCCTACCTTCAAACAAAAGAAACAAAATATTTGGAAGGAGCGCAACTGTCGCTCGATTTCCTGCAAAAGCAAACATCCAATCCTTCCTACGAATTGCAATTACCTTACGGAGCGTTGATTGCGGCCAAAATGAATGCACTCGAAGGCACCAATTATGATCTCACCAAATTAGTCAACTGGTGTTTTCAACGTGGCGACCTGAGAGGTTGGGGTGCCATTACAGGCCGTTGGGGCAATTATGATGTCTCCGGATTGATAGGGGAAGCCAACGACCAATCCGACGACTACGCTTTTGTGATGAATGGATTCCAACAAGCCGCAGCCTTAGTCCCTTTGGTGAAATACGACAAACGATTCGCCCATGCTATTGCAAAATGGATGTTGAATGTATCCAATGCCAGCCGGCTTTTCTACTGGAATGCCTTGCCTGTGGAAAACCAGGAAGCTCAAAGCTATGCCTGGGCTTCCGTCAATGATCCCGACGCCTGCATTCCCTACGAATCGATGAAGCAACGTTGGAACGGAAAGCAACCATTTGCCATGGGCGATGCAGTAAAAGGCGGCTGGGCTGCGACCAATCTGTCCTTGTATAGCGGTTCAAGCGTAGGCTATCTGGCGGCATTAATCGATAAAACAAATGTAGAAGGGATCTTACAATTAGACTTGAACGCCACCGATTTTTTTGGAGAAAATAAATATCCCGCTTACCTGTATTACAATCCTGCCAGCGAAACCAAGTCAGTGAAATTACTCCTTCCTGCCACGGGAAATTTCGATGTATATGATGCCATCACAGAAACAATCTTATTTAAAAATGCAACACAATCCTGCACCTTTACCATCGACTCCGGTCAAGTGCGAATGACAGTCATATATCCTTCAGGAAAAGAAATCCAACAGGACGGACGGTTAAAAAAAATAGACGGACAAGTGATTGACTACCATGCCGGTTATAATTATAATCCAATTTTTCGGATGAAAACGCTGACGACTTCTGCAACGGAAGTAACTCCTGATACTCTCGTACAATTATATTGCTTAGTAGAAAATGTACCCTCCGGTTACGGAGTATTTTACCGATGGAGCGTTGATGGTACGGAAATTCCGTCTGCAAGCGCCAATACGTTCACCTGGAACGCTCCGGCTTCCACCGGCTTTCATACACTATCGGTAACGGCGACTTCGGGAGGAAAACAAATTTCGGATTCGCTCCGCATCCGTGTGGAAAATGAAGTAGTGCTTCCACCGGTTATTTCAACAATTGCTTATTCCTCAGCAGAGCCTTTTGCCCCATCGGTCACAGTCCGGCTAAGTGCAGATATCAGTCAGTCCGACCACATCACAGCTTACCAATGGAGTGTCGATCAAGGCGTATTGGATCATCCTGAATCAGCTTCTCCCCTGTGGCATTTGCCGGCATCGTCCGGAGTTTATCGGGTAAACCTGCAAGTAACCAACCGGGCAGGTTTCATTACCGGCACAAAATACGCTTTGGTAAAAGCAGAAAGCGCTGCTACACCTGTTCCCCTGATATATTATCCATTCAATGGGAATGTATTCAACCAGGCAAGCGATGCCTATCACGGGATTTACTCGGGCGCCACCTTGACCAATGATGCTCGCGAAATATCGCAAAACGCCTACCGTTTTAGCAACTCTTCCGATATTATTTACACTCCATGGAATACAGCCCTGGATTTTACAGATAAAATCAGTCTCTGCTTCTGGATGAAAGTGGATAACTGGACAGGAAACGAGCAATTCCTGATTTCTCACGGAAGCTGGGAAGAACGTTATAAAGTTTCGATTACCCCGGAAAAAAAACTTCGCTGGACGCTGAAAACGGAGGAAGCCATTGTAGATGCCGATGCTCCGATGCCTCTTGAAGCAGGTAAGTATTATTATTTTACCGTACTTTACACCGGTTATTCCTTAGAAATTTATGCTAACGGTTCATTGGTTTCGTATGTTCCTCATTCCGGAAACATCGCTCATTCTTCCAAAAACATCACATATGGACGTAAAGACAATAATACCACCGAATATGCTTTCAAAGGTTGTTTAGACGAAATACGGATCTACAATGCAGATTTACCGCTGTCATTCATCCGGAAATTGCCCGATACCTGGACATTAAATACAAGTTCTGCACTAATCGACATAAAAAATGACAAAATAAAAATATATCCCAATCCTGTGCGAGGAGGAACTGTAACTGTCGAAAACAACACCGGAGAACAAACATTGGAAATATATGATCTTACAGGATGTCTGTTGACCCGTGTTTCTACGCATTCGGCAACTACAACGATTGATATTTCCGGATTTCCTGAGGGAGTTTATCTGTTAAAAATGGGAGCCAATACAGCAAAAATAATAAAAGCCAGGTAAGTAAGTAACAATCATTTGATCGTAGTCTTCACTTCAAATGTAAACACCTCCTGCATTTCACCGTCTGTATTTAAAACGACAGTCTTGCGTTCGTATTTTTCCGAAGGACGACCCCATTTGCGATAAAAATCAACGTATGCTTTTGCTTTGGATGATGTTCTGGCAGCATCATCCGAGTAATAATTCAGTAAAATTTTATATTGACCATCCTCCGCATGTTTCAGCACATACATTTCCGGACCATATCCATCCATAACATCTTTGGTTAAGTTACCTCCCAACCTGGTTTTCCTATGACCATAATAACATTCTTCACCATTGGGTTCCCTGACATGCAAGTCAATATCAGTATTATTAATATTCCAATTTACAATCACCACTATATCTGCAGCATCAATCAACAAACCCTCATCATCCAAATATGTTTTCATTGAGTCATAAAAACGATTGACAAATGCCGTTTCTTGTTGTCCGTTTGGCGACTTCGTTTCTTTTCTGTGTTTTTCCAAATAACGTAAACATTGCAAAGCGGTAATATCCCGGAAACTTCCATAATCGCTATCCCACTCCGATTGCATACAAATGTAATAATAAATCAGAGCTAAATCTGTTTGTCCGGCTTTTCCCAACGCTTCGGCCGCTGTCGCATAAGCCATTGCTTCGTATTCGCGCACAGCAATAATACGACGCATCAGGTTATAAGCCTGGTCATTCATTCCCCACTCCATCAACTTAAAAGTCAAATCACGCAAAGCAGTAAAATCGCCGGCATTCTTTTCCAACACCGAACTGAATAGTTTCAAAGCATCTGCTTTTCCATAACGTGATTTGCGATCGTTGGCCAACGGCAACATATCGTCATATTTAATAACGTCTTCCGACAACATATTTAGTTCATCCGGTGTTTGTTGTTCTTGCAGTTTCACTCTAAAAGTGAGCAATTTTGGTTTAGTATTGAATACTTCATCGGGTAATGACGTTACATATTCCCAAAATAAACTATCCGGATTAAAATGGATGGTAGAATGTTCAGCCGCCAATCGTTTCAGCCAGGCAATAAAATCAGCCTTTCCTTCTCCCATTGGAATGTTGTTATGTTGGAACAGATTTTCCAATACATCGGCTACTGTATGATCATTTACAAAATAGCGGGCCTCATCTTCATCCATCCCTAAATCATCATAATCCGAATTATGTTCCAGCATCAGAAAAGAAGTAAGAGAAGAAGGCATTTGGTAATGAACAGAATAAGACTCGGTTGCTTCTTCTGTTTGACACCCATAATTTTGCAAAGACGACAATGCCAATTCGCCATAAATTCGCGACACCAGGTTTGAAACAATCGTATCAGAAGGAGCAAACACTAATTCCCTCGTTTCCAATCCATTGTTCAACCGGATACGAATGCTTTCTTCAGGAATATTCCTACCTCCGAATATAAGCTTTTGCCCATTATACAATTGGGAAGCTTGTCCCGACACTAAAAAATCTTCTACATTTTCGGCTTCAATCGATTCTATTTTCCAAGGACGATAACGGAATGATTTGGCCGTCAATGCAGCTTCTTCTTCTCCGGTTACTGTAAAAGCAAAGCCTCTGGTAGCATTACTCAATAAATCCAATGCTGCAGCATTTGTACCTGACAATCCTGTTTTGTAAGTATGTACACGATCGCCCGGAGCAACCATCAATTTCAATGCCTGCATACTGGGTTCACCCCAATTAAAATCAGCATCACTCAACACAAAGAGATGTTTCGCCGCATTTTTTTTCAACCAGGCCGGATGTGACGCTTCTTTTAATGCAGTTCCCAAATCGGTAGCCCCTTCCAACGCTAATGTATTTGCATATCGCAGAAAAGCATCCAGATTGTAATAATTATTTCGCACATAAGATCTCGACCACCAATAGGTATCAATATTAAAACAAACTACCGAAAACCGTTTGATAATATCTTTATTCGATGATAAAATTTCCTCCAATAATTTGAGCCAAACATTAAATTTATCCGGTTGTGAACTCAGGGAGACATCCAGCAAAAAAATAGCATCTGAAGGAATATTTTCCTGTAGCGTTTCAGGAAGTTCAATCCGGTAATTAGCCGCAAAATATTTTTCATCTTCATCCACCAGCAAAGTCGGAGCAATCGTATTATAACGAATGGTATAAGCCTTTTTCGAAGGATTTTTCACCGACACATATATTCGGTCGGAAGATTGGGACGAAGCCAGCAGTGGAGTTACTGTCGGAATCATCGCATCAGACGCATACATATCCATATCCAACTGAAAATCTTTTACAACAGTGGGAATCGTAAGAACACATTCCCTGAATGAAGCAGCTTCGGTCATATTTAAGTCATAACCGATTACTACCCGATGCAAGTGGTCTTTTTGCAAAGGAAACACCCTGCAGGTAAACAGATCCGCACCCGTCCATTCCATTAGCGCAGGGTCGATACGAGCGTTGACCGTTTCTTCATATAATTTGGCAGCTTTTTGTTTGGATACAATACGTGCTTTGCGTACATCGTCCCAACTTCGTTCATTTGCATCTTCAATATCATCTGTTTTCAATGAAAATGCATCAGAAGTATATTTAGCGAATGGAAACTGTAATTTTTTGCGAGATGTTAATTTTCCATCATCCACATTATATTCATCGCCGTTTTCATCCAAATAAGTAGTTTGCCCGAAAGCAAAATAATAAGGAGTCGCACCGGTAGGCAATCGCAATTTGAACGTCCCTTCCAATCCGTTTTGCTTATCGTTATAAAAAAAACAATCCATCAAGACGCGAACACGGAATCCGTCCACTTGAACTGCCATTTGAGCAGCCTCTAATGGCAGATAATCATTATCTCCCACTTCCAGACGAATGGCATTATCTGATAATCCCGAACGCTTCCACGTAGAACCGCTTTTCTTATCATTCGTTCTATCTTGGTTGATCGCTACAATACCGGCAACAGATCCTGTCACTACTGATTGCATAGCAGTTGTACCGTACGCCATGGTTACCACTTCCTCCAACATATGAACATTTTCCTTCAGTACAACGTCCACAACAGTACGATCCGGGTCTATTTTTATTTCTTGTGTAATACAGCCCACACAAGAAAAAATTAAAATCTGTGAACCTACAGGAATTTGTAATGAATAGCGCCCATCTAAATCGGTAGCGGTTCCAATAGAAGTATCTTTCAACCTAATAGACACTCCGATGGCTGGTTCGCCCGACTCGAATGTAACAGATCCATAAATAAACTTAATATCATGTCCTGCAAAAAGAGTAAAATTGCACGACAGAACAAACAAGAGCGAAAGTAATGCTTTCATAATAACATGATTTAGGTTTAAGGTTGCAGTTAGATCGTAAAATGTTTTTAAACCTCCCGTTCCGTTAAATCTTCATTAAAATACATCACATCTTCTTCGATTCGGGGATTAAGCATCGCTTTGGCTTTCAGGGTTTCCAAGACGCTCCACTCCCTCTCCTCAAATACAGCAATAGCATTGGTCAATACATCCGGCTGGTTGGTTCCCCATAACAAAGGGCGCGGTTCCATATTAGTCCAAACTTTTTTATACGAGCCGCCAAACAGTGTAACACAAGGTATTTTATCTCCGATATTGGGCATTGTATCCGGCCAATCTTTCAATTTCAACATTTTTAAGCCCCAGCAAACAGGAAAATCTTCACTGGTTTGCATCTCGGCCAATACTAAAATTTTCAACGGATCGACATCTACAACCAGGCCCGGCACTAATAATCCCGATTGAAAAGCTTTAGTAGGCGTCGCAACCAATTGTGTCAGCAATGAAAACAAATTATAAAAAGCAATGACACAAGGTAATAAAGACCACCAAACATAGCCTCTTGACATCAGGAATGCTGTGATTCCGCCAAACAACAACCCCCAAAACAGGGTGCGCCATTTATCTTTTGTCGATTTTTTACGATAAATATCGTATGTTTTCAAACGTTGTAAATCAGGCGTCACATGAGCCGAACGAGAAGCCATACTCATATTAAATGATTTTCCGGGCGTGCCGATGGCTTCCGAATCATCCCGTTCAAGGTAATTTTTTCTATTAATATCGACCACCGGAGTAAAGCCTTCATCAAAACACTCGAACAAGGCATCGGTACCCTGCTCAATTTTGAAATTCATTTCTTCCTCATACAAAGGAATCATTTGATAGAAGTTAACCGTTTCCCCGTTAGGTAATGTACAGGTCATACTTTCTTTCTCAAAAGTGTAGGGCAACTCCAGTATCATCCCCGAAAGGCGGGTATTGTGTGCAAATGGTTCTCCATTAGGAATAGTATGCCCCCACCCCAGCCACGTATTTTCTTCAATAGGCAGGCGAGCCAAAGTTTTCAGCCACCGAAGCGGCCAGTAATGATGTTCTTCGTCACTTTTAATATTCCAGTCCGGAGGAAGTGAAACCAAAATTTCGGCGCGGGTATTCTTATTGCGTAATTTTTCGGGGACATTCATTTCATGTGCACCCATTCCCATAGTTACCAATGTATAGTAATTATGTTTTTGTGTAGGATGAATAATACAAATATCTATATGGATATCCGGAGAGACAATCTCGTGAAAAACTTCATCGAATTTCCCGAAATGCCTTTCTATGTGATTTTCAACAATATCCATCTCATTCTCTGAATATATTTTCAGATTGGAAACTTTCTCGTCAATGTGCATGTTGTGTTTACTTCTATTTTCTATTGCAAAAATAATATTTTTATTCTAAACCAAACGTATATAATCTCTTTTTCTTCTCTATAAAAGCAGAAAGAGAAACCAACGAGGGCCTCTCCTTCCACACACACAATATAACTACTAACTAGAATGGGGTTTCATTTGAATAGGGCGCCTCTGCAAAAGGCGGTCGATTCGAGGTTAATGCCGCCTGACTATTTAACCTGGATTTAAATTCTTCAAATTTCACATTACTCAAATCCTGGAACAGGGCAAAGTCTTTTTTGAAATTCAACAACACATCTCCCGTTGCTCCATTTCTATGCTTAGCTATAATAATCTCGGCTTTACCGGTCATATCATTTCCTTTTTCATCCGTATAAATTTTATAATATTCGGGGCGGTGGATAAAACAAACCATATCCGCATCCTGTTCGATCGCTCCCGATTCACGCAAATCCGACAATTGAGGGCGTTTCCCTTCGGCTCCCGACCGGCTTTCCACTCCACGGTTCAACTGTGACAAGGCGATAATCGGAATATTGAGTTCTTTAGCCAATCCTTTCAATGAACGGGAGATAATACTTACCTCTTGTTCGCGGCTGCCAAAAGTCATACCGCTTGCATTCATCAATTGCAAATAGTCGATAATAATACACTTAATATGGTGTTCTTTCACCAACCGGCGGGCCTTTGTACGCAATTCAAAAACAGACAAACTGGGCGTATCATCAATGTATATCGGAGCATCGTGCAAATCTTTAAGTTGAACATTCAATTGCTCCCATTCATAACTTTCCAGACGGCCGTTTTTAATTTTTTCACCTGGAATTTGGCAAACGTTTACAATCAACCGATTGACCAACTGCACATTCGACATTTCCAACGAAAACACGGCTACCGGAATATTATAATCCACCGCCATATTTTTGGCCATTGAAAGCACAAAAGCTGTTTTTCCCATAGCCGGACGAGCTGCAATAATAATCAAGTCAGAATTTTGCCAACCGGATGTAATTTTATCCAAATCTTTAAATCCCGTTTGAGTACCACTTAATCCATCCGTCCGTTGCGAAGCCACTTGCATCAAATGCAACGCTTCGGTAATCACCGGGTTAATTTGTGTTACATCCTTTTTTACATTGCGTTGAGAAATTTCGAAGAGTTGGCCTTCCGCTTCCTGCATCAAATCATCGACATCCATCGTTTCGTCAAATGCCTTGGAAGCAATGCCGGAAGAAAATGTAATTAATTCCCTGGCCAAATGTTTCTGAGCAATAATCCGTGCATGGTATTCGAGGTGAGCCGATGAAACCACTTTTCCCGAAAGTTGTGCAATATAGTAAGGACCTCCCACCGCATCGATATCACCGCGTTTCTTCAACTGTTCGACCACGGTGATCATATCGATCGGTTTTTGTTGCAAAGCAAGATCCTGAATCGCCCGGAAGATAATTTCGTGAGTTTTATCATAGAAACTCTCCGGGCGCAGGATATCACTGATGACAGGATATGCATCCTTTTCGATCATCAGGGCGCCGAGCACAGCTTCTTCCATTTCTTTGGCCTGGGGTTGTAACCGGCCTGCTTCATCCGTCGGAAGGCTGTTTCGTCGGCTTTTATTAGTAGAGGGTGAAAAGTTTCTTTCTTTGCGTTGTTCCATTTTGTCTCGTATGTCCTTAGATGTGGCTGCAAAGGTATGGCAAAACAATCGGGCAAAACGAAAAAATACATGGATAACTATAAACATCTTATTAACAAAAATTTAAAAATCATGTTGAAAGAGATGTTGAAAGATGTTGAAAACCCCAATCGAATAATATACGTAAATCGCTCTATAATAAACGCATTTCTCCTGTGCACAACTTATTCGGAAAATTATTATACTTTTGCAGAAAAATACCGATTGAAATAAACGATTGCATAAACAGCATAATAAACCATCTAATTCAATGATTTGGAACGAAACGATGGAGTGTATGAAGCGCGATGAGCTACGTAAACTCCAGGGAATCAGGTTAAAAAAAACAGTAGAACGGGTATATCACAATTGTGAACCATATCGGAAAAGAATGCAGGAAGCAGGCATTACTCCGGCAGATATCGATACAATTGACGATATAGTAAAACTACCTTTTACTTCTAAAAAAGATTTGCGCGACTATTACCCGTTCGGATTATTAAGCGCTCCGATGTCGGAAATTGTACGATTGCATGCCTCGTCGGGTACTACCGGCAAACCGATTGTAGTAGGCTATACCCGCCACGATCTGAATATCTGGAATGAAGTCGGCGCCAGATGTTTTACGGCATATGGATTAGGCAAAAACGATGTAGTGCAAATATCATACGGATACGGTTTATTCACAGGCGGCTTAGGCGCCCATGCAGCAGTCGAAACGATCGGGGGAACAGTTATTCCCATATCCAGCGGAAATACAGAAAAACAAATTATGCTCATGCATGATTTTGGAGCCATCGGATTAGCTTGTACTCCCTCGTATGCCTTATTTTTGGCCGACGCCCTGAAAGATTCAGGAATTCCGAGAGATGAATTTAAGTTGAAAATTGGTGTTTTCGGAGCTGAACCGTGGACTGAGGCCATGAGAAAAGAACTGGAAGAAAAATTAGGAATCAAAGCATACGATATTTACGGATTAACGGAAATTATCGGTCCGGGAGTCGGACACGAATGTGAATGCCAAAACGGTACCCATTTATGTGAAGATCATTTCTATCCGGAAATTGTCAATCCCGAAACCGGCGAACCGATGCCCTTAGGAGCCACAGGGGAATTGGTGTTTACGACCATTACCAAAGAAGGCATGCCTTTAATTCGTTTCCGGACACGGGATTTAACAAGCCTGAATTATGAAACATGCAGTTGTGGTCGCACATCTGTCCGCATGAATCGTATTCTGGGACGTTGTGACGACATGTTAATCATCCGTGGCGTCAATGTATTTCCATCGCAAGTGGAATCCGTTATTTGTGAGATGCCGGAATTTGAACCCCATTACATGTTAATTGTCGATCGCATTAACAACTTAGATACATTGGAAGTACAAGTCGAAGTTTCAGAAGAATTTTATTCCGACGAAATCAATAAAATGATAGAACTGAAGAGAAAAATCGGACATCGCCTGCAAAACGTATTAGGTATTGCTCCCGATGTAAAACTAGTGGAACCGCGAAGCCTGGAACGTAGTCAGGGAAAAGCGAAGCGGGTTATTGACAAGAGAAAATTCAATTAATAATGAAAGGAATGAAAAATGAAAATGATGAAAAAATTTGATTAAACACTTTCTTCATTGCTTTCATTATCTTCATTACTTAATTTTTCATTAATCACCATGTTAATCAAACAATTATCCATTTTTTTAGAAAACAAAAAAGGCCGGTTTACCGAAATAGCCCGGATATTAGGAGAAGCCGGAATTAATATGACCGCTTTAACCGTCGCGGAAAGTTCCGATTTCGGAATTTTACGATTAGTAGTATCCGATGTTGAAAAAGCAAAAGAAATACTCAAAGAACACCGTTACGCAGTCAGCGTTACCGATGTCGTGTGCTTACAATGCCCCAACGAACCGGGTGCGTTGGCCAAAGCCATGGACATTCTGACCAATGCCGGAATATTCATTGAATACATGTATGCTTTTTCATTCGAACAAGCGGCGTTGGTAGTGATACGTCCCGACAATTTGGAAAAATGTGTTCAGGTCTTACTCGACAACAAACTAGAATTATTGGCTGCAAGCGACTTGTACAAATTGTAAGATGTCCCTTTTTTTTATAAAAAAAATGAAATTCTTTTCTATCTCGAAGGGAATGACTAAATTTGTGCGCTAAAATAAGAAACATGAAGCAACAGTTCGTTTATTTTTTGTGTCTAATGCTCATCGCCACATCTTGTGGAGAATACAATAAAGTATTAAAAAATCCTGACTTGGAAGTCAAATACGCTTATGCACAAAAATACTTCAACCAGGGGAAATACAGCCGTTCGGCTACTTTGCTGGAAGAAGTAGTACCCATGTTTAAAGGAACTTCCCATGCGCAGGAATCACTCTATCTGTTGGCGCAAAGTTATTACAACATGAAAGATTATGGCACTGCCACTCCATATTTTACCTCTTATTACAAAACGTATCCCAAAGGAGATTATACAGAATTAGCACGATATTATGCCGCTTACGGACAGTATTTGGATTCTCCCATACCACAATTGGATCAATCCCAAACGTACGACGCCATCAAGCTGTTTCAGGAATTTTTGGAATATTTTCCACAAAGCGAACACAAAGACGAAGCCAACCGGGTTTTGTTTGAATTGTATGAAAAATTAGCTTTAAAAGAGTTACAGGCCGTTCGTTTGTACTACAACCTGGGCAACTATGTTGTGGGATACCCGTTCCCCGGTGGTAACTATATGTCGTGTGTTATTACCGCACAAAATGCATTGAAAGATTTTCCTTATTCCAAATACAAAGAAGATTTCATGTATTATTCCATTCGAGCCCGGTTTGATATGGCCAAATCGAGTGTGGACGAGAAGAAAAATCTGCGATACAGAGATGTGATTGATGAATATTACTCTTACACGAATGAGTTTCCGGACGGAAAATATCTAAAACAGGTAAAAAATTATTTTGAACAGTCCGAAAAAGCTGTAAAAAATTAATTAATACAGAATTAATGTGTGTTAATCGCCACATAACGCAATCAATAACAATAACGAACATATAAAAATGGATTACAAAAAAACAACCGCTCCTGTTAGTACGGTAACCCGCGACATGATGACTTTATCGGAAGATACCGGTAATGTATATGAAACCGTAAGAATTATCGGTAAAAGGGCCAATCAAATCAGTTCCGATATCAAACATGACCTGGAACGTAAACTGCAGGAATTTGCATCGTATAGCGACAGTTTGGAAGAAGTATTTGAAAACCGGGAACAAATTGAAATTTCCCGTTATTTTGAGCGACTTCCCAAACCCACATTAATCGCTGCCCAGGAATACGAAGATCACGAAATTTATTTCAGGAATCCGGCTAAAGAAAAAGACAAATTTGAAATGGAATGATCCAGCGGATTCAAACCATATATTTATTGCTCGTAACCTTCACCATGGTTTCGATGTTGTTTTTTCCGTTAGGGTATGTACTCCCTGAAGGAGGAGGCCAATCGTCCATGTATGATGTATTCGGATTGCATGAGCAAGGAAAAACGTTGCCATGGGCATTATTTGTACTGCCTGTTAGTTGCGCGCTATTAGCTTCGGTAACTATTTTATTTTACAAACGAAGAAAATTACAAATCAATTTAGGCTATCTAACCATTTTCGCTATCGTATTGATTTATGTCTTCGGAGCTTTTTTCCTTTGGGATCTGAAGCAAAACTATTTGGTCTCCATTTCATATACCATAGTTTGCACATTTCCATTCATTGCACTCATTTTCGAATTCCTTGCCATCCGAGGAATTAAAAAAGACGAAAAATTAATTCGTTCATTGAATCGTTTACGCCCTTGATTGACTGTTGAGCCTTTCTGTTGACAATATCGTTCTCATCGGAAGCATTCTGCTCATTATCAGTATTTTTGCCGGCAAGACCGGATATCGTTTCGGGATTCCGATTTTAGTACTGTTTCTTTTTATAGGAATGCTATTCGGAAGTGATGGATTGGGTATCCAATTCAACGATCCTCATATTGCCCAATTTGTCGGAATGATTGCACTCAATGTGATTTTATTTTCCGGAGGGATGGATACCAAATTTTCCGACATACGGCCGGTCATCTATTCCGGCATTACCTTAGCTACCTTAGGAGTATTATTAACGGCGTTCATCACCGGATTTTTCATCTACTATCTCACGCAGAGTTTTGCTAATTTGGTGACTCTGACTTTACTGGAAGCGTTATTACTGGCTTCGGTCATGTCATCGACAGACTCCGCTTCAGTATTCGGAATCCTCCGATCCAAAGGATTATCATTAAAGGAAAAAATGCAACCGTTACTGGAGTTTGAGAGTGGAAGTAACGACCCCATGGCTTATTTGCTGACCATTACTTTCATGCAATTAATTACAACTCCGCAAAGTGGAAATATCTGGTCTATCGGTGGATTTTTTCTATACCAATTGCTTGCCGGAGCATTATTCGGATATTTATTAGGCCGGTTATTCATCTGGATACTAAACAAAATCAATTTACAAAATGTATCCTTGTATCCCGTATTGCTCATTGCCATTTGTTTTTTCATCTTTGCCCTCACCAATGACTTACAAGGAAACGGTTATTTAGCCGTATATATCGGCGGTCTCATGATCGGCAATGCCAAATTCACACAAAAACATTCATCCAAACGTTTTTTCGATGGATTGACCTGGTTATTTCAAATCATCATGTTCCTATCGTTGGGATTATTAGTCAATCCGAGGGAATTACTGCCTATTGCAGGAATCGGACTGTTGATCAGTGTGTTCTTAATATTCGTCGCTCGTCCCATAGCTGTGTTCCTATGCTTGCTGCCATTTAAAAACATCTCTCTAAACGCACGCATTTTCACCTCCTGGGTCGGTTTAAGAGGCGCAGTGCCTATTATTTTTGCGACATACGTATTAACTGCCGACATTGAAAAATCATCTATTATTTTCAATATTGTCTTTTTCGTAACAATCGTTTCTTTGCTATTGCAAGGAACCACTATCCCTACCGTTGCCAAATGGTTGGGATTATCTCAGAAACCGGAAGAGCGTCCGGTGTTATCAGAATTCGACATCGAATTTTCGGAAGAAATCAGTTCTATTTTGAAAGAAGTTACTGTGGAACCTCATATATTAGCTCAAGGCAATCGTATTAAAGACATCGTATTACCATCTAACACACTGGTAGTTATGGTAAAACGAAACGAACAATACTTGGTTCCGACTGGTTCTACTGAATTATTTTCCGGCGATGTGTTATTATTGATTTCAGACGAAGACGCCGAATTGCACGACATTTGACATCTGATTAACATCAGATCAAATGCATGCCGAACTGAAGAGCTTCTTCCCGCATTTTTTCGGGCCAAATGCTTGCCTGAATTTCTCCAATATGCGCTTTTCTAAGGAAAAACATACACAAACGGGATTGACCGATACCGCCTCCAATCGTTTGCGGCAATTCTCCGCGCAATAATCGTTGGTGAAAATACAAGGATTTACGATCTTGATTGTTGGTTAATTCCAATTGATGCAACATTACATCAGGGTTAACCCGTATTCCCATAGATGAAATTTCAACAGCCCGATCCAATATATCATTCCAAATCAATAAATCCCCGTTCAATCCTTTGAAACGTCCGGTAGGAGTTGTCCAATCATCGTAATCCGGCGCCCGGTTGTCGTGCTTTTCCCCATTACTCAATTTTCCTCCAATGCCAATAATAAAGACCGCTTTATACTCGTAAGTGATCGCATCTTCCCTTTCTTTAGCAGACATATTGGGATAACGCTGTAACAATTCTTCTGCATGAATAAATTTCAGACGCTGCGGTAATATTGGACGAATGACAGGAAATGTTTCGAAAACTAAATATTCGGTACGAACAATAGCTGCATAAATACGATTAACTATTTCTTTTAAAAATTCCAAATTCCGTTGAGAGTCGCTCATTACTAATTCCCAATCCCACTGGTCAACATAAAGCGAATGTAAATTTCCTAATTCTTCATCCGAGCGGATCGCATTCATATCCGTATAAATACCATAACCTTCTTCAATCTGGTAATCAGCCAAAGTCAAACGTTTCCATTTGGCCAGTGAGTGAACGATTTCGGCTCGTTCATCATTTAAATCTTTAATAGGAAATGAAACTGCTCGTTCAACGCCGCTCAAATCGTCATTGATTCCCATTCCCTTGAGCACAAACAATGGAGCAGTAACCCTGCGGAGCCTCAATTCGGAAGAAAGGTTCATTTGAAAAAAGTCTTTTATTTTTTTAATGCCCATTTCCGTCTCTGCAAGAGTCAAGCCGGCGTTATATGCTTTTGGTTTTATCAGGTAACTCATTTTTTTAATTTTAATCTCGCAAAAATATAACAAAACTACCAAAAAAGCAACAACTTTGAAAATATTCATGCAAATTGACATGAAAATTTAAATTTTAATTATAAAAAGATCAACAAATCGCGGCATTTATTACAATAAAACAACAAATCGCAGAAAATATGGAATTTTCAAAAAATACAAGAGTTTCGCACACATCCGCTTGCTATTACAAGAATTTTTTCTACCTTTGCGCCCTGTTTAGGTCCCGTAGTTTAGTTGAATAGAACGGCAGATTCCGGTTCTGCAGGTCACAGGTTTGAGTCCTGTCGGGATCACTGAAGCAAAATGAACATTCTGACCGTAGCATTGTTTAAATACAAATCCATTTAACGGATGAATATTGCTCAAACAATGTATAAATAAGAATAGGAAATGCTATGAAAAATTTCATTTTTAAGAAAGATTATGCGAATTCCAGCATCCACGTCATCTGTCACTTCAAAGCTCCATTGCGCATCATCTGGGATGCTTTTACAAATCCGGTAACATTAGAAAAATGGTTGGGTCCCAAGCCTTATCAAGTTATTTCCCAAGAATTTGATTTTACGGAAGGCGGACATTGGTTATATTGCATGTTATCCCCAAAAGGTGAAAAATATTGGAGTATTACCCGGTATAAAAAAATTCGTAAAAATAGTTTGTTTGAGGCATCAGATGCTTTTTGCGACGAAAACGGCATTGTGAACCCGGAGCTTCCTCTCCTGAATTGGGAATATCAATTTTCCGAAGCAAACAACATTACAGAAGTTCAAGTGGAGGTAAAACTCGCCAGCAAGCAGGTAATGAAGCAATTGCTCAACATGGGGTTTGAAGAAGGTTATCGCATTAGTTTGAATCAACTAACGGAATTACTTGGTTGAAACACAAAAGGGACTGTCTGAATTATAGATCTCAATCAATTTTACCTAATAAAAATTGCAAAAAGCAGTTTCACCACGAAATGTTAGCGAAAAATCATATTGAACAAGGGCTTTAAAAACGGCTTTCGAAGCGCCGGCTTTCATCCTATCATGCAATTCTACAGCCAAAACTTGCGTCCGTGAAAGCCATTCATCTGAGTTTGCTTCAAACACTTCTTTCTCAGAGCCTTCAATATCAATTTTGAGAACATCAATAGTCTCAATATTATTTTCTTTTATAATATCTCTCAATGAAATACCTTTAATGCTTCCGGGAACTTCGTGATCGACTTCTTTCACAGTGAATCCCCAACTTCCAAGACCTGCATCTTCTATCATTAAGCTGGTAGAACGACTCCAAACACCTGCATTATAACAAATTATATCTTTATAATGCTCCGTATTTTTGAGTAGAATTTCATAGTTTTCCAATTCCGGTTCGATGCATATAATAGTTGCATTTGGATACAAATTTTTCAAATATATAGTTGTCAAACCTATATTGGCTCCACAATCGATAATGACGCGAGGTTCAAAATCTAAGTTCATGGCATATTCTTCCTGCAAAAAAATAGACCCAAACACTTCAACATCACACGTGTTTTTTCGCAGATAAACAGGATGTTGCAACCGCCTGGTTTCCAACTTTACCAGACCTTGACCAGATCCCACCCGCGTTTCTTTTATAAATTTAAACGTATTATAATTGTATCCGAATTTTTTTAATGTTTGAAAAACTTGAGATACCCTTCTGCCAAAATCATTCATAATTATTTGTGTATTAATTTACATCTACCGAATATTAGCAATGCTGATAATATCAGCAAAAACCCCTGCAGCCGTCACACTATCGCCTGCTCCATAACCTTTTATAATCATCGGATATTCATTATAACGTTCGGTAGTAATCATAATAATGTTGTTACTTCCTTCCAATTCATAAAAAGGATGGCTTCTGTCCACTTCCTGCAACCCAACACGACAATGTCCTTTATCCATTTCTGCAACAAATCGGTATCTTTTGCCTTCTGCTTCCAATTTTTTACGTTTTTCTTCAAAAATGGCATCCATTTCCGGAATCGCATTCCAAAAGTCATCCAGAGATCCTTGAAAATATTGATCCGGAATAAACAAATTTTTCTCCACATCCGCTTGTTCCAATGGATAGCCGGCTTCTCGCGAGAGGATAACTAATTTGCGAATCACATCCGTACCGCTCAAGTCAATTCTGGGGTCAGGTTCCGAATAACCGGCCTCTTTAGCCATCATAATTGCCTGACTCAAAGGAATAGCAGCACTGATGGTATTAAAGATATAATTTAAAGTCCCCGAAAGAACGGCTTGCAATTTAAGAATCTTATCGCCGCTATTGATCAGCGCATTCATGGTGTTAATAATCGGCAATCCGGCTCCTACATTGGTTTCAAACAAATATTTAACACCTTTTTTTCTGGCAATTTCTTTCAGATTAATATAATTGTCGTAAGACGAAGAAGCTGCAATTTTATTGGCAGCGACTACCGAAATGTTATGAGATAGAAAATCTTCATACAATCCGGCAATTTGCGAACTTGCCGTACAATCCACAAATACGGAATTGAATATATTCATATTCAGAATCTCTTTTCTCAGCAACTCAGGGCTGGTCGGCTGCCCATTGGTTCTCAATTCTTTCCGGTAATGCTCCAAATCGATTCCCTGACGGTCTAAAATCATGTGATCAACATCGGCGATACCTACAACTTTTAATTTCAGACCATTATGTTCCATTAACGTTTTCTGTTGATGACGAATCTGATCCAAAAGGTTACCCCCGACGACACCAATACCGGTCACAAAAAGATTTAAAACCTGATATTCAGACAAGAAAAATGAGTCGTGAATGGAATTAAGCGCTTTTCGCAAATAATTTTTCTGAATAACAAATGAAATATTCGTTTCGGAAGCGCCTTGAGCGCAAGCAATGACACTAATACCGCTTCGTCCCAATGTTCCAAACAATTTTCCGGCGATTCCGGGGGTACGTTTCATATTTTCTCCGACAATCGCTACTGTAGCCAAATCTTTTTCCGCTTTAATATCATTGATCTCGCCTTGAGCTAATTCCAATGCAAATTCGGCTCTTAGCACTCCGAGAGCCAAATCGGAATCTGCATTACGAACCGCAAAAGAAGTCGTATTTTCGGAAGAAGCCTGTGAAACCATAAACACGCTAATACCCACTTTGGCCAATGCTTTAAAAATACGATAATTGACCCCGATTACACCTACCATGCCCAATCCTTGCACTGTAATCAGACAAGTATCATCAATCGATGATATTCCTTTAATGGATTTCCCATTAGTCTGCTTTTCTCTCGAAATATAAGTTCCCGGAGCAGCAGGATTAAATGTATTTTTAATGCGGATAGGTATATTTTGATGGTATGCCGGAAATATTGTTGGCGGATAAATCACCTGCGCTCCAAAGTTACACAACTCCATTGCTTCTATAAAGCTCAGTTCTTCAATAACATAAGTATTGCTGATCACTTTAGGATCCGCTGTCATAAACCCGTCCACATCCGTCCAGATTTCCAAAATCGAGGCATGTAAAGCTGCGGCCAAAATGGAAGCGGTATAATCAGAACCTCCCCGGCCTAAATTACTGATTTCTCCCGTCTCTGCATGGCTGGAAATAAATCCGGGCACAATAGATACCGGAGGAATAATGGAAAATATTTGTTGAATCAACCGGTTGGTTATTTCAAAATCGACAATATGCTTTCCGAATTGCTTTTCCGTTTTTATAAAATTTTGAGCATCGTGCAAAACCGCTCCCGAAATGACATGGCTGATAATAAAGGAAGAAAGACGTTCACCGTAACTCACAATAATATCCGATGTTTTGGGAGATAAATCCTGAATTAAAAAAACACCTTTAAAAATATTACCCAATTCATCCAGCAGTTCCACCACCCGTTTCAGTACAATCTTGCGCTGTACTTCGTCCGGAATCAATTGTTCTACCAATTCAATATGGCGACCCACCAATGCATTATACTCTTTTTCATACGCATAATCACCCTGGACAGCCAATTTGGATGTATATAATAATTGATCGGTCACACCTCCCAAAGCAGAAACGACGACTATAACCGGTTCTTTTACTTCCTCTATAATTGCTTTAACTTTTAAAATACCATTTGCAGAACCTACGGATGTTCCGCCAAATTTCATTACTTTCATTGAGATTATTCTATATGATTATGCTTCTCCTACCGGTCCCACTATCGGCGGCACAAAACCTTGCCGTTGCAATTTGATTTCACCGAATTGCGATTCATACTTATTAATGTTGTCTTTCAGGGCAGCCAACAAACTTTTAGCATGTTCGGGAGTAAGAATGATCCGTGATTGTACTTTCGCTTTCGGCAACCCCGGCATAAACCGGACAAAGTCAACCACAAATTCAGAGGAAGAATGAGCTATTAACGCTAAATTAGAATAGGTGCCCTGCCCTATCTCTTCGGTCAATTCAATTTGAATGCCGCTATTATTTTCTTGTTGATTATTCATATTGCACTGTTTTTTTTTGCAGCACAAATGTAACGATATTTATTCAATTAATCAGAGGTAAGCCGACAGTAAAATTTGGTTCGCTATCACTAAGTCGATTTAATAATTAATTGAATACCTCCTCCACTACCACGAATATTACGGATTTCAATATTTGGATCATTCTCTAAGTATTTTCGCAACCGGCTTATAAAAACGTCCAGACTTCTGGGATTGCGGTAAGCAGGATCGCCCCAGTTTTCGGCCAGAATATCATCCCTGTTTACGATCTGACCTTTTCGTTGATATAAAGCCAGTAAGATATTGGTTTCTTTTAGAGTCAGCGAAATTTTCTCTCTTTGCCATTGCAGTATCCGGTCGGTCACGTTGAACCAATATTCTCCTAAAGGAATAATACGCTGGTCAACAGGAGATCCAATTTCCCTTCGCTTCAATACTGCTAAAATATGAGCATTCAACTCTTCCGGCAAATAAGGCTTTCGAATATAATTATCGACACCGACATTAAAACCATCCAACAAATC
The DNA here is from genome assembly GCA_031553835.1 of Bacteroidales bacterium. Taxonomy (GTDB): domain Bacteria; phylum Bacteroidota; class Bacteroidia; order Bacteroidales; family Azobacteroidaceae; genus JAVBKX01. The sequence continues at coordinate 96,231 of JAVBKX010000014.1, forward strand.
TTTAGCGCTTGTACGCCCTGTTGCAAAAAAAATCGGAATACGCTGATCCATTCTGCGTATTTCTTTTACCATTTCGGATCCTGACATTTCCGGCATTTCTATATCCGAAACAATAATATCGGGCGCCCATTCATGATAAATATCTATTCCTTTTTTGCCATTAACAGCATGAGAAACTTCGTACTTTCCGGTCAATTCCAAACTCCCTTTTACAATAAAAGCAAAGGATGGATCATCTTCTACTAATAACAATCTGATTGGACGCTCTTGCATTTGTTAAATCGCATTTAAAATGGGAACTCAAAAGTGTTAAGAATTTACTTTCGAATTAACATGACAAAGTTAATTCTTTTATGTTACAACACAATAGCTTTAAAAAAATCAATAAAAAAATTAACGTAATTTTCAAATTTTATTTCTTAACCTCCACAGGTATAGCAATCACAAATTCACTTCCTTCATTCGGCATACTCGAAACTGCCGCAGTCCCACCGTGTGCTTCCACCACTTTTTTCACATAACTGAGTCCCAAACCAAATCCGCTGACTTTTCGCTGTTTAACTGCCACTCCACGTTCGTAACGATTAAACACTTTAGACTGATCCTTCATCGAAATGCCCCAACCATTGTCTTTCACTTTAATCTGTACCATTTGATCGTTAGCGACACAACTCAAATGAATGGTTACAGACTCACCGGAATACTTTATCGCATTATCAATCAGGTTGCTAATCGCGTTCGTCAGATACAAAGGATCAGCAAAAACCGATACGTCTGCTATCTCAAAATGGGTATGAAATTCGATTGGTTTTCCACCTTTAATGGTAAATTTATCAACCAAACCATCCAGTATTTCCCGGATATCCACCGGTTGAATATTTAAGTGCAACTTTCGTTCTTCAATATAAGCAGATGTCAGAATCCGGTCAACCAACGCCTGGAGATTCAGCACCTGATCATTCGCCACTTTACAAAACTGTGTCCGCATTTCAGACTGATTATCCAGCACTCCTTTACCCCACTGGTCCAACACCATATATATAGTACCCAAAGGCGTCTTCATATCATGAGTCAATGCATGAGTAAAATCATCCCGCAATTGATTCAGCCGTTGTTGTGTAAAAATAAATCGCATTTCATATATCAGGATCACAACCAACAAGATAAGAAATATCAGCGAGACGATCAGGATAGTAAACATACGCTGAAAAATCAGCGGCATGGGTATGTGTACAATGGCTTCCACATATTTATTATCTACAATTGGGACAGGATCACTTACATAACCAAAAGAAACGTTGCTTCCGGCACTTTCATAGATAAAATCTGTATTTCGAAAATGTAATTGATAAGCTAAATTAAGTTTGCGCTCACTCATACAACTGACAAAAATAGAATCCAGATTAGTAATGTTTAAGGGAGATTGGCAGGCATCAACAAGAAACGCTTGCATAAATTCTTTTTGCTGAGAATTAACATCCTGTAAACTATTTATATCCAATTGATTTTGAATTTGAAAAACTAAGGCTGTATCAATAAAATCATGATGATCATTAATAAGAAGAGTTCTCTGATCCATTTCTTGAGAAACAGCATTTAACAATGCACTATTAATCTCATTGTGAATCTCTTCTAATTTTAATTGATAAGTATTATACAACCACAATCCCTGCAATAAAAAAAGGCATACCAGTGCAACAATCGAAATAGTTAAAATTTTCTGAGCTTTCATAAAATAACGTATAATTTTCAAGTCTCAACGTTAAATCCCCATTAACATTATACAAAAGTAACATTTTTCCTTAAATACCCGTTAACATTATTATTTTTACGTTAAATAATTTAACGTACATACTCTACGTTAATGAAGATATAACGTAAATATAACATTCATTAATTGCACGGTTTTCAAATCTTATATTCCTTTGTTGTAACAAATTAAATATCGAACAATAAATTAAAAATCATGAAAACGAACGTTAAACATTTAAATGAAATGAATGCTATGAATGCTAAATTAACTGATTTAACAGAACAAGAATTGCGTGATATTAATGGAGGTACCATTTATTATACAATCTTTACGAAAGATGGCAAAATCTATATTAAAATAGAAACAAGATCCGAAAAAAAGACAACCTGAGAATAAATTTTTGTTAAAATTCATAAGGTAAACATAATTTTTCATTGTACCTTTGGAGAGCAATTAACTTCGGCTACATGAGTCTTTTACCTTCTGAATTTGTCAAAGATAGTATTGAGGTGTACCTGTATCGGCACACCACCAAATCTCGGTTAATTTACTGGATTACACTGGTTATTGTGATAATAGCCCTCCTATCTTTACCTTTTATATATGTTGATATTTCGGTGCAGGAGCCGGGTGTTATCCGGCCTGTTACAGAAAAAACAGAGATCCGGTCCAATGTAAATGAATATATTGAAAAGATATATGCAACTGAAGGTCAACATCTTAAAAAAGGAGATACCCTACTAACATTTCGCTCATCGCAACCAGATAATGCCATTGAGTATCAACAAAAACGACTTGTCGATTATCAAGAGCACCTGTCGGATTTACGGGATCTGGTTGCGGGGATGATCCCGAAATCTTTTCATTCGGAGACGCGAAAACAAGAGTACCATTTGTTCGTAAAGCAAAAGCAAGAAGCTGAAACAAATGTAGTTAAAGCAGAAAAAGATTACCTGCGAAATCGTGCTCTATTCGAAAAAAGCGTTATTCCGGAAGAAGAATTTGAACAATATCAGTACGAAAAAGAGAAAACCGCTCAAGCGCTTTCCTCCCTGATAACTAACCGTTTCAGTCAATGGCAAACTGATTTAAATGCATACACCAATGCATACGAAGAAATGCTATCGTCTTTGAATCAGGAAATTACCAAGAAAGCGCACTACACTATCACAAGTCCGATAGATGGCTATTTAGACCATTTCAGAGGAATATATCCAAACAGTAACATCCGGACTGATGCATTATTAGCTATCATCAGTCCGGATTCGATTTTATGCGTAGAAGCAGTTGTTTCTCCGCGAAATATTGGTTATGTATGTATAGGAATGCCTGTGAATATCCGGGTAGAATCTTTTAACTACAACGAATGGGGCAGCCTTAGCGGCCATGTTTCCGAAATTTCATCCGACTTCTTCACGGATACATCCTCCGGAACTCCCTATTACAAAGTCAAATGTATTTTAGATACCGACCGATTGATCCGAAAAAACGGAGTTGAGGGTATCCTCAAAAAAGGGATGTCCACTTCCGTACATTTTATTATTACCCGGCGATCGCTTTTTGATCTTCTATATCAACACATTGACGATTGGATCAATCCTACGCAGTACAAACATGAATCTGTACAATGAAAAAAGGAATCAAAATAAAACAACACGATATTACCGATTGCGGGGCAGCATGTTTAGCCTCTGTTTCAGCATGGTACGGACTCAAATTACCCATCGCCCGCATTCGGCAATTTGCATTTACCGACACAAAAGGTACGAATGCCTTAGGGATGGTTGAAGCTGCTCAACAATTAGGCTTTGAAGCCAAAGGCGTCAGGGGTGCGCTCGATTGTTTGACAGACATTCCAAAACCAGCTATAGCTCACGTAGTTATCGACGAAAAATTACATCATTATGTTGTGATTTACAAAGTAACTCGTCACTACATTCAAATTATGGATCCGGCTGATGGCCAGATACATAATAAAACTCCGGAAGAATTTCAAAAAATTTGGACCGGCGTATTAATTTTAATGTTCCCTTCCGAACTTTTTGAAAAAGGCAATCAAAAAAGGAGCGCTCTGAAAAGTTTCATCGACTTGCTCGTTCCACACAAAAGCATTATGACACAGGCGCTTATCGGCGCCATCATTTATAGTTTACTGGGACTTTCCACAGCAATATATATTGGCAAAATTACCGATTATGTTTTAGTGGATCGTAATGTTAATCTCCTGAATTTAATGGGAATAATAATGATTTTAATCCTATTATTCAGAATTTTTATTGGCTCCATGAAAAGTATCCTTGCATTGCAAACCGGACAACGAATTGATGCCTCCCTTATTCTCGGGTATTATAAACATTTACTGACTTTACCACAGCAATTCTTTGATACGATGCGAGTTGGAGAAATTATTTCCCGTGTAAACGATGCTGTAAAAATCAGGTATTTTATTAATAATGTATCATTAGATTTAGCTGTAAACCTGTTGATTTTACTATTCTCCTTTTTCCTGATGTTTGTGTATTCCTGGAAATTAGCTTTAGTCACACTGATTGCCGCACCTGTTTTCTCATTGATATACTTATTATTCAACCAATTGAATAAAAAATATCAACGCAAAATCATGGAAAGCGATGCCGACTTAGAATCACAATTAGTTGAATCGCTCAATTCCATTTCTACTATTAAACAATTTGGAACAGAGGATTTTGCAAATTTAAAAACGGAGCAGCGCTTTGTCGGTGTTTTACGGAATACATACAAAAGCATTTATGGAGCCATTATGGCCAATAGCGGCATCGAATTGGTTTCCACCGGCATTACAATCGCCATGCTGTGGGTGGGTAGTAATTTAGTCATTCACCAGGAATTGACACCTGGGGCGTTGATGTTGTTCTATGCACTGATCGGATATATTGTAGGCCCTATAAGTGAGCTGATTGCCTCCAATCAAACCATACAGGATGCCTTGATAGCAGCCGATCGTTTATTCCAGATTATGGATTTGGAACGAGAGCAGGACGAATCGAAAAAAATCAATCTTGAACCGGAAATGATTGGTAGCATACGGTTTGAAAATGTATCTTTCCGTTACGGAACAAGAATGCAAATATTTGAAAACCTGAGCCTTACTATTCAAAAAGGCAAAACCACAGCCATTGCCGGAGAAAGTGGTTCGGGAAAGACTACATTAGTATCATTGATTCAACATTTATATTCCATTCAAAGTGGCGCCATATATATAGGTGATTATAATTTGGAACAAATCGGCAATACAAGCCTGAGGAAACGGATCGGGAGTGTACCGCAAAATATTGAATTATTCGCCGGCGACCTGGTTGAAAACATTGCTTTAGGCGATCTAAACCCAGATATGAAGCGCATCATAGAACTATCTAACGAATTGGGAATGAGTGCTTTCATCGAAAAATTACCCAAGGCGTTTTTAACTCAAATCGGTGAAAACGGCGCATCATTATCCGGAGGAGAAAAACAACGGATCGCGATTGCCCGAGCGCTTTATAGAAATCCGGACATACTGATATTTGACGAAGCGACCTCCGCTTTAGATTCACATTCTGAAAAATATGTACGGAAAACACTCGTTAAACTGGCTTCAGAAGGGAAAACCGTGATTATTATTGCACACCGGTTAAGTACTGCAAAACATGCTGATACTATCCTGGTTATGGAAAATGGGAAACTGGCCGAAAGCGGAAATCACACTCTATTAATGCAGCAAAACGGAATCTACCGGAAATTATGGGACGAACAATTTGATTCAAATAACAGTTAGAATTTCTTTTTTCTTCAAAAATTCCTCTTTTTCTCTCCCGTGAACGTTAAATAAGATTTAACGTAAATATAACGTTTATTTAACGTAGAAGTGAAAATTTATCATTTTCTTTGCAGGAAGTTTTCTTATACATTTAACATAAGAAATTGCATTGTTAAAAAATTTATTCATGAACTATCATTTTGTTAAGACCATATCCGAAATAAATAAGAATAGCGTTTCCGCCTGGAAACATAACGCTGGTTTATTGTCGGAGCAAACTCAAGTTCATACAGTACAATTTAACAATGCCAACATTGCCCATCAATTCGATTTAAAAGGAATGGTGAATTCTTTTATAAATCCAAATTTCTCTTGTGAAGAAATTGCTGTAATGAACAAGGCCTTTTTAAACCTTACTCCCAGGACTACCATTACAGATTTAAATATATCAAAAAAACGGTATAATCTGGTATTGCAAATCGAAAACGATGCCACTCCATCTATATGTACGTGTGCATTCGAATCCATAAAAAAGCAAACTAAAACCAAACAGGCTTCCGGAACAAAGATCATGTCTCAGGAAACGGCATTTGCTTCCATTCTCAATATTCTATATAACAAACCGGATGCCGACCAATACTCCATTCATTTTTTGGGACAGGATCCGATCCATTACAAAAAATTGATTACCGATATTGCCGAATATGCGTACCGGGAAATCGTCATTATCAGACAGAAAAAAGTGAATTTCATTATTCACAGCCACACAGCAGCCTTTTCTTCCGATATATTGGACTTTTTCCATGATTACGATTTTACAGTTATGGTGGGCTTCAACCAATTGGAATATATTCCTGAAACTGTGTTGGAAAACATCCGACAATTACAGGAAGTCGGGATAAAAACTTATGCTCACATCGCGCTCAATTCATTGACAAACAATTACGTTAAGATTTTCGATTTCTTTGAAAAACGGGAAATTCCCTATGTCTATTCGTTCAAGACTACTAATGCCCCTGCAAAAAATTTATTCAAAGAATCTTCATACGAAATTGCCGACCTGGAATTAAAAAAATCCATGGATTATTTTATTGCCAAAATGCTATCCAACCAGCAAATTTATTGCACGGATTTTATTTATAAAATGGCCATGTTAAATTTGGGAATCGTAAAAGAATATGGTTGTGAAGCCGGTCGCTCTTATATTACTGTGAATACAAACGGAGACTATTATACATGTCAAAATCTTGTCGATGCATCCAAAACAAAAATCGGAAACATTGACAGTATGATCGACAAACAGCAAGTGAAAAAATATCAATCTCCTGATATTGGTCAACTTGACTATTGCAAAAAATGTTTAGTCAGAAGCTTATGCGGTGGAGGTTGCCATGCTGATCGATACAATGCCAAAAAAGGTAGTAATCAGCAATGCCGACTATCGTATATTGAATGGAAAAACACTCTCTATGCTTATGCTCAATGGAGCGAACTACATAGGCATTAAGGAGCTGTTACTATTGTGTGTGTGTTGGGCACCGGCTGGCGAGCCGGTGCTTTTTTATTTTCAAAAATTTCCGTATTTTTGCATGTAATGGAATTTAAAAAAATCTTTTTAGTATGTTAAATCGATTTGTATTTTCACTTTCATTATTGTTAAATGCATTTAACATTGCTATTCCGAATGTTAATGATTCCACAACAATTAACATTGATCCGGTTAATTGGATGAAAAATTTACCGAACGATTTGTTAATTACCAATATTTCCATTCCGGGAACACATAATTCCTGTACATACCGCACCTCCCTTTCGATGTCAAAATGTCAAACTTACACCATACAAGAACAATTAAATCAAGGGGTTAGATATTTAGACATCCGATGCATTCTCCAAAACAATCAACTCAACATATATCATGGGATGGACAATCTCAAGTTGCCTTTAGACTCATGCCTGGTTTGGGTGCGTGATTTTTTAAAAACACATCCGTCCGAAGTCATTTTATTACGGCTGCAACGTGAAAAGAAAAAGGGTAAAGCTACGGATGAAATGTATTATCAAGCCATTACTTCTGCATTTAAGAAAAATGAATTAGTCATGTACAACGGCTATTCATTAAGCGACAAAAAATTAGGTAATTGCAGAGGAAAAGCTATTATTATCGAATACAACAACATGTACACCATACCACAAAGTACCGATTCATATCAATTATTAACAGGATTCAGCTATTGGGGATATCTCAGTTCAAAAGAACAAATAGAAGCAAAATGGGAAGACATCCTCAAAAAGGAAACTCCACAAGCCGATAGTCTCAAATTTAACCGGATTAATCTCACGTCTTCAGGAGGTCGCAAAATATTGGGTATTACTATTCCCAATCCCAAAACTTTTACAACACAATTGGTAAAGGATAAATACAGGGATATAACCCTGTTATTATCCAATTCGCCCCATCATTTTATTATCATTGTCGATTTCGAGGAATTGTACACAGGAGTTCCCGGAGAATTTTACAAACAAATTATTTCAAAAAATTTCAATATCCTTCCAACATAGCATTTGTCAATATCCGGCATATTGATCCCACATTATGGGGGGTACAATTAAAAAAATCACCAATAGTAGCGATTGTCCTTTAATCCTCGCAAGACTAATTTTGTGCTTCGAAATTTTGACATTATTATTTGCAAAGATGAATAGCTACAAGTATTGTTTATTATTAATTCTTTTTTTGTTTTCTCTTTCCGTTTTTCCTACGGACAATCATGCGAAGATAAACATTGAAGGTCATGTGAAAAATAAATTGACCGGCGAAAATATTCCCTATATAAGTGTCGGACTCAAAAACACGACCATTGGCGTATCGACCAATATATCGGGACACTATGCCCTGTCAAACATTCCTAAAGGAAAATTTACAATGATCGTTTCAGGTTTAGGATATAAACCGGAAGAAAAAGAAGTGAACTGGAACGGAGATGACATGGTGGAAGTAAATTTTGAAATAGAAGAAGATGCATTGCACATAGCCGAAGTGGTAGTAACCGCCGGCCGGCATGCACAAAAAAGGACTGAAACTCCGGTTATCGTCAACACCATCAATGCTAAAATGTTAGATGTAACACAGTCAACCGTCCTGGGCGAAGGATTGAATTTTTGTACAGGCCTGCGTTATGAAAATGATTGTCAGAATTGCGGTTTTTCTCAAATACGCATGAATGGCATGGAAGGGCCTTATTCTCAGGTATTAATTAACAGCAGACCCATATTCAGTGGATTAGCAGGAGTTTACGGATTAGAATTGATACCGGCCAATATGCTGGAAAAAATAGAAGTGGTGAGAGGAGGTGGTTCCGTTTTATATGGTTCGAATGCCATTGCGGGAACAATCAATCTCATATTAAAAGATCCGAAATCCAACTCTTTTGAAGCTGGATTCGATGTAAATGCCATCGGCATGGGTGTGAAAAATTCCAATGGCCCTGTCCCCGATTGCATAACCAGTTTCAATGGTTCATTAGTTACGGAAGATTATAAATCGGGAATTGCAGTTTACGGCCATGTCAGAGACCGCGGCATGTTTGATGCCAATAACGACGAATTTTCGGAAATTGCTCCCATGGACAATACGGTTGTAGGAGCGCGTGTTTTCCAGCGCATTGGATATCGAAGCAAATTGGTGCTGGATTATTTTCATATTACGGAAAAACGCGACGGAGGAAATAAGCAGGACTATCCCCTGCACGAAAGAGATGTAGCAGAAGCAGTAAGTCATAAAATGAATACCGGCGCGCTGACTTTCGAACAATATTTGCGTGAAAACGACTTACTTTCTGTATTTGTTTCCGGAAGTACCCTGTTCCGCGATTCTTATTATGGAGCCAATTATTCATTAAAAGATTATGGAAAAACAATGGATAAAAGCTACAATACGGGAATTCAGTATAAAGCCGATTTCAACAAATCTTCCTTGATTGGAGGATTTGAAAATACCGGTTCTTTCCTCACCGACAAAAAATTAGGTTATCCTGATTATGATAATGCGACAATTATTGATGGTAAAATAACTGATGTACCGCATACGCCCAACACATTGGTATCCGACCAATCGTTGATAACCACAGGCCTTTTTGCCCAATATGAAATAAAATTAGGACTATTCCGTATATTAGCCGGCGGCCGGTTAGATCATTATTCAGTGGATGATAAACTACACAACAGTGATAAATCGGGAACAGTATTCGTACCCCGAGCCAGTGTGATGTATGACATAACATCTTGGCTACAAGCCCGTTTGAGTTATTCCACAGGATACCGCGCTCCTCAGATTTTCGATGAAGACTTGCACATTGAAACATCCGGGGCCCGTCAGGTAATTAATGTCAATGATCCGGATCTAAAGCAGGAAAATAGTTCGAGTTACATGTTCTCGCTCGATTTCAATAAACAATTAGGGCACATCAATACCAATTTCCTTGCCGAGGGATTTTATACCCGGTTGCACAATCCTTTCAGGAATGAAATTGGAGAACCGGATGCCAACGGAGTCGTAATATATACCCGCGTCAATGCCAATGCTGCTGTTGTAGCCGGAGTGAATATGGAACTGAAACTATCTCCTTCCGACAATCTTTCTTTTGCAGGAGGATTCACTGTGCAATCAAGCCGATATAAAGATCCGGATGAGAATTTCAATGAAAGGAAATTTTTCCGTACTCCCAATAATTATGGCTTTTTTACTTGTGATTGGAAATTCGCCGGCCATTTTGGAGCCGCTTTCACCGGAAATTATACCGGACACATGCTGGTACCTTATTTTGGAATACAAAATCCGGATGGAGAATTAAGAAAATCCCAACCATTCTTTGATGCAGGTCTTAAATTATATTACGATATGCCTGTAGGCGAACACGTCAATGTACAATGGTTTACCGGTATGAAAAATATTTTCAATTCATATCAGGACGATTTTGACTCCGGAATCAATAGAGATCCATCCTACATCTACGGGCCGTCTTTACCCCGCACATTTTTTGTCGGATTTAAGATTATGGGAATATGATCTAATCAATAAAGAAGAAGTCCGGAAACTCCGGCCAATAAGATCATCAAAATCGGATGCACCTTAAAAAACATAGTAAGGATAAAAGCTACGCCAAAAATGATAAAACTTTTATAATCTATAAAATTTTCATCATTCATCAATAATAAAGCAGCAGATGCAATTAATCCTACAGTTGCCGGACGCAGGCCGGAAAAAGCATCGTTGACATACCGATTGGCGCGGAATTTTTTATAAGCAAATGCAATAAACAAAACAATAATGAAAGAAGGCAAACACACTGCAAAAGTAGCAACTACCGCCCCCAAAACATTTCCTGTCACCGTATAGCCGATATAAGTAGCGCTGTTTATACCAATAGGGCCGGGCGTAACCTGGGAGATTGCCACAATATCGGTAAATTCCTGCTTCGTTATCCATTGATGGCTTTCCACTACTTCGTGCTGAATTAAGGAAAGCATAGCATATCCCCCACCGAATCCAAACAATCCGATTTTAAAATAAGTGATGAAAAGTTGCAGATAAAGCATATAGTTGTTATTTGGAGTAAATGGAGTTAGAGGAAGTTAGAAGTTTCCTTCGTATAACTCCCTTTGTTCCCTCTAACTCCCTTTACTCCCTTTAGCTCCCTTAATTCTACCATAAATCAGTCCGCCCAATGCCGCCGCCAACACAATATAAACCGGTGATACACCCCAATACCAAATCAAAACTGCGGAAGCTATGGGAATGACAATCGTCTTCAAATTGATTCCGATCTGACGTGCGGTTGTGAATACCGGAACGGCAATCAACGCGACTACAGCCGGACGAACAGCTTTAAATATTTTTTGTACCCAAACATTATCTTCAAACTGCCTGAAAAACATGGCAATCAGCAAGATCATAAAAAAAGAAGGCAGTATGGCTCCTAAAGACGCCACCACACTGCCTTTTGTTCCTTTTAATTTATAACCCGCCAAAATAGAAATATTCACAGCTAAAATTCCCGGAGCCGTCTGTGCTATAGCAATCAAATCGATAAAATCATTTTTCGATATCCAGGCACGATGATCCACTACTTCCCGCTGAATCAGAGGAATCATGGCATACCCGCCTCCAATAGTAAAAGCTCCTATTTTAGCAAATGTGAAAAATATTTGGCAATACTGATTCATTGCTGTTTTTCACGCCAATACTACCTTCTTCGTACACTTCGGGCCGGAGCAGAAGATGATTTTTCAGCCTTTTGAGTTTTAGGTTTTTCTGCCTTTGTAGCATTAGATTCGGAAGAAGAACTGCTACCTCTGGTTTTAGATGACGACTTCTTTGTTTTGGCGACAGCCTTGGTCGTATCTTTTTCGATCCACAATTTTTGTTCAAAAAATTTGAGTTGCTTTTCAATGCTATCCTGCGCTCTTTTTAATGAAGCCGAATCATTGCCTACCTGTTGGGCAAGATTTTGATTCATCATATTGGTCGTTTTCACGATCTCTCCGTCATACATCCGTTTACTGAAATAATCATCAATCGTATAAGTCAATGCATTGTTTAAGTTGGAAGTCATAATATGAGTGCGGGAAAGATAGGGCCTAATATTTTCATACGGAATCCAAAACAAAGGAGTACGTATAGATTGTCCAAAATCATCATCCTGGCGAACCAACATGGGACAAATAGCTAATACCTGCGAATGAAACATACTGGTTGCCTGGTCAAAATAAAAGGCTTCTTTAATCATGTACATGGTCACTTCATTGCCTGGAATATCACTATCCAGAATTTCAATTTGTGCATCATTGCCATTACCTGTTGTTGTATAAAGAATTTGATTTTGCCTTACCACATCGGTCAGGAAGTTAATTTTATATTCATCGGTAAATACTTCCCTTCCATCCAGGTATCTATATGCTGTAATTTTGTTATGCGCCAACAATTTGAAAACCAACGTAAACAGATTCATCCGATCACCGATGGGTTGTACCGGATAATACAAAGGAGAATTTTGTTCTTTTGTTAAATCCAAATAGCGATAAATTTCCCGTACCCACACCATATTTTCGAATTGTTTTGCCTGATCTTCATTTTTCGAATTGGCTCTTACCGTCAGGGACGGCAAATCCGACTCGGCGGCAGCTTCGGCTTGTCGGCGTTGCTGAGGCGTACGCCGTTGCTGTTGGGGTTGCTGAGAATACATATCTTGCGCAAAAACGCTCACCGCAATCAGTAGTAAAATATAATAACTCCGCATCATCTTTGGCATATTAATATCTCTTTATTCTTAATTAATGGTTATTTCAATGGGCGCAATCTCCTGTTCAATCCCATCGGGACCTCTGGCGACAACTCCTCTGATAAATATAATTTTTCCTCGGGAAAGCTGCCGGATCAAATCTTTCTGTTCCTGCGAAAAACGAGCTCCTTCAGAAGCTCTCACCATAGCATTTCCCATAGAATCGAAAGTCAACAATTGAAATTTAAGCACCGTAAACGGAATATTCAACAAACCATCATCGATAGCTGCTTTCAATTCATTGGTTTCAAACAAGATCGATTTGGCTAAGCGACCTTTATCAAATTTAATAGTATTCCCCTTATCATCCTGATATTCAATAAAAGGAGATGCTTTTGGCAATGCCCTGACCCGGAATGCCTTTTTGATATCCTGAGTCCTTCCATCATTCATTCTGACAGAAAGATTAAAAACGGCATCAGTTCCTACTTTTGATGGCACTGCCACCCATTGACCATTTTTCAAAGTCAGGGAACCATTGGTCATTGTCGGAGTAATATTTTGCGTAGCAATACCAGGAACAGCAAAATTCATCGGATTGTCAATCCCCGCGTATAATACATTCATTCGTGTTGCTTCGATCGATGCATTAGGTTCTACAACATAATAACTTGTAGAAAATGGCCATTGTGTCATGCCTCCATTGCCGTTTTTCATTTCAATATAACCGGTCACGGGGAAGCTGCCTGTAGCGCTGGTTCCTACAATATATTTTCCTTCAGCACCTTCCGGAAGATCACGTCCATTGACGTGAATTCGAGGGCGTTGAGTTGAATCCTGCGCAGACAACACAATATCAGCGACATAACTACTTCCCCTCATCACAATTTGAGATTGAGGGATCACAAATGCTTCAACCTTATTTACCCTAAAATCCTTCAAATCAACATTATTTAATAATGTACTCAATACTTCTCCTTCTGCATACCGGATATCATTTTGCATTTTGGTCAATAGCGTCACTGCCGCCGCCAAAGGCATTTGTTCAAATAATGATGTTTCCCAGGTTTTATGATTTCTTTTTGCATTTTCCGAAGGCTCGGTACTCAAATTACTTTGAATTATTTTCTTCTTATTCGGATCAGTAATCAGGGAAGACACAAAAACACGATAGTTGTTCAAACCGTTTTTCAGTTTTTCGGCCTCTTTGGTTCGCACATCCAGGGCAATTTCGTATGCAGCATTTAAATCATCCGGATGTTTCAAACGTTCCGGGTCACCATTTTTTCCATCTGCTTTTTTTACAATCCGGGTTTTAAGATCTTGTATGCTGTTGAATAATGAATCCGACTGATATTTTACAGAGCCGGCAAGGTTATACCAAAATTCCGTTTTCTCACGATTACTATTATAATTTTTCTCCAATTCATTAAAAACCATCTGGTTGCGGGTTGTCGAAGCTTTTACCGAACGCAGCAGACTTTCTTCCACCAATTCAAAACCATCCAATACCTCCGACGAAACGTTGAGGGCCAACATGGCAATGAACACCAGATACATCAGGTTGATCATCTTCTGTCTTGGAGAATTTGAGCTATTTGCAGCCATCCTTATAAATTAAAAATTAAGAATTCCGGCCTTGAGGATTACCGGCTCCCGGATTGGGAAAGCCACTGCCTCCTGCTCCATACATATTCATCGTCATCGCATTCAACAAACGATTATATACATTGTTTAACGCCGCCAACTGTTGCGCCATTTTTTCTGTTTCGGCGCGGAAAACGGAACTATCCACGATAGAGCCCTCATACAAGTCTTTTATCCGCATCAAACCTGAATTAATCCGTTCTATAGCATCAATTTGAGAACTTACACTTTTCAATTGGATTTCATAAATGGTGTTCAAACCTGAAATATTACGGTTCAATGCTTCCATTTGCCTCACATAACCGCGCGAATAAGAATTAATATCATCCGAATTATCAGTTATGCTTTTATAAGAATTCAATAAGGTATCGGACACATCGGTCAGACTATTGGTTACCAAACTGAATTTTCCCATACTATCAGACATGGAAGCCAATTGATCCAGATATTGTTGCGTAGCATTCGTCATTTCAGTCATCCGCGCCAATTGTTCGGCAGCCTGATTCATTTTTCTGATACTGTCGGATAATGCATTCGCATCGCTTTCCGAAATATTGATATTCGAAGGGATACCAAAAGATTGCTTCGTTTCTTCCGGAGTCAAATTCCGGGGCGATCCGCCGGTATTAACACCTCCCACCACAGCTCCGCCAATAATGACCGAACCACCGCCGCCGCCATTACCGCCGCCAAATTGCGGGCGATCGTCGGCATCATTCGTATCCAACACGGGAAAAACCTGCTCCCACTGATATTCTTTTGCCGGACGGTCAAAAGCGGAGATAAAGAATACTAAAAACTCTGTTAACAAACCAATTGTCAACAAAATATTACCCAAACCATAAGGCCAGTGCATTAATTTTGCCAAGGCTCCTAAAATCACAATGGATGCACCCCAGCTGTAAAAAAATTGGAAAAATCGCCTTCCCTGATCTTTGGAAAGGAATTTTTCAACCATGTTTTTATATCTTCTCTTGATTCCCATACTTTCGTTTTTTATTTTTTTCCGGATCCTACCTGGCTTCGCACACAGCGAAAACCGATGTAAGAACGTTGTTCATTCTGATATTCAAAAGATCTCACATCCGACCGGACGAAATGTGGGACATCTTTCCATGAACCTCCACGCACCACTTTTTTCTTCACAGCGTATGGATCTTCTTTAGCAGCCTGATATTTATATTCAGGATTAATATCATTCATTATTTCCGGCCCGGACTCGAGAAATGCGGTAGATGTCCACTCCGCCACATTGCCGGCCATATCATACAAACCAAATTCATTCGGTGAAAAGGAGCCTACACGCGCCGTAATCAAAAAGCCGTCTTTAGTATAGTTGCCCCGATCCGGTTTGAAGTTTCCCAAGAAACAGCCCTTATCTCCAGTCACTCCTTGTTGAGACCAGGGATACTTGTTTTCAGATTTTCCGCTACGGGCAGCATATTCAAACTCGGCTTCGGTAGGCAAACGGTAAGGTTCAATTACCCGTCCGTCTTTCAAATTCAGCGAACGCATTAAATAATCGGTGCGCCATGCACAAAATGCAGTAGCCTGTTCCCACGAAATACCCACCACCGGATAATCATTATAAGCCGGGTGATTAAAATACAGCCGCATATAAGGTTCATTGTAGGAGTTGTTAAAATCATTCACCCAACAACTTTCATCCGGATAAATATTCAGGATATAAGTGTGTAGAAAATCATACAACGAAGCCAACGGACGAATAAGCGTTTCATTGACAATACGGCCTTCTTCTGTAACATAAGCGGTATCTTTAGAAATCATCACCACTTCATTAGGATCTACTTTAATATCCGTATTTTTGACTCTTTCGGCAGGATTGAGGCGATATTTACGCAAAGCAGCCGTAGTAGCGTCAAACCAGCTGTATTTGTATATCATCTGTTGCGGGTCCAGTTTTTTTTCTTTCGTAATCGGATGAATATAATATACACTATTGATAGCGCGAAGCTCGTCTTCCGTCGCCCGGCGTTCCGTAGGTATCGGTTGCTTCCAATTCAATACAGGCGGCTCAATCGGATCTCCGTTTTTATCTTCCGTAATTTTAAAACGGTCATCTCCCCCGTAATCCGGATCATACAACCGTTCCCTGATAATCGAATCTCGCACATAATAAACAAACTGCCGATATTTAGCATTGGTGATTTCTGTCTGATCCATCCAAAACGCATCAATCGATACTCCCTTTGGGTCTTGATAAATGCCCCACAATGAATCTTTATCTGCAGGTCCCATATCAAAAGCGCCTCTTTTAATCAATACCATTCCGTAAGGAGACGGTTCATTCCAGGCAGGCGCACTTACACCGGTAAGCTCCCCTCCTGTACTGGATTTAGGCCCTCCACAAGCTACAATTAGAAAAATCAGGACGGCAGTGAATGCCGGAATTGCTAATTTTCTCATATACTATAAAATTCGAACACTTTTGTGTTTATTTTTCTTACCCTTACCTAAGTTCAGGTCTGTTATATATTTCAAAAACACCTCATGACTGCCGGTCGATCCTTTTTGAATAGCCGATATAGGAAAATCGTATGCATAACCCGCCTGGATATTCTTGTACTGCCCGCCAATCATCACTATCGCCGCATCGTTGAGCCGCCATCCTAACCCACCCCACAGAAATTTATTATAAATTAACCGGGCTGAAACATCCAACTGGGTCATTTGAATGGTTGACTTCACAAAAACCGACGGTCGTAGTTCTAATAACGGATTATTTAATAGAATATTGTATCCTCCCATCAAATAATACCCACGCGGTAAATCCAAATAATTTCTCTCGCCCATTTTCACCTCAGGCTCCAATAAGTGCGTAACGGAAAATCCGGCATACCAACTTTTTTTAGAATAATATATACCTAATCCAAAATCCACTGACGATCCTGTCGCTTCAACATTCGGGATACCGTCATCCTCCGGTTCATGGAAATCATCGCCTTCTATTTTTCGCACTTTAGTTCCGTCAAACGATTCATTGAGCATCCCGGCTTGCAGTCCAACGCTTAAATCACCTTTCCACAGTTTTTTTTTATAAGCATACTGCAACGACATATTGGAATGTTTAAACAATCCTAAACTTTCCGACACGACCAACAAACCTACGCCATGCGTGCGGTTCAGGAACTTAAAAGGCATATCACCTGCTATCAACATGGTTTTGGGCGCATGCTCAAAACCAATCCATTGCTGCCGGTCCAATAGCGTAGCCTCCAATTTGCCGGACTGACCGGCATATCCGGGATTATAATAAGCCGGCATCGCCCAATAATTACTTAATTGCGCATCATATTGTGCTGTTACTCCGCCAAAGGAAAGCAGCAACAATATAACAATTATGAGACAATAACGTTTCATCCGAATAATTAACGAGAAAAGGGGGAAATAATTGTACGTACCATGATTTTGTGAAAAGATACAGGGGGTATTTACCCGTCAAATCAATTCCGTCTCTTGCAAAAAGCACCTGACCTTTCTCTGTACCAAAACCGGCGCTGCTACTGTTTGTACTCCATTTTCATTAAGAGTTACTGTTGCACCAAAAACCTCTTTATTTTCCTCATCCGTAATTTTACCCGTTAATGTGCAATATTCTTCTTTTTTTTGCAAAATAATTGCTAGCACCCGACCAAAAAGCATCTTTGTCTTGATATATCTTTTCTCCCAGATATTTTCCTTTTTCATCATAAAAGCACCAGGTGCCTGTATTATCATGATCTACAAATTCTCCTTTGGCTTTTATTTTTCCGTTTGCATAATATAGTTGTAAATTCACATTTACATCGGTTCTGTATCCATCCTTGTCGTTACCTAATAATTTTGCAGCATATTGTTCTTGTAATTTGCCATTGTCATAATATTTAAAAGAACTTATTAATTTTCCATACTCTTTTTTAGTCGTTATCCATTTCTGTACCAAACGATGCTTGTTATTTGCATCATATTGATAAGATATTTCTTCATTTTTAGATGTTATGCTATTTTTGGACCTGTTTACATTATATTGAGTTATCGAATTGTCCGTAAAATTATATTCAGCCTTAATTTTACCACGATCAGGATAGTAGAATTTCCATTTTTTTACCCGTTCCCCATTTTTGAAAGATCCTTCTGCTAATTTGTGGTTATTAGCACCCAACATCACATATTTGCACGTTAATCTATGAGTTATTATATCATAAAGTTCCGATAAAATTTCCAGCTCTCGAACTACTTCTTTTTCATTTGTAATTTTTTTAGGAAGACTGACATTATATATTACCACCTTATTATAACATTAGCATTTAAAAATTGTAATGATAAAGCGATTGCTATTATAAAAATTACTATTTTTTTCCTGTTTTTCATCACACGTCTCCTACTTTGTCAAAATCATCCGCTTCGTATCCACTTCTTTTCCATCGGCAACTAATTCGGAACCGGAAATTTCCTGCGAACCTTCCAATCCGGCATAGTTTCCAGCACTGGAATATAAATAATCTTCTGCATGTGCAACTATTCATGCCCGAGTAGCATGGAGAATGATATCCATTTGTAAAAATGAGTACCTTTACTGAAGAATGAAGATCAAAACTGAAGGATTAACTCTACAAAAAAAGAAAATATAACAAAAGTTTCGAGTTAAGTCGAAATTATTATATCTTTGTAAAAAAATATCAGTCATGGACGACAGATTTGAAACACTAAAGAACTATAATCTCTGGGGGGACAATACGCCTTCATTGGGATTTATACGCCCTGAATATACCGATAAGATATACGCTTATAAGGGAAACCGGCTCATCAAAGTCCTTGTAGGACAGAGGCGTGTGGGTAAGAGCTTTATATTAAGGCAACTCGCATCCAAGCTGGTCGAGAGCGGTGTCGATAGGAAAAATATTTTCTTTGTTAATCGTGAATTAGCCGCTTTTGACTTCCTGAAAACATATAAAGACCTTGACGAACTGTTTAAGCTATACTAAGCGCAAGTAAACCCTCAGGGACGTATCTATCTGTTTATAGACGAAGTTCAGAATATTGAAGGCTGGGAACGTGTGATCAATTCATATTCTCAGGATTATATCGATGAATATGAGGTGTTTATAAGCGGGTCGAACTCCAAAATGCTGTCTGGAGAATTGGCGACTCTGCTGTCCGGACGTTATGTTAGCTTTGAAATATTTCCCTTTAGTTTCAATGAATATGCGGGGATCACCCAAAAGGAACAAACTAAACAGAGCTTTATGGAATACATGGGTAGCGGTGGAATGCCGGAGCTGTTCATGCTACCCGAACCGGAATTGAAACGTAACTACATATCGGCGTTAAAAGATACAGTGCTTTTGCGCGATATTATTCAACGTCACAATATTAAGGATGCCCGTCTGCTGGAGGATATATTTGTCTATCTGGTTAATAATGCGTCAAATCTATTATCTGTCCGTAATATTTCCAATTACTTTAAAAGCAGCGGACGCAAAACAAGCTATGATACGGTTGCTGCCTACATAGGCTATATTGAAGATGCTTATTTGGTTCACCGGGTTGAAAGGTATAACATAAAAGGCAAGGAAACCATAGCGGGTAATTGCAAATACTACGTTAACGACTTATCATTTAATAACTACCTGTATCAAGGTTTTGGATACGGTTCCGGTTATGTGTTGGAAAATCTTGTCTATCTGGAGCTGGCGCGGCACGGATTCGATATTTATGTCGGCAACATTAAAGACAAAGAGGTTGATTTTGTCACTATCAAAGGCGACCGGATCATCTACGTTCAGAGTGCTTTCATGTTGATAGACAGAGAGACCATCGAACGGGAATACTCCGCATTGGAGGCTATCAACGATAATTATGAGAAAATTGTCGTTTCGCTGGATGATATTGCTCTGCCCTCAAAAGGCGGCATCAAGCATATTCAGGCGTGGAAGTTTGATGAAATAGTTTAATGAAATAGTCTAAACCATAACCCCCTACACCCCCTCTGTCTGCTTCCTTATTGGCAGGGGCGCTGCTTCTAAGGAGACAGAGGGCCTGCTTATAAGGAAGCAGAGGCCTTGCGACTAAGGAAGCACCTGCCTTACCTCAAGAAAGTAAGGGCATAGCTTCCTTGAAGTAAGACGGGTGTGAACCATATCAATGTAGTTCCCTGACAAGGTAATCACGAGAAAGACAATAAATTTGCCAACTATTTGAAAATCAATGCCATTCAATTAAGTCTTATCGCATAGCGACATCGCCTTAGTAACCGGTGGCTGAAGCCACTGGTTTGAAGTCGGCCAACTCTGTTTAGTTGCGTAGAAACGCTGCTTATATCCGCTACGCTGCAACGCAGCTTTATTTCGTTCCCGGCTCTTGCTCTCTCCTGCGATTAAAATCGCCGGTTAATAAGGCGAAACCACTATGTGGGTATTTATTTACAATCCGTATAGAAAACTACTTACAATGAATGATAGACAAACCACCCGGTTTTTGCCTTTAGCCCGACAGAGGCAGCACCTCCGCCGGGCATCAAAGCATCTGACTGCATCCAACTAAGGAAAATAAAAAGTTAAATTTATACCGAATACAAATCCTGTCATTTTTGAAGCTACAACGCTATCTACCTTCTTATTTAAAACATCTTTCCATTTTCCATCTCCCATTTCTATTTGATAATAACTGTCGATGCCTACACTTCCTAAAAACTGCTGAATTGTAAAAGTTCTGCTTACAGTAAAACCAGGGTTTATGCAAAAAAGATTCATCTTACTCAAACCTTCTTGTAAGTTTGTTTGAGTAAGTTCGGATATTTTATTTTGCGATACAGAGAATAAATTAACATCCAAGAGACTAACTCCCATCATAGGAGCTAATATCCATTTTTCATTTTTACAAAAATCATAAAATGCATCAACTCCAAATCCTGTATAATTGATGTTCGATTGAAGAGACCTGTCCGTTTTCATTATGCTTTTTTGAATGGTACATGAAACATGAAGAGGACTTTGTTTGGTCGTAAATTCAATTCCTAAACAGAGAGAAGGTAAATTATCGTTATCATTTAGAGGATAATAACCATTATTCACCAAAAAATCATTTAAGTCCTTATATGAGAAATAAGAATTTTCAAATCCTATTTTCATACCAAAGGATACATTGGAAAACGATGTGTTATTCTCAGAAAAAAGCCATGTAGGGAAAAGAATGCCACAAATAATAAATATAATTTTCATAAAATACTATTTAGATATATCCTTGTTTAATTATCCTTCCAGTATGGGACAATATTAGTTTTTTCGCATAGCGACATCGCCTTAGTAACCAGTGGCCTCAGCCACTGGTTCGAGGTCGGCCAACTCTGTTAGTTGCATCGCAACGCTGCTTATATCCGCTACGCTGCAACGCAGCTTTATTTCGTTCCCGGCTCTTGCTCTCTCCTGCGATTAAAATCGCCGGTTAATAAGGCGAAACCACTATGTGGTGATTATTTAATAGCATCTGACTACACCCTACTAAGGATTCGATCCATAAGGCGGATACATTTTAATATTTTTCATATTTTCTGTGGGAGGATAATGAATTGTATAATTAAGACGTTTAAAATCTTGAAAACTTAAATCGTAGCGTCTAAGAATCATATACTCTTCATGTATTTTATCCCATGAATATTTCTCTACAGTATCAACACTTAAAATGAATAAGCAAAGTGTATCTGTGTGTTCTCGTTCATACGTTTCTCTTAAATAATAATAATTCACGAGAAATTTCCCTGCCTCCACTTTTACCCCAACTTTAAATAAGGGAAGGGTAGTATCGGGAAAAATCGTACCGCCAAGTCCTTGACCTAAATAGAAGGATATATTCTGATTGGATTCATTATATACAGTGATACTATCTCCCATGTCTTCCGGACAAGCTGTGAAGAGGAGCAATATTATAACAATTAAAAATAAATTTTTCATATGATACCTTCCATTTCAATACCCAACAAATTGGGATAATCATTTTTATTCACTTATCACTTTCAAGTGAAAAAGTTCTGGCTTCATAGTTAGGAAAACTAAGGAAAGTTATTGTGTTTCTAGTGTTGACGTGCTTTTATATTTCACTCGTGCAAATTAAAGTAAAAAAAATGGAATTACTACTACTAAAAATGTTAAATTTTAAAAACATTTTACAATATGTTCATTTATAACACATTACACTTTATAACATTTTAGACAAAAGACTATCAAAAACATTTTGCATGAATCATTTTAGTCAACTCAATAAACTCTTCCACTGCAAGTTGCTCGGGGCGTTTATCAAAAACAGGCAATTGAAATAATTCACATTCTTTTCCCAATAAAGATTTAAGAGAATTGCGCATTGTTTTCCGGCGTTGGTTGAATGCCGTTTTCACTACGGTTTTGAACAACGATTCATCGCATTCCAATTTTGTACGTGAATTACGGGTTAAACGAACGACGGCCGATTTTACTTTGGGCGGCGGATCAAACACAGTTTCCTCGACAGTGAATAAATAGTCGATATCATACCAGGTTTGCAATAAGACACTGATAATTCCATAGGCTTTTTTCCCGGGTTTGGAAGCAATTCGTTCTGCCACTTCTTTCTGAATCATTCCCGAACAACACGGAATTTTGTCTTTATAATCCAACACTTTAAAAAAGATCTGGCTGGAGATATTGTAAGGATAATTACCTATTACACAAAATGATGAAAGAAATAATTTAGCTAAATCCAACTTTAAAAAATCCGCTTCAATAATACGTCCTTTCAATGGAGGATAATGTATCTGAAGATAATCGACCGATTCCTTATCAAGTTCCACCACGGTCAAATCCATTCCATTTTCCAGCAAATATTGCGTCAATACACCCATGCCGGGACCGACCTCCAACACAGGCAGGGCGTGATAATCCAATAGTGTGTCTGCGATTCGCCTGGCGATGTTATTGTCTTTCAGGAAATGTTGTCCAAGCGATTTTTTGGGACGAACACGATTTTTCGAAGATAAAAACTCTTCTTTATTCATTTATTTTTTAGTTTATTTAATATCTTTGCACCCCGACAAAGGTACACAAAAACGAAATACAAATAAGTATGCAGAATTCAATAAAAAGCGCTGTCATCTATTTTTTAAAAGTAATTCTTCCTTTAGGCCTTGGTGTTTTTATCCTTTGGTTAGTCTATCGGAAAATGGATTTTGCAGCCATTATGCATGTATTGCGTAGTAACGTCAATTTTTGGGTTATCGCATCCTCTCTCATTTTCGGCTTATTAGCCAATATCGTCCGGGCTTATCGTTGGAACCTGCTATTCAAGCCATTGGGCGAAAATCCTCAAATGCACAATTTAATTTATGCAGTATTGGGTAATTATGTGGTCAACCTGGTGTTACCCCGTTTGGGAGAAGTGTGGCGATGCGGGATGATCGCCAAATATGAAAAAATATCCTTTCCTAAGTTATTCGGCACATTGCTGGTGGATCGCCTGGCCGACACATTGACTGTGGGGCTGATTGTATTGGCTGTGATTCCCCTCAACATTCCTTTTTTCAAAGGATATTTATCCCGGAATCCGGAGATTTTTGAAAAATTCAATCACTTTATTTCTTCTCCATGGCTATATGCAGGCATCTTTCTCTTTATTGCCATTCTTTGGGCAACCTTCAAATTCTTAGGACACATTAAAATCATGGTACGCCTGAAATATTTCCTGAACAATATTTGGGAAGGAATCAAAACAGTGTGGTATATGAAAGATAAATGGAAATTCCTGTTCTATACTTTCCTGATCTGGTTTGGTTATTTTCTTTACTTCTATATCTGTTTCTTTGCCTTTGATTTTACCAAAGACCTGGGATGGGTTGCCGGCTTAATCGCCTTCGGATTAAGCAGCGTAGCCGTCGCCGTTCCCGTTCAGGGAGGAATCGGCGCCTGGCACGCTGCTGTCATTGCCAGCCTCATTAATTTTGGCGTATTAGAAAATAATGCGGCAGCTTTTGCTCTAATTGTTCACACCATACAAACGGTATTTACCGCATTAGCCGGATTGTTCGGAGTCATCGCACTGCCAATCGTCAACCGGAGCAAAAATGAAATTGCAGTTGAAGAAATGGTTTAATGCGATTGTTTTGCTTTCATTCCCTCATTACACCAAGCTTCTACTACATTGACCACATAATCTCCTAATTTTTCGCATTCGGAGATGAAGTCCATGTAATAAACACCTTCCTGATAATCATATTTCTTTGCATTAATATCTTCGATATTGGTTGCTTTCAGGTTATTGCGAAGCATATTGATTTCTTTCTCCAGATTGTAAGTAATATTGCCATCATCCGGTTTTGGCTCTTGCAATTTCAATACAACAATCATACGATTCAATGCCGTATTTATTAATTCAAGCATCATGTCAATATGGTTGTTCAAACTTTCGGGGAAAACAGCTTTTGCATCATTTCGGCGTTTCACCACCTTAGCCATATTATGTAACGAATCCGCCACACTTTCAATCTCAGTCACTGCACGCAAAATATCCCGGATCACTTCTTTACTTTCAGAACTCAAACGACCTTCTGATACCTTATTTAAATAATTACCGATTTCGACTTCCATCCGGTCGCTGATACTTTCATATTTTTCAATTCGATTATACAGGTCTAAAAATCCTTTTTCCTCTTTCAAATCCAAATGATACAAATCTTTTACCATGTGGAACATCCGGCAGGTACGTTCGGCATAAACCGCCACTTCATTTTTTGCTTCCAAAATAGATAATTCGGCAGTAGATAACATTCCCGACGAAATAAATTTAAGTTGAAATTCTTCATCTGTCTTTTTACCTTTGATCAATTTGGTACAAATCAACACATACAATTTAACAAACCAGATCATAATACAGACATTGGTAATGTTAAACATGGTGTGGAACAACGACAAAGAGTACGAAACCGACGTTTGCATATTCAACAATTTCTCCCGGGCAGCCAATAAAACGGGGTCGGTGAGTTCTTCATTGGATGTTATAGCCGCAATGGTTTCCGGACTTAATGTAGCTAAAAAAGCATTCAAGTCATTCGGATTTCCCGGACCGGCTTGAGATACAATGGAAGATACAAGACTGGTGAAAGGATAAAAGAGACACAGCACCCAAATGACCCCAAATACGTTAAACATTAAATGCGCCAATGCTGCTCTTTTTGCCGAAACATTCGCAGATAAGGCCGCTAAATTAGCCGTAATGGTAGTACCTATATTTTCTCCCAGCACCATCGCCGCGGCTATTTCAAATGAAATCCAGCCCTGGCTGCACATAATCAATGTAATTGCTACTGTAGCGCTTGACGACTGAACTATGATCGTCAAAACCGTACCTATCAATAAGAAAAGCAGGATGGATCCGAAACCCATATTGGTATATTGGCGAAGAAACGCAAGCATATCGGGATTACTTTGTATATCGGGCACCGAAGCTTTCAGGAAATCCAATCCCATAAACAGCAAGGCAAAGCCGATGATAAATTCACCCCAGGACTTACGACTACTTTTCGAAGAAAAAATAAACGGTAAAGATAAGCCGATTAATGGTAATGCAAATAAACTGATATTCACTTTGAAACCAAACAGCGAAATAATCCATGCCGTCACTGTGGTTCCTACATTCGCTCCCATGATAACACTGACAGACTGCGACAAAGCAAGCAATCCGGCATTAACGAAACTGACTACCATCACGGTGGTTGCCGAAGAGGATTGTATCAATGCGGTAATTAAAACTCCTGTCAACGCCCCCATTACGCGATTGGCTGTCATCGCGGAAAGAATGCCTCTCAATTTATCTCCGGCTACTTTTTGTAAACCTTCGCTCATAATTTTCATTCCATACAGGAATAATCCCAACGATCCTACGAGCTTCAAAAAATCAAAAAAAGAATAATTCATTATTTATAAGAACATTTGTGATTTTCAGGGATGGCGCCAAAAGGTTGTTTTTCCTTCCGGCACTCCCGATCATATCATTAGATTTGTTTATTTTTTTGCACTACTCACTTGTTCCAGAACGATCGCATCGATCACGGCGACAGTGGTAATATTGACAATATCCCGAACAGAACTCTCGATATCGGTAAAGTGAATCGGTTTATTCAACCCCATTTGAATAGGCCCTATCATATCACCCACACCCATTTCCTGCATGAGTTTTTGAGCGATATTGGCCGAACTCAAATTGGGGAATATCAATGTATTCACATCTTTTCCTTTCAATTTACTGAATGGATATTTACGATCGCGCAAGGCCTTATCCAAAGCAAAATTAACCTGCATTTCACCATCAATCAACAGATCCGGATAGCGTTTTTGCATTTCAGCTACCACTTCATGGATACTGGCGGGACTTCCTTCCTGATCGGCTCCGAAATTGGAATAAGAAAGCATGGCCATGACAGGTTCGTGTGCAAAAAACGAAACTGCATGACGCGCCAACCGGGCGACATCAATGAGGACTTCCGTAGAAGGATGCCGGTTAATCAATGTATCCGCCAAAAAGAATGTTCCTTTCTTGCCGGTCAAAATATGCATAGCGCCAAAATTATCATATCCTTCGCGAATACCGATTACTTCTTTCGCTACTTTAATTGTATTCGAATATTTAGTGTACACGCCGGTAATAAACGCATCGGCATCTCCGGTTTCAACCATCATCATACCAAAATAATTGCGTTCAAACATTTTATCGCGCGCCTCTTCATAGGTAGCGCCTTCACGGGCACGTTTTTCTGCCAGCAAACGGGCGTAGCGGTCCCGGCGTTCTTCCTCGCGGTCGTGGCGTAAATTAACAATTTCAATGCCATCCAAATCGACCTGCAATTCGGAAGCTAATTTTTCAATCCGCTCATCATTTCCCAACAAAATCGGAAGACACACACCTTCATCACGGACAGCAACAGCTGCTTTCAACATATTCGGATGGCTTCCTTCGGCAAATACCACCCGTTTAGGATTTTGCTTAGCCATGTCTGTAAACCGGCGAATCAGTTTATTGTCATAACCCATCAAATCTCGCAATTTATCTTCATAAGCACACCAATCGGCAATCGGCCGGCGAGCGACACCCGATTCAATCGCCGCTTTAGCTACAGCCGATGAAACCCAGGTCAGCAAACGTGGATCCATTGGTTTCGGAATCAGATAATCCCGTCCGAATGACAACCGGCACAAATCGTAGGCCGCATTCACAACATCCGGAACCGGTTCTTTGGCTAATGCAGCAATAGCTTTCACGGCGGCCAGCTTCATCGCTTCATTGATGGCTGTGGCACGCACGTCCAACGCGCCCCTGAAAATATAGGGAAATCCCAATACATTATTAATTTGATTAGGATAATCTGAACGTCCGGTAGCAAAAATAAGATCTTCACGTGATGCTTTCGCTTTTTCATACGAAATTTCCGGATTCGGATTCGCTAAGGCAAATACAATCGGATTGGCATTCATGCTTTGCACCATTTCAGCCGTCAATACATCTGCAACCGACAGACCAAGAAAAACATCGGCTCCAACAATCGCCTCCGCCAAGGTATTGGCCGGATGATCGGTAGCAAAAAATTTCTTCTCTTCATTTAAATCCTGGCGACGAACCGAAATAACGCCCTTGCTGTCGCACATGATGATATTTTCTTTCCGTGCGCCCAATGCAATGTACAATTTAGTACAAGAACTGGCAGAAGCTCCGGCTCCATTGACCACAATACGTACATTTTCGATTTTCTTCCCGGCAATTTCCAAAGCATTCAACAATCCTGCGGAAGAAATAATAGCTGTTCCGTGCTGGTCGTCGTGCATTACCGGAATATCCAGTTCTTCTTTCAGGCGACGTTCGATTTCAAAACATTCGGGCGCCTTGATATCTTCCAGATTAATACCTCCGAATGTCGGAGCAATCGCTTTTACCGCTTGAATAAATTTTTCAGGATCTTTTTCATCGACCTCGATGTCGAACACATCAATACCTGCAAATATTTTGAACAATAACCCTTTGCCTTCCATCACCGGCTTACCGGCCAGCGTTCCGATATCTCCCAAGCCAAGAACGGCTGTTCCATTGGAAATAACCGCAACTAAATTTCCTTTAGTCGTATAATCGTATGCCGTTTCCGGATTTTTTTCGATTTCCAAACACGGTTCGGCCACGCCCGGAGAATAGGCCAATGAAAGGTCTGCCTGTGAGCTGTAAGGTTTGGTAGGAATGACTTCGATTTTCCCCGGCTTTCCCTGTGAGTGATAGAGCAAAGCAGCCTCTTTAGTAACTTTTGCCATTATAATGCTGAATTATTATATAAAGATTGATAATTTATTTATTGACACGGAATTGTTGGTTTCCATTTTTGATAAAATCCACAATTTGCCTTGCAGCTGCCAACCCTGCATTACTATTCGCCTCTGCGGTTTGCGCTCCCATTTTTTTAGGAGGTGCAAAATACCGTCCCGGAAATTGGGCTGCCATTTCATTGTGATTACCCGGCATAATATCGGTCATATATTTGAAATCCTGACGTTCTTCCATTACTTTCATCAAATCCGGTTCGTTGATTACTTCTTTTCTGGCCGTATTGATTAAGACAGCTTTTTTAGGCATTTTACTCAACAAGGCATAATTAACAGACTGTTTAGTTTCGGTTGTTGCAGGAACATGCAAGGATACGTATTGACAATTGGCATATAATTCTTCAACTGATTTGACAGCGATCACTCCTGCTTTTTCAAATACGCCGGCAGGACAAAACGGATCCAATGCATACACTTTCATTCCAAATCCTTTAGCGATGCGGGCAACATGTTGGCTTACATTTCCAAAAGCATGCAGTCCTAAAGTTTTGCCGCATAATTCCGTACCAGAAGAACCATCAAAGAAATTCCGGCAGGCATATACCATCATGCCCAACGCCAATTCGGCCACCGCATTCGCATTTTGCCCGGGAGTATTCATCACACACACATTGCATTTTGTAGCTGTTTCCAAATCCACGTTGTCATAACCGGCACCCGCTCTGACTACAATTTTCAGTTCTTTCGCAACATTCAACACTTCGGCATCAATAATATCACTTCTGATAATAATTGCATGAACGTCTTTTACTGCATTCAACAATTGAGCCTTCTCCGTATATTTCTCCAACAAAACCAGTTCGAAACCGGCATTTTCAACCACTTCTCTAATTCCTTTCACAGCTTCGGCAGCAAAAGGTTTATCTGTTGCAACAAGTACTTTCATATATGTTAATAATTTTAATATGCCAAAACGACAACAGGCAGAAAATCCATCACAATTTAGCCAGAAAGATTTTAGCGTCTTCCAGCAATTGATTGACTAAGGATATTAACTCTTTCACTTTGTCTTTATCTTGTAAATTTTCACGATCGAATGCAACCAATAATGCAATAATTTCTCCGGATGTAACCATGCGTACCAGAGGCAACATCTTATGAGCAACATTTTTTACAGTATTCCAGTTATCTTCTTTTACTGCTTGCCGAAGTTGATTGGTATTCTTTTCATTTTCTTCAATAAAAGACCTGATAATATTTTGTGCTGCTTCAACGTCATCAGTCGCAAAATGGATCAACGCATTGAATCCGATTTCCTCATCCCCTTGTTCTTCCGACATCAGAACGGACTTTCCGATATATTGTTCGATAATATTCAGCACTTTATCCAATGAAAATGGTTTCTCTAAAAATCCGGAAAATCCGGCTTCGATATATTTTTGTTCCGGAATATTTGAACTGGCCGATAAAGCAATCACGGGGACTGTTTTTGCATTTTCAAATTGCCCCATCCGGATTCGCTCCACTAATTCAAAGCCATTCATATCAGGCATTTGAATATCCGAAAAAATAATATCATATTTAGTTTTCTGTATCAATGCCAACGCATCCAACGATTTATTACAGACAGATGGAATAAAGCCATAACTTTTAAGCTGTTCGGAAAATAAATTCAATTGCACGGCGTCATCATCAATAAAAAGTATTTTGCGGTCGGATATCGCATGAATTAATTTCCTGGCAGACCGGGCTTGTGATTCATCTTTATTAGCCGACAGAGTTACCGGCAGTATAACCGTAAATCTGGAGCCGGTTCCGTATTCCGATTGTACCGCAATCGTTCCTTTGAGCAGATGAACTAATTTTTGGGTAATGGCTAAGCCTAAACCCGATCCTTCGACTTCTTCATCTCCTACCCTTCGGAATTCTTCAAAAATAATAGCTTGTTTTTCTTTTTCTATTCCACAACCGGTATCGGTTACCTCTATTTTCAGCTTATTATTTTTCTTTCCATTGATTGCATCTTCTAAAGAAACAGACAACGATATTTTTCCTTTTGACGGAGTAAATTTTATGGCATTCGATATCAAATTATCTACGATCTGACGCAAGCGATACGGATCGCTTTCAAAATAATCGCCTTTCGGTATTTTGCATTCGAAATTTAGACTGATATTTTTTTTCTCTGCTAAAGGCAGAAAACTTTGGCAAATATTATTCAGTAAGATATAAGGGGAAAAAGACATCAGTTTAATTTGTTGCCTTTCCGAATCGAGAGTATGATAATCCAACAAGTTTTTCACCAGACGCAATACGTGTTCAGCCGAATTAGACATGTTCTCGATATAATATTTTTCACGTTGCGGTAATTTTGATTTTGACATCAATTCGATATATCCGATAATTGAACTGATCGGAGATTTTATATCATGCGTCAAAGAAAAAATCAGCCTTTCCCGTGCATCCAACAAATTTTCGGCATAGCGTTTCGACTCTTCCAGTTTCTTGCGGTAAGCCTGGCTATGAGAAATGGAACGCAAAATTAAAATCAGGAAAATAATCGTCAAAATCAGCGCCGCTAAAGATACAACATAAGCGATATTAGCCGACCGCGTCAACAAATGTTCTCTTTCTTTCAATAATTGAATTGTACGTTGGTATTCA
Organism: Bacteroidales bacterium; assembly: GCA_031553835.1. Lineage (GTDB taxonomy): Bacteria > Bacteroidota > Bacteroidia > Bacteroidales > Azobacteroidaceae > JAVBKX01. Next base: position 127,671 of record JAVBKX010000014.1, read on the forward strand.
CGAAATTCGATATCACGTAAAATTTTATTGATCTGCACCGTCAGCTTTTCATTCATCGTGTGCATCATCACTTGCCTTCGCATTAATTGTTGCACCACCACACTATTTCGCCTCGTATAGTCCACAATACGCTCATTTACATATTGTACAATCGTATCGGTCACAGTCGGAAATGAAAGTTCAACGGTATCTACTGTTTGTATTGTATTTTTTGAAATCACCACCTGACTATCCGGTTTCGAAGTAAAAACGGCTCTCACCCTATCAAAAAATTTCTTCTTTTCAGTTTCTATTTTGACCGTATCTTCTTGTTTTTGGATACTTCGCTGCAACATATTATCCAAATAATTCAAGTCTCTTTTGGATAACACGGTTGTTTTAGATACCGGAAATACAATTCGTTGGTTCACAGAGTCCAACAACAAAAACATTTGATTAGTATTCCGTTCTTTCTGTTTCAACAAAATGGCGGCGCTATCCAAATGCAGATTTAATAAAGGATCTTTGGAGATTTTTTTCAGGGAATCGACCTGACGGTACACGCACGACATCAACGAGTCATATTGCGTACGCGCCAAAGGCATTGTTTCTGCTACCAGCATATTACCGGCACTCTCCGCTTTATACAAAGAAGCGAGGGTATTGCTAATCAAAATCAATTCTTTGTTTTCTTCCGTCGGAGCGCTACTAATTTTAGAAAATTCAACCAGTTCCGAATAAATCAACGCAATCCCTAAAATGCACAAACTAATAAGAGCGATAAAACTTACCGTTATAATTGCCTTAATGTACTGCCCTGATTTAAACATAGGAAATTAGCTGTCAATGTTATAAAGTTTGATTTTGTGATAAAGGGTTTTCCGGTCGATGTCTAATATTTTTGCAGCCTTCGATTTATTATAATTACAGAGTTTCAGGGCTTCTTCAATCCGTTCCTTTTCATTCGTTTTTTTGAGGCTCAATAATTTGGAAGCTGCTGCATCCGATCCTATCGACATACGGATATTATCGGGCAATAAATCTGGCGTAATATAGCTATCCGGAGCAATTAAAACAATCCGGCTGATAATATTCTTTAATTCTCTCACATTTCCCGGCCAGGAGTACATTTTAAGCATGGTCATGGCTTCTGGAGTAAAACCAATGACATTTTTCCCTAATTCCCGGTTAGAGAACTCCAAAAAATGATGAAGGTACAACGGAATATCTTCCCTGCACTCTTGTAAAGCCGGCACATAAAGCAAAAATTCGCTTAGCCGATGATATAAATCCGTTCTGAAATTGCCTTGGTTGACAGCATCTTCTAAATTTTCATTCGTAGCAGAAATCAGACGTATATCTACCGGAATTTCACGATCGCTCCCCACCGGTTTTATTTTTTTTTCCTGCAACACACGTAGTAATTGGATTTGAATGTCCATCGGCAGGTTACCGATTTCATCCAAAAACAATGTTCCGCCGTTAGCCGTATAAAAATGTCCTTGTTTATTATTAATAGCGCCGGTAAATGCGCCTTTTATATGACCGAATAATTCACTTGCAGCCAAATCCCGCGACAGCACACCACAATCTACCGCCACAAAAGGAGCTTTCTTGCGATCGCTTTTTTGGTGTATTAAACGGGCAATATGTTCTTTCCCTACCCCGCTATTTCCGGTGATCAACACGGATAGTTTTGTAGGAGCTACCAAGTCCACATATTCATACACCTTTTTATATTCGATGGATTTGCCCACTACAAATTCAGGAAATTCTTTCTTTTCGTCCTCCGATTTATTCGCAACAAAGTCTCCATCATATTGAATTTCTGCCGCTTCGTTAATTTTCCTGAATAATTCTTCCGGGTTCAACGGCTTGGCAATATAATCAAAAGCACCGCACTTGATAGATTCAACAGCGGTTTGAATATCGGCATAACCGGTCATCATGATAAAAATAATTTTATCATCCCATTCTTTTACATATTTCAAAAATGAAAGCCCACTATCATCAGGAAGACGTAAGTCGGAGAGAATCAAATCGGGAGATGAATTTTTCACCGCACGTTTTGCATCTGCCACATTTATAGCTGATTCCACGGCAAAACCTTTCTTAGTTAGCCATGTTTTTAGCATCAGACTAAGCGTAATGTCATCTTCAATGATTAGTATGTTTTTTATAGTCTTCTTATTCATCCTCTTAAGTGCATGTTGCGAAAGCTGATTCTGAATATTTTGCTACAAAAGTAACTATTATTTTTATAAATAACACTTTATTCTTTCAATATTATCCTAAAAAATTACTTTCTGCAAATTCTTGGTCAGTTCAGAAAATTTTCATATAACTTTGCAAGAGGAACCGTTTTATATTTATACGTTTGGGGTTAATAGAAACTCGACGTGTAAAATAAACACATAACATAAAGACATGCATCAACCGCTGGCAGAAAGAATGCGTCCGCAGACGTTAGACGATTATATAGGGCAAACCCATTTGGTGGGAAAAAACAGCGTTTTGCGAAAAATGATCGAATCCGGTCATATCCCTTCCTTTATTTTATGGGGACCTCCGGGAGTGGGAAAAACCACATTGGCCAAAATTATCTCTAAACAACTAAATGTTCCTTTTTTCACATTAAGCGCTATCAATTCGGGAGTAAAAGACGTCAGGGAAGTAATCGAAAAAGCAAGCAATAATACGCTATTCTCTACAGGACGCCCGATTTTGTTTATAGATGAAATTCACCGGTTCAGCAAATCGCAGCAGGATTCTTTGCTCTCAGCAGTCGAAACCGGAATAATTACCCTGATCGGAGCTACTACGGAAAATCCATCTTTTGAAGTAATACGACCACTGTTGTCCCGTTGCCAGGTTTATGCCTTGAAAAGTCTGGACGAAGCAGAATTGCTTCAATTAACCGAACATGTATTGAAAACGGATTCCATCCTGCAAAAGAAAAACGTGACGATTGAGGAATCCAATGCGCTTATTCGCTTTGCCGGAGGAGATGCCCGAAAATTGATGAACATTCTGGAATTAATTATCGAATCGAATGAAAATCAGGCAATAACAATTACCGATCAACTGGTAGTCAATAAACTGCAAGAAAATCCGGCTGCTTACGACAAACAGGGAGAAATGCATTACGATATTATCTCTGCATTTATTAAGTCGGTGAGAGGAAGCGATCCCGATGCCGCCATCTATTGGTTGGCACGTATGGTAGCAGGCGGCGAAGATCCGGAATTTATTGCCCGCAGATTAGTCATTCTCGCTTCGGAAGATATTGGCTTAGCGAATCCTAATGCTCTTTTGATGGCTAACACCTGCTTCGACGCTCTGAAAAAAATCGGATGGCCCGAAGGCCGTATTATTTTAGCTCAAACCACTATTTATTTAGCTACAAGCGCCAAGAGCAACTCGGCTTACCTGGCTATTGACAAAGCATTGCAGTTGGTCGAACAAACCGGCAATTTACCTGTGCCGCTGCATTTAAGGAATGCTCCTACCAAACTCATGAAAGATATGAACTATGGCAAAAACTATAAATATGCCCACGATTATCCGGGCAACTTTGTAGAACAAGAATTCCTGCCGGAAGAAATCATAAATCAACGCATTTGGCAACCTCAGGAAAATCAGGCAGAACAACGATTGTCCGAATACCTCAAAAGTCGTTGGAAAAACCGGTTTTAGAATTTGGCATTCAATTGAAAAATAAAGGAGCGGGGGGCCGACACATCCATAGGACGAACCGTATATTCTGTATTCAATACATTATTAAACATTCCCCACAATTGGATCTTTTTCGACACTTTAACGCCCAAACGTAAATCCATCGCAAAATATCCCTTATTATGTTCTTCCCAATAATCATGCAAGCCCGGGAAAATAATACCCCGCACCAGGTCCATAAGATCCGGTTCTTCTTTTTGGCGTTCATCAACCAAAAAATAATCAACCGCCAATGTCTTGGTTTTGTATGTCATGTTGGTTCCTATATTCAATCGGTTCCATTGAAAATCAAATACGCCTTTCAGTGAATGTTTCTGACGATATTTCAAGTATTTCGAATCATTCGATTTCTCTTTCATATCCAACGGGTCAAGTGATTCGTGTTGCTGTTTTTCTTTCCAATCCGCATCAATCGGCTCAATAAACACATATCCCAGGCTATAGGTAAATTTAGATTCCGGAGTCAAATTATACAATCCATTAACCGACAAATCTATCCCATAAATTTTAGCCCGGTCAACATTGGCAAACCGGGTCCCTAATCCGGGTATTTGCCCATTCCCAATTAAGGCAAATGCATCTGAAAGATTCGTAATATAATCGAACGTCTGCTTATCAAACAATCCGAATTGGAATTCAATCATATCCTTATAATAGGTATAAAACGCAGCGACATCAAGAAAACCCATAAATCCGCCCAATTTATAGCCCTGCTTGATCCCCAACTCTGCATTAAACCCGCTTTCCGGTTTCAGGTCTTTATTGGGGAAAGCCGCAATACCACCAATATCTTTATATACAAATTTCTCTGTGATAGAAGGATAGCGAAATCCTTGCCCGAAAGAACCTCGAATAAACGTATAATCGGCTAACTGGTAATTCAAACCTCCCCTGAAAACCGGTTTGAATGGAATATTCAGTCCCAGGAAGTCGGTTTCCGCTTCTTTGTATAATGAATCGACCCGATAATATTCTAAACGGACTCCTAACGACACATTCAGTTTGTCAAAAAATTTCCGGTCATATTGAAAAAACAATCCGATATTATCGCTCAAATGACTGCCTGTTACCGGAGACCTGTTTGCTAAATGTTCATAAGTAACTCCAGTTGTAAATTGGGATTCATCTACTTGTTTTCCAAACTGATAGTCGAGATAATAAGAAGATGTGTGGTCGGCCGGAGTACTATTATCTTTCGGTGCATTTGCATTCAGAATCCAGGGAAGAAGTTCCGACTGGTTGGAAGGAAAGGGAGTTCTTGCCATAATCCACGACATCAAATCAACATAATCGGGGGCGGTAGCTCCCGGAAAAAAATGATTGCTGAGTGTAATCAATTCATTTTTCAACCCCTGCATATCATTTGCAAACAAATAGGGAAGAAATTGACCGGCTAAAGCCTGCGGATTTTGCACTAATTCGACCAATTCGGGCAGTTTATCAAAATCGACCTCCATGTTAGTAATAATATCCGTAATCGATTTATCGGTTGAATTAGAATGAATTTCATCCGATTTGTAATAATAACGCCCTTTGAATCGGTGCGTGATTCCGGTTTCTTCATTCAGATAATTCAAAAACGGATCAATGTAAAATGCATTACCCTGACGACTCATATTGGTCATCGGAGACTGAACATACGGCTGGTCGGCCGAACGCCAGATAAAAAATCCCGAATATTGATTTGATAAAACATTGGCATTCACACCATAATTTAATCCTCTAACATTCGGATCATGATAAGTCAGATTCCCACCAAAGCGCACACGCTGGTTGTAATTATCTTTGCGGTATCCTTCATTGGAAAACAAATCGATTCCACCCGACACATCCCAATCCCCAATCCTGCGGGTGTGCGACACATCCAAGCCTGTGTATATCGGATTCCGGATTCCATAAAAAATATTTTGCCTGAATAAAGGCGTTACATCAAACTTATCTTCATTCCAAAAACTTTTGTCCCACCATATATAATCTCTGTTTTTCGGATCCATATACACTCCCAGATAAGTATTGAGATTGGTTTGTGGTTGTAATCCCGGACGAGCCGTACGTACATTGATCAACCCATTTAAAGCAGAAGAACCATACAACACAGAAGACGCTCCTTTAAGTACTTCGACCTGAGCCACATTTTCCATCGGGATTATATTCCAGTTCACTTCTCCGACAGCGGGCGCCAAAATCGACATCCCGTCCACCAATACCAGGCTCCGGCTTCCTACACCATACGTCCAACCACTACCTCCTCGGATAGAAGGTTGTTTGTCGGTAATATCCACGCCGGGTAAAGTATTGAGTACAACACTCAAATCCGTAGCATTTTGCCTGGCTATATCTTCTGTTTTCAAGACTTCCATCGAAACCGTAATTTCGCTCAATTTTTGCTCATAACGGCCTACACTGACGACCACTTCGTCCATCAATTGCGATTCGATCTTCATCATCACATCTAAAGTCACTGTTTGATGCTTGGCAATAACGAAGGGATGTTTTTCCGTTTCGTATCCCAAATAGATGAAATTCAAAATGGTACCGCCATCAGGTACAGCCAGTTCATAATATCCGTTTGAGTCTGTAATCACCCCTTTTGAGTCTTCCTTTTCTTTGTAGGAAACGGCAACTCCAATCAATGGTTCGCCTGTAACTGCATCCTGTACATATCCTTTTACAACCTGAGAAAAAGCGGATGGCAAATTAATAAACAAGCCGCTAAGTAAAAGGAATAGAGCTATTTTTTTCATTATCCTCGTTTTTTGTAAGTTTACAAGAGCAAATGTATAAAAATAATACAAACGAAATAATAGAACTGCAAAAAAAGAAGCTGTCTCAAAAGCAGATCAATAGAACACAGATGACACGGATTACACAGAAAAGCGCAGATTGATTTTTTTATTTTCAACTGAATATAAATATATTATAAAAATATATAAACCGTGAATTTCTGTATATTTCGTGTTCTAATTTAACTTTTGAGACAGCCTTTTGAAATTTTCAGTAAAATTTTACTGTTCCTTAGCCCCTGAATATTTGATAGTAAGCGGGATGATTCCTAATGTAACGGTGATATCTAAATCTATTTTGTAACTACTATCGATATCTCCTTCAATAGTCACCGGGATATTTTTATATGCTTCGGTAAGATTAATAGTAGTCGCACCTTTCACATGTGTTTTACCCTTTGAAGAAGAAACTTGTGCATCATTACAAGTTGCACTCAGATTTAAATTTGCAGGAAGACCTTCTATTTGACCACCTGTAGGCACAATTAGATTATTAACAATCAGATCCACTTTATTCTGTGATGCATAATCAATTACAATTTCATACGTCCCAGGAATATCATTAGTTCCATATTTAATTGTTCCGGCATATGTCCCCTCAATAGCCGGTGCATAATCAGTGTTATCACCTTCATCGTCATCACAAGCAGTAAAAGCAGGAGCCACTAAAGCCATTGCCAAAAATAACCACAGTTTACTTACATTTTTTTTCATAAATTAATTTATTTGAATTAATAAAATCAGCACAAATATACTTCAAAAAAACAGATCTCATTGTAATTGATCCACAATTTTTTCGCTCAAAGGTTTTACTGCCGATGGAAAAAATGCAAGCAATCGCCCTTCCGGATCTATCAGGTATTTACAAAAATTCCACGATGGCTCGTTAGCATTCCAACCATTCAGGTTTTTGTCCGTAAGCCACTTATACACTTCATTTTTATCATTACCTTTTACATGAGATTTTTCCATCATTAAAAAAGTGACGCCATAATTAAGTTGACAAAAAGAAGCAATTTCGTCATTCGTTCCGGGATCTTGAGAACCAAAATCATTGGAAGGAAAACCGATCACCAGCAATTTGCCTTTATATTCCTCACTTAATTTTTCCAAATCGCCTAATTGAGGCGTGAACCCGCATTTAGAAGCAGTATTGACCAGTAAAACATATTTCCCCTTAAATAAATCGAATGAAATACTATCACCATTTATCGAGACAAAATGGAGATTATAAAAAGAAACCGGAGGCATTACTGCCGACTCCTGAGCAATGGATTTACCAAAGAAAAAACTGAAAATTGACATAATAATAAACAATGGTTTCATAGTAAACAAAATTGAACAAAAAGAATTACATCATATAAAACACAATTTTAAAAGAATAGTTGCTAAAATTCGTATAAAGATAGTTATTTTTGCAACAATTTTCGAAAATAATAACATATAACAATATGTATAGAACTAAGAACTGCGGCGAATTACGCCTGAAAAATCTGAATCAGGAAGTGACTTTGGCCGGATGGGTGCAAAAAGCCCGCCGGATGGGAGGAATGGTATTTGTCGATTTACGCGACCGATATGGCATTACCCAATTGATTTTTAACAGGGAGATCAATGCCGGCTTGTGCGACCAGGCCGAAACATTGGGACGGGAATGGGTGATCCAGGTGAAAGGACAAGTGCACGAACGTTCCAATAAAAACATCAATATACCTACCGGAGAAATCGAAATCATTGTTTCGGAACTCAACATCCTCAATGCCTCGGAAGTTCCCCCGTTTACCATTGATGACGATACCGATGGCGGCGACGACCTCCGGATGAAATATCGTTATTTGGACTTACGCCGGAATGCCGTCCGTTCCAATTTGGAATTACGCCATAAAATGGCTTTCGAAACTCGCCGTTATTTAGATGAACAGCATTTCCTGGAAGTGGAAACTCCCGTCTTAATTGGATCAACACCTGAAGGCGCCCGTGATTTTGTAGTTCCCTCACGCATGAATCCCGGAGAATTTTACGCATTACCACAATCGCCTCAAACACTCAAACAATTGTTGATGGTGGCCGGTTTTGACCGTTATTTTCAAATTGTAAAATGTTTTCGCGACGAAGACCTGCGAGCCGACCGCCAGCCGGAATTTACCCAGATTGACTGTGAAATGTCTTTTGTAGAACAAGAAGATATTTTGCAAATGTTTGAGGGATTGACCAAGCATTTGTTCAAAGTCTTAAAAAATACTGAATTACCTGATTTTCCCCGGATGTCGTATGCCAAAGCGATGAAACAATACGGATCGGACAAACCCGACACTCGTTTTGGCATGAAATTCGTCGAAATCAAAGATTTGACCACAGGAAAAGATTTTCAGGTATTTGATCAGGCCGAATATGTAGGCGCTATTTGCGCTGAAGGATGCGCCGGTTATACCCGCAAACAATTGGACGAATTAACCGAATTCGTTAAACGTCCGCAAGTTGGCGCCAAAGGGTTGGTCTATGTTCGCTACGAAACAGATGGAAGTTTAAAATCTTCTGTCGATAAATTTTATTCACAGGAAGAGTTGAGAAAATGGGCTGACAGTTGCCAGGCAAAACCAGGCGATTTAATCCTCATTTTGTGCGGAGAAACCGAAAAAACACAAAAACAATTGTCGGAGCTTCGTTTAGAAATGGGTTCGCGTCTCGGATTACGCGACAAAAATCAATACAACTGCCTGTGGGTCGTCGATTTTCCATTATTGGAACACGACGAAGAATTGAATCGTTTCTTTGCAAAACATCACCCGTTTACAAGTCCAAAACCGGAAGATATTCCTTTACTTGAAACAAATCCCGGAGCCGTTCGCGCCAATGCCTACGACATGGTGATCAACGGCGTGGAAGTCGGCGGAGGTTCCATCCGGATTTACGACAGTCAACTGCAACAAAAAATGTTTAAAATATTAGGCTTCACGGACGAAAAAGCGCAAGCTCAATTCGGATTCCTGATGAATGCTTTTAAATATGGCGCCCCTCCTCACGGAGGTTTAGCATTCGGATTAGACCGCTTTGTATCCATATTTGCCGGATTGGATTCCATCCGCGACTGCATTGCATTTCCAAAAAACAATTCCGGTCGCGACGTGATGCTTGATGCTCCCTCAAAAATTGAACAAGAACAATTGGATGAACTTAATTTGATAATTAAAGAAAGGAAATAAAGGGAGTAGAAGAAGTTAGAAGGAGATTTGTAACTCATAACTTGTAACTCGTAACTAAAAGATGATAAAAGCCAAAGACATCATCAAGGAAATCGAAACCATCGCACCATTACAATTACAGGATGGTTTCGATAATGCCGGACTTCAGATTGGAAATATCCAGTCGGATGTAACCGGAGTTTTGCTGTGCCTGGATATAACCGAAGAAGTCATTGACGAAGCATTGGAATTAGAATGCAATCTCATTATTTCCCATCATCCTTTAATTTTCAAACCTTTAAAATCCATTACAGGAAAAACATATATCGAACGATGCGTACAAAAAGCATGTAAGCACGATCTAATCATTTATTCCGCTCACACTAACCTTGACAATGCCTGGGGCGGAGTGAATTTTCGTATAGCAGAAAAGTTAGGATTACAAAATATACGAATAGTAAGTCCTAAAAAAGAGAGCTTACTGAAATTAGTCACCTTTGTACCGCACGACCACGCTGCACATGTACGCAATGCTTTATTCCAGGCCGGAGCCGGCAATATAGGAAATTACGATTCCTGTAGCTTTAATACCGAAGGAGAAGGTAGTTTTTGTGGAAATGCCGACACTCATCCTTTTGCCGGAGAACCCGAAAAATTTCGGATCGAACCTGAAATACGAATCGAAACCATTCTGCCCGTGCACAAAAAGTCGGCAGTATTACGTGCATTATTGACCTCACATCCTTACGAAGAACCAGCGTATGACTTTTATCTCCTGCAAAATGCATGGGAACAGGCAGGAGCCGGAGCTATCGGTGAATTACCCGCTTCGGAAGACGAAGTATCGTTTCTTCACAAAATAAAGACGGTCTTCCATACCGAAACGTTGAAACATTCCCGCTTGCGAGGAAAAGAAATTCGTACGGTAGCCGTCTGCGGAGGCAGCGGAGCTTTTTTACTTCCCGAAGCAATCGCCTGTGGCGCCGACGCTTTCATTACCGGAGAAGCCAAATACAATGATTTTTATGATGTCGAAAATCTTATTTTATTAGCGGTTGCCGGACATTACGAGACAGAAATATGCACAAAAGAATTATTTTTTGAAATTATTACAAAAAAATTTCCTACCTTTGCAGTGCATTTCTCAAATGCGAATGATAATCCTGTAAATTACATCTAATCAATAATATGGCTAAAGAGAAAAAAACAGCTGAAAAAGAATTGTCAGTTGAAGAAAAGTTGAGTAATCTTTACCAACTTCAATCCATGTTGTCGGAAATCGATAAAATCAAAACATTACGAGGTGAGTTACCATTGGAAGTGCAGGATTTGGAAGACGAAATTGCCGGTTTGGAAACTCGCGTGCATAAGTTTCAATTGGATGCCAAAGATTTGGATACTGCGGTTGGACAGCAAAAAGTTAAAATCAGTGAATCTACTGCATTAATAGAAAAGTTTAAAAGCCAATTAGATAACGTTCGGAACAACCGCGAATTCGACAGTTTATCAAAAGAAGTCGAGTTCCAGGGACTGGAAGTTGAATTGGCAGAAAAACGGATTCGTGAATTTACTGCCGAATCCAAACATGTTGTCGAAGAAATCGAACGGTGTAAACATTTATTGGCCGAACGCAAAATCGATTTAAAATCCAAAAAAGAAGAATTAGAAGAAATCATCTCCGAAACGCGCATCCAGGAAGAACAATTAAGAGAAAAAGCGAAACAACTCGAAACGACTATAGAACCTCGTTTATTGACCGCTTTTAAACGCATCAGAAAAAGCGCCCGCAACGGATTGGCGGTTGTATATATTCAACGTGACGCTTGTGGCGGTTGTTTCAATAAGATTCCTCCTCAAAGGCAATTGGATATCAAGTTGCGTAAAAAAATTATTGTTTGCGAACATTGTGGCCGGATCATGATTGATCCTCAATTAGCCGGAGTGGAATAAAGTTTTCATGGTCACGAAAGTCGAACAATTCATTCGACAACACCAAATGCCTCCAACAGGCAGTAAAATAATCGTTGGATTAAGTGGAGGTGCTGATTCTGTTGTATTATTACATATTCTTAACCGTTTGGGGTATGACTGCATTGCGGCTCATTGTAATTTTCAACTTCGAGGAGCAGAATCTATCCGGGACAAAGTATTCTCGGAACAATTTGCAGCAGCGATCTGCGTTCCATTTGAGACGATAGAATTTGACACCACTGCGTATGCAACCCGGCAAGGAATTTCAATCGAAATGGCCGCCAGGGAATTGCGATACGAATGGTTTGATGCAGTAAAAAATAAAACAGACGCTACTGCCATTGCAGTAGCCCATCACCGGGAAGACAGTGTAGAGACGCTGTTGATCAACCTGATACGAGGTACCGGAATACACGGATTAACAGGGATTAAAGCGAAGACAAAATCGCTGATGCGTCCATTACTCTGTGTAACCAAAGAAGACATTTTTCAATATGCCCGCCAGGAACAGCTATCATTTGTTACAGATTCGAGCAACCTGCAGGCAACATTCGACCGGAACAAAATCAGATTAGAATTGATTCCTCTATTGCAAACGCTTAATCCGTCTGTATTGGAAGCCCTGGAAAGAACCGCATCCAATCTGCAGCAAACTGCTATCATTTATGACGACGCGATTAGCCTTGCAAAAAACAAATGTTTTGATAAAGAAAAACTGGCAATATCCATCCCTGATATACTCTTATTTCCTTCTCCACAAGCAGTATTGTATGAAATATTAAGTGAATATGGTTTTAAAAGGGTGGTCATTCAGGAAATAGCAGATGCATTAAGCAAAAATTCAGGCAAACAGTTTTTTTCACAAACATACCGGTTATTAAAAGATCGCAACTATTTATTGCTGGAACTGTTAAATAAAGAGAAAGGTGAAATTTCCATTCATCCGATTTACGAAAAAGATTTGTTCATAACAGATCCTGTACCGTTAAAAATCGACTATGTGCCAAACAATGAATCATTTGCGTTATGCAAAAACAAAGAAATCGCTTACTTGGATGCTGATAAATTAATTTATCCGCTCCTGTTAAGAAAATGGAAAGCCGGCGACTCATTTATTCCTTTTGGAATGACCGGAAAGCAAAAATTAAGCGATTATTTTAATAATCATAAATTCAGCACATTAAAAAAAGAAAATACCTGGTTGCTGTGTAGCGATGACAAGATTATTTGGATCGTAGGCGAACGGATCGACAACAGATTTCGCATCACTAAACAAACCAAACGCATTTGTATCATTCACCAACATTAATACGCTCAACGTAAAACGTAAAACGTAAAATTTTTATCACAATGCAGAAATACAACATTTCGCAATTAAAAAGCATGGATCAAAATGCATTAATATCCGTTGCTCAAGAATTAGGCTTAAAAAAAGTAGAAAAATTAGATAAAGACAGTTTGATTTATCAGATTTTAGACCAACAAGCTATTGTTGGCGCAGCCAAACAAGCCGCAGAAGAAAAAGATACACCCAAACATCTGAAAGGGAAAAAACCGGCCAACAAAAAAGCTGCTCCGGCCGACAATACTCCAAAACCCGTTCCGCCTTCTAAAGAGACGAAACAGGTTGCAGCTACAAAATCCGCTGATAAACCTGCAGAAAATGTACAAAAACCTGCAGGACAAACCAATAAACAAAAACCCGTGAAAAAAGCAGAACAGAAACAACAAACAGTAAAACAATCAAATACTGAAGAAGTAGTTACATCAACAGTCGAAAATAGCCCAACTGACAGCGCATCTCAACCCAAAGCGTCTGAACAACAAAAGAAAAAACGCAACAGAATTGAGAAAGCAGCCGAAGTTTCGGCAAATACACCAGAAGTTAATATTCCGCAAAATGAACTGGCACAACCGGTTGAACAGCAACCGGAGACTATTGTAGCTCCCTTGGAGGAAGAAATTAGTAAACCGGACGCAGGAGAAGAACGTCCACAAAAACTTGTCTTTCGCCACAGCCCGACTGTGAATAGCGTAATGGACCAAGTTTTATTTTCATCAAAAAAAGAAAACACAAAACAGGTCAACCCGAATCCACCGGCAGCACAACCCAATCAGGCTCAAAATAACGCAAACAACAACAGGAATAACAACGGAAATAGTGGAAACAGCAGCAATGCTGCCAGTAATCCCGCTAATGCCAATGCACAGCAAAATGTCCGCAACAAAGCATTTGAATTCGAAGGTATCCTGATTGGTTGCGGAGTATTGGAAATTATCCAGGAAGGTTATGGATTCCTGCGTTCTTCCGACTACAACTATCTCTCTTCGGCCGATGACATCTATGTATCTCAATCTCAAATAAAATTATTCGGATTGAAAACGGGCGACGTGGTGGAAGGGCCGATCCGCCCGCCGAAAGAAGGAGAAAAATTTTTCCCGTTAGTAAAAGTTGATTTTATCAACGGATTAAGACCGGAAGAAGTCCGCGATCGCGTTCCTTTTGATCATTTGACACCCTTGTTTCCGGATGAAAAATTCCGCCTGACCGCCAGTATGAGTCCAAAAGTCAATGACCGCACCTCTGTACGGGTAGTGGATTTATTCTCTCCGATCGGAAAAGGACAACGCGGCTTAATCGTGGCGCAGCCCAAAACAGGGAAAACAATGTTACTCAAAGACATTGCCAATGCAATCGCCTGGAATCATCCGGAAGTATATATGATTGTTCTGCTCATCGACGAACGTCCGGAAGAAGTAACCGATATGCAACGTAGCGTAGATGCAGAAGTCATCGCTTCTACTTTCGACGAACCGGCCGACCGTCACGTCAAAATTGCCGAAATCGTGCTTAGCAAAGCAAAACGCATGGTAGAATGTGGTCATGATGTAGTCATTCTGTTAGACTCCATCACCCGTTTAGCCCGTGCATATAATACCGTACAACCCGCTTCAGGAAAAGTCCTTTCGGGAGGAGTTGACGCCAATGCGCTTCAAAAACCCAAGCGATTCTTCGGAGCCGCCAGAAACATTGAAAACGGAGGGTCTCTCACCATTATTGCTACCGCATTAACAGAAACCGGGTCGAAAATGGACGATGTCATCTTCGAGGAATTCAAAGGTACGGGTAATATGGAATTACAACTCGACCGCCGCCTGTCCAACAAACGTATTTATCCGGCCGTTGACATCATTGCATCCAGTACGCGCCGCGACGATTTGTTGCAAGATCAGGGAATCATCAACCACATGTGGATACTCCGCAAATATTTGTCGGATATGACCAGCATTGAGGCCATGGAATTTGTAAAAGACCGGTTGGAGAAGACTTACGATAATGAAGAATTTTTAGCATCTATGAACGGATAATAAAACATTTTTTCATCCTGGTTGTTATTTAGTCAGAACATGTTAAATAATTATGTATAACTTTTAACAGGATGATTTTATGAAAAAGAATGTTTTATTTTTATTTTTAGCAGGAGGAATAATCCTCTTGAGCGCTTGTGGCACCAGCTACACTTTAATGAACAGCAATTTATATCCCGACAAAAATCTGAATAACTATAAAACGTTTTCTGTTTTGCCCTACGATGCTTCAAAATTGCCTGTGAATATTTCTATTTATGATGTTCAGAATATTCAACGAGCAATTGCCAATGAATTGGCTATCAGAGGATTTAAAGAAGATCAAACAGGAAAAGGAGAAATGCTGGTTGTAACCACATTGTATGCCAAATTAGATATTTCCACAAAAGATGCTATTCCGGAATGGGCACCCATCAGACCTATAGGACCCTATTACAGCTATTATGATAATGCATCCATTATCGACAATATAAGTAAAGATGGAGTTTTAGCTGTCGATTTGATAGATCCTAAAACCAATACTCCGATTTGGGACGCCGCAGTAAGTTCTGTTATCGATGATACAGCGCAAAAGAATATAAAGAACCAGGCTGAAATTAACAAAGCTTGTGACAAATTATTCAGCAAATTCCCGATACCAGCTCCGGGAAAATAAACGGAAGAAGATTTTCAAAGAGGCAGATAATAGAACACAGATGACACGGATTACACAGAAAAGCGCGAATTGATTTTTTTCAATTGAATATTAGTATATTATACAAATATATAACCAGTGCTTTTTCAGTGTAATCCGTGTCATCTGTGTTCTATTATCTGCTTTTGGCCTCTTTGAAAATACTATTCAGCCGGAGGTTTTCCGATAACTCAAAATAGCAATGGTATTGAATACCAAAGCAAAACCCAAGATGCTATATAATTGTGGTAAAATTTCTCTCAGTCCGCTTCCTTTCAAATAAACCAACCGGATTACTTCTACAAAATAACGAACCGGATTGAATTGTGTAACCAATTGAGCCCAGGGAGGCATACTGCTGATAGGAGTAAATAAGCCGCTTAAAAGGAAAAAGATAATCAGGAAAAAAAATGCAACAAACATGGCTTGTTGTTGGGTTTCGGAATAACTGGATATGATTAGTCCCGCTCCTAAAAAAGCCAATAGATAAAAGAAGGCGAATAAATATAAAATCAATACATTTCCAACTGGAAAAATCCCATAAATCAACCACGCGACAAACAAACCTAAAGTGAGGATAAATAAACCGATCACTAAAAAAGGAATCAATTTTCCTAAAATAAATACAGCTTTTGATATGGGAGTCACATTAATCTGCTCGATCGTGCCAATTTCTTTTTCTTTCACAATATTCATGGCAGAAAGCACTCCGCCGATAAGCGTCAACAGCATAACCAAAATGCCAGGAACCATAATATTGCGATAATTCATCGCTACATTATACTTAAAATAAGGATGTACAGCGACGGCATTTTTCAATTCAGGAAGAGGCATTTTGTCCAACAAAATATTTTGATTGAAATCGGCGATAATCTGTCCAAGATAAGCCGAACCTAAACCGGCTTTCTGTCCGTTAACAGCATTAACGGAAAGCATTAATTCCGTTCGTTGTTCCCGCAACAGATTTGTTTCAAAATGGCGAGGAATTTCCAGGATCAAATCCGCCCGATCTTCTTCTATTGCCATCAGCGCTTTATCGTATGAATCGGCATAATCCGTCAATCGAAAATAACCTGAAGATATGACTTTTTCAACCAGTTGGCCGGAGCAAGAACTCCGGTCATTATCAACCACGCTTAGCGATATGTTTTTCTGTTCAAAAGTAGCCGCCCAGGGAAGGATCAACAGCTGAATGACCGGCAACATTATAATCAATTTCAAAATCAATTGATCCCTTTTTATTTGCAAAAATTCCTTTTGCAGAAGATATTTTAATTGATTCATTTAGAGTCTGTTTTTAAATCGTTTGATACTTGCAACTAACAAGAAAAGCGTCATTCCCAGCAGGATGGATAGCGGAACGACAATAGCCGACATGCCCAATCCTTTGATCATTACATCTTTGAGGGCAATAATAAACCATTTGGCAGGTATTATATTCGACACAATTCGCAAAATCCAAGGCATATTTTCTATCGGAAAAATCAAACCCGAAAGCAGCATGGTGGGCAACATTAAGCCTACTCCCGAAATCAACATAGCAGCCTGTTGGGTATTGGCGACCGAAGAGATCAACAATCCAAGCGACAAAGCGGATAAGGTAAACAAAATACTTAGAAATAATACCAAAAATATATTTCCGACAATAGGTACAGCCAGCAATGTATTGGATAATAGTAAAATTAATAGAACATCCACAATGGCGATCATCAAATAGGGAACAGCTTTTGCCAATACAATAAAAACAGGTTTCATCGGAGAAACCAACAATATTTCCATGGTGCCTTGTTCTTTTTCTTTTACAATAGAAATGGAAGTCATCATGGCGCAAATCAACATCAATACCAATCCCATGATACCCGGAACAAAATTATAAGCGCCTTTCAATTGCGGATTATACAGCATTTTCACTTCGGTATGGATGGTCGGAACAGTAAAGGCAGACAATTGCCGGGTCAGTAAATTGCGCTGATATTGCATGATTATCTGCTGAGCATAAGACGTCACAGTCGATGCTTCATTGGGATCGGATGCATCAGACAGCAATTGTATGTTTCCCACGCCTGTATGATACAGGTCGTTAGCAAATTCCGCAGGGATGACTAAAGCCAGCTTGCTGCTCCCGGTTTGAAAACCGGCTTCTATTTCGGAAAAAGATTCCAAATAATCGACCAATTTAAAATAAGGGCTACCGCTCATTTCCTCCACCAACTGACGAGACGTTGTCGTTTTGGACTGATCCAATACTACAAACGGAGTATTGTTGATTTCCGTTGTAATGGCAAATCCGAAGATGATCAACTGAGCAATCGGCATACCAAGCAACATCATCATCGTGCGCAAATCCCGGAAAATATGCAAAAATTCTTTTTTTATAAAACTCCCGAATTGATTCATTTTTGAGCAAACTTTTAAGCATTTGTATTTTTTGCTTTCCGGGCTAACGCTTGGAAAACTTCATCCATTGTGCCGGCACGAAATGTTTTTTTCAGATTTTCCGGCGTATCCAGTGCATCGATTCTTCCATCCACCATAATAGATACGCGGCTACAATATTCGGCTTCATCCATATAATGGGTGGTAACAAAAACCGTAATGTCTTTTTCAGCAGCCTGATAAATCATTTCCCAAAATTTTCTCCGGGCAATCGGATCGACTCCACCGGTAGGCTCATCTAAAAAAACGATCTGCGGATGGTGAAAAATGGAGACGGCAAATGCTAATTTTTGTTTTATACCTAAGGGAAGAGAACGCACCAATGCATTTTGTTCCTCCTGCAATCCGAGTTCCACCAACGTTTCGTCGGTCTTTGCTTTAATGGCGCGATCATTCATTCCATAAATTCCACCAAACAATCGCATATTTTCTTTGACCGTGAGGTCGTCATATAAAGAAAATTTCTGGCTCATATAACCAATATTCCGCTTAATATGATCCGATTCCTTATAAATATCAAATCCCGCCACGATTCCCTTGCCGGAAGTAGGCGAAAGCAAGCCGCACAGCATCCGCATCGCCGTTGTCTTCCCCGCCCCATTCGCTCCTAAAAAACCAAAAATTTCTCCTTTGGTCACTTCAAATGAAATATGATCGACCGCAGTGAATGTTCCGAAAATCTTGGTCAATCCTTCCGCCTGGATGGAGAGTGATGATGCCATTTTGTCTGTTATTTATTATTTGTTCTTCTCAATTCTCAACTCTCAATTCTCAACTCTCAATTCTCCATTCTCGATTAACCGTATAAAACAGTCTTCCACAGTGGGTTGAATCATGTTCATACCCGGCATAACCAGAGGTTGATTTTTGAAAGTAACATGCAAATGTTCCCCGAAAATATAGACCGACTCCACAGCTGCCTCTTTCCGCAACTGTTCCAGCAGCCGGTAATTATTTTCCGATTTCACGGCATACAGTTCTTTCGGATAGTTTTCAATCACTTTTTTCGGAGTTTCAATCGATAATATTTTTCCATGCTGAATTAATGCAATCCGATCGCACAGCGTGGCTTCGTCCATATAAGGCGTAGAAACCAGAATCGTGATATTTTCTTCTTTCAGGCGTTTCAGCATTTCCCAAAATTCTTTGCGGGAAACAGGATCCACACCAGTAGTCGGTTCATCCAAAAACAACACTTTCGGTTTATGTATCAATGCACAACACAACGCCAGTTTTTGCTTCATTCCGCCCGAAAGCCTTCCGGCCTTCCGATCTTTAAAAGGCTCTATCTGGACATAAATATCCTTTATAAGATTGTAATTTTCTTCAATAGAAGTATGGAAAACCCGTGCAAAAAAATCCAGGTTTTCCTGTACGGATAAATCCTGATAGAGTGAAAATTTTCCGGGCATATATCCAACAATATTCCGTATTTGTTTGAATTGTTTCACCGTGTCAAGCCCTTCTACGCTGGCCGCACCCTCGTCGGGAAGCATCAGCGTCGTCAATATCCGAAACAAACTGGTTTTTCCGGCTCCATCGGGACCTATCAGTCCAAACAATTCTCCGGCATCCACTTCAAAGGAAACATGTTCCAATGCCTGTACCGCATCAAATTTTTTGGAAATATTATGGATTGAAATCGACGTCGCCATACATTCCGATTTTGATGAATCCTTCCGTATTATCTACAGCTATTTTAATGGCATACACTAAATTTTGCCGTTCATCTTTGGTTTGAATCGTTTTAGGCGTAAATTCCGCCTTGTCTGAGATCCAGGATAAACTGCCCGGATAAGTTTTCGATTCGGTCCCATAATTAACAAAAACAGTAACGGCATCCCCTAATTTTACATTTTCCAATTGTTCGGCCACAATGTAAGCGCGGAGAAAAAGCCGGGCGGTTTCTGCAATTTTGTACAAAGGTTTGCCGGCAGTAGCAATTTCATGCGCTTCGGCATATTTGGCCAATACTGTTCCATCGATCGGATTGATAATACGGCATTTATTGAGGTAATCTTCTACACTGGCCACTTGAATATCGACCAAAGAACTCTGCTCGTCTATATGGCTGATGGTTGTGCTCAGACTATTCAACTGAGAAGATAATTTTCCTTCCAACACTTTCAGTTTAGAAGTAATATCATCTAATTGTTGACGAGTAGCCGCATCACCCTGCAACAAACTTTCCACCCGGCGTTTTTCCCGTTGCGCATTGGCAATTTCTTCTCGTGTCGCCTGAATTTGAGCATTAACGTCAGGCCGGCTGACAAGCAATGCTTTTTGATTTTTCTTCAATTGCAGTTTTTGCAGATACAATTGCGTACTATCAATATATCCAACCAATTCACCGGCTTTCAGCACATCGCCTTCCGTCACATTCAAATTTTTTATTTCTCCTCCGGCTTGCGAAGAAACAATGACTTCTGTAGCTTCAAAAGTACCTGAAGCATCGTGCGTAAATTTGTTTCTGTTGCAAGAAACCAACAATACCAGTACCAAAACAAAATGGATTGCTTTCATATTCATATCTTTCATTATTTTTTTCATTCTTTTATTTCATTTTTTTCATTTCTTCATTCCTTCATTTTTTCATTCCTGTCATTCCCCAATGTATTCATACAATTATACACTTGAATCAAATATTGCACTTCATGTATCGCTTTATTTAGATTTGCCAAATGCAACGCATTTATTTCGCGAAGCAAATCGTTCATAGTACAGACTCCATTCTCATATTTGGTTTCGGTAGCCGTTTTAATATTTTGCCGCAGACGGATAATATCATCGTCTTTCGTCAACAATTGTTGAGATTTTGCAATCTCATTATAATTCTGTTTCAATTTTAATTTCGTATTAAAAAGAAAAGTCTCTTGTTGCACATCTACTTGCATCAGGTTATTTTGAATCTTTTTACGATCATTGCTTTGAGTATATAATGCGCCGATATTCCATGACAAGCTCACTCCGGCCACCAAAAGATGATCCAGTTTGGAAGAAGCAAGGTTAATGCCAGGCTCCATAAACACGCCAAAACCCATTAATCCGAATTTAGGCATCAATTGTGCTGTAATAGCGCTGTTTTGAGCATTATACATATTACGTTGTTGTTCAAATACATTCAATTCCGGTCGCATAATGGAAGCTGCGGGCAAACCAACCTCAGTTGCAGGTTTTTCAAAAACAGTTTGTGCATCAACCGGTTGGTGAATCAGAAGAGACAACATTTCTGCGTATGCAGTCCGATTGGCGTTCAACTCTGTAAGCTGTTGATCTGAACTGAGGATTTCCACTTTGAGCACATCTATATCCGATTGATAAGCCACACCATTAGCATACGCCACTTCGGCTCTCTTCAGATTTTGTTGAAGATTATCGCGGTAAACAGCTAATTGTTTCGATTGTTCATCAATAAGTAACATTCCGAAAAACAATTGATTGATCTGTTCGCGAATTGCATACAAAGCCACTTCCACATTTTCCCTTTCAATTTCGGCAGAAGCGTTGGCTATTTTCTTTTGTGCTTTAATCGCACCACCGTCCCAAATCACCTGTTCCAATTGGATCATTCCAATCAGTTGCTGTTTTTCAGGATCCGCAGCGGGAGTATTCGGCATTGACACAGCCGGCATTCCATCCATAATACCTCCGATAGCCGTAACGTTTAATTTAGGGAAATACGCTTTTATCAGGTTAGAAACGGTCATATCTTTCGACTGTTCGATCAATCCGAATTGCCTGATAAGCGGATAATTTTCTCTTGCTAATCGCTGGCACTGATCGATTGTTAATTTCGTTTGCGATTGCGCACAAACAGGTATTCCGGCTCCCAACAAGCAACACAGCAGGAATATGGAAAAAATCACATGCACTGTTTTCATATAAAAATGGGATTATTGTAGTTGTATCATTGTCTTTATCCACGCAGGTATCAACAAACGTCTTTCGTTGACAAATTGTTTCAATGCATCATCATTGATGCCGGTTACCACCTTCATCAACGGCTTGGCGACAAATGGAAAAATAGTCATCGACACCACATTAAAAATATAATGGAATGGATTGACATGACTTAATCCGACCTGTTTTAAATGGCTATCAATCTGCTGCACAATGGCAGTATCTTTCAAAAAAGTCTGATGAATCCCTATCTTTTGTTTAAATAATTCGGGATTAGCCTGTACTTCCCTTAAAATAAAAAGGGGCAGGTTTGGGTTTTCCGACAAAATATCAATATACAGATTGACAATAATATCTATTTTTTCCGACAAGCCGGTAGATTCATCGTTCGCAATAAACTGAATCTGATAAAATAATTCTCTCAGGCTTTCTTCCATCACAATTGCAAACAATTTTTCCTTGCTCCGGTAATAATAATTCAATAAAGCCATATTAATTCCGGCGGCTTCGGCAATATCTCGCGTCCGGGTTCCTGCAAAACCTTTTTGCTGAAAGATCACACGGGCAGCTTCTTTTATTTTTTCCTCAGTTGAAAGATCGTTTTCCATTGATTACCAATATTTTTTTATTTCCAATTCAATATTCACGATGCAAATATAGATTGATTTTTCAAATAAAACAAAAATTTTAATCAAATGATTAAAATAAATTTTCAACAATAAATAGGATAGATAATTTTTTAATAAAAACGCTTAGAATATACTTACCGGTTCGTTACGTAGTACACCCCTGTATATGTGTTGTAGGAGACAACATACTGTTGCAACGGATATACACCCGAAGGAGCAAGGCAAATTCCGGTAAAAAGACTATATTTGGCGCCGCATTTCGGACAAATGGCTTCACCATTATCATTGGGCTTAACTCTTACATCCCGCACCGCCTCCACCTGGCACGATAAATCAAACGCTTTCATTTCCATTCCTGCATCTACCAACAATAAACCAGCATATCCTAACCGATATTTGGCTGGTAAACCTCTTGTATCAAAAGGAATAGATTTATAAGCGCCCAACAAATCATGATCGCGAGTTGTCGGCAAAATTTCATAATATACTTCGCAATAAGGAACATTGGTCGCAATTTCGTCCTCACTGCAAGAAACGGAAGATACTACCAACAAGATTGCAACCAATATAAGTTTCCAGTATTTCATCGTTAAAAATTCACTAATAATTTAACATTCAACTGACGTCCTGTCAGATAATTAGGAACGGCATATTGTGTGCCGTAAATATCGGTAATCCATGTATAGGAATCCACATTGTTGATGTCGAGCAAATTAAATACATCGACACCTAACCAGACATTTTTCAAATAACGCCATACCCCCCGGTCGCGGGCGGCATCATTTTCACCCAGCAACAAATACGACATACCGATATCCACACGCCGGTAATCCGGTGCTCTGAAAGCATTTTCATATTCATGTCCCGGAGCGCTAAAGGGCAAACCACCAGACCAAATCAAACGCAAATTCATTTGAATCCGTTCATTCGAAGGAAAATAATCAGTAAAATACATCGAGATATTATATCGCTGGTCGGTAGGTAACGGAGATTTAAATCCATTCATATTTTGTTGGGCTTTCATCAACGAAAATGTCAACCAGGAATCTGTTCCCTGCACAAATTCTCCAAACAATTTAAAATCGACTCCGGTTGCATATCCACTGGCTGCATTCATTCCTAAATAACGGATTCTAACATTATTGACAGAATAAGGCACTAAATTATCCAACTTTTTATAATACATTTCGGTCGTAAATTTAAACAGCCTGTCCAATAAAAAGAATCCGTAATCACCTCCCAGCACAAAATGGATGGAACGCTGGGAGCGAATGTCGTTATTCAGTGTGATGTATGAATTTCCGTATTCATCAGTTTCCGTAATTCTAAATTCTTTATAGAAAGGCGCCTGATAGTATAATCCGGTTGCGAATCGAAACGTAAGATGTTGATTTTGAGAAGGAATAAATCCTACGGAAGCCCGCGGACTGAAAATAAATTCACGGTTAAAATCCCAGTAGCTTCCCCTGATACCGGCAGTCACGGAAAACAATCCGTAATCTTTCCTGAATTTATAGGTATCTTGTACATATCCCGAAAACCGATTCGTTTCAATATTATTATGGGAATAAAGATTACTAAACACATTGACTGTTTCGCCATTGTAAGGCAGCGAATACCCCATAGAATCGCGGGCTTCCCATTCGCGAATCCGGTCTTGCACTTTTTCCCGCTGATATCCGATCGACCATTGCAGAGCATGAGTATCTTTCAAATGCGATCCCACATGAGCAATATTTACCACATCCGACAACAACCGGTTGCGGGCATGCTCCTGAATGACGCCGATACCGATTACGTCTTCCTGTGCGGTTCCGTTTCCATCATCGGGAATGACATCACTCAAATAATATTCACCTGTCACATCATACGTCTCCTGTTCCTGCGACTGAAAAGCCGACACTTGCAATCCAAGCGTTGTATTTTTATCCAGATGATATTTCAAGACACCTGCACCAAACAAAGTTTGAAAACTATCTTCCTCTTTTCCGTCAAAATAGACCTTAAATTTTTTCGCATTTTCAACCGTTCCAAATGAAGTTTCCTGTATATCGGGGAAAAAGCGATACGTATTATTAGCCAGATTACCAAGGAAGCTGATTTCCCATCGTGGACTAAAGGCATAAGTCATATACGTTTGCAGATCAACAAAAGTCGGATCGTAAGTTCCTTTCGTATCCAATGTATTTAACAGAGTCGTTCCTCGCTTATACCGGATGCCCGTTACCTGTGTAAATTTTCCGGCATGGCTGCCCACATATCCTGTAGCTCCCAACATGCTGGCCCCTACCGACCCTTCAAAGGCCTCCGGTTTTTTATAAGTAATATCTAAAACCGACGACATTTTATCACCATACCGTGCTTCATATCCTCCGGATGAAAAACCGATTTCGGCCGTTAAATCCGGATTAATAAAGCTCAATCCTTCCTGCTGACCACTCCTTATTAACAAAGGGCGATATACTTCGATACCGTTTACATAGACAATATTTTCATCATAACTACCCCCTCTCACCGAATATTGAGTACTTAACTCATTTGTAGATGAAGCTCCCATTCCGTATGTTACGATCATAGACTCAATACTGCCTCCGGAAGCATCTGTAGCCAATTTCCCATATTTGGGATCCAACCGGTCCATCGCTCCCGTCCGGATACGATTGCCCTGCACAATTACACCACCCAGTTCAATCGACATATTCCTGAGCTGTACATTAATCACCATATCTCCGGCTACATTCGGAATAATCCGGCGAGTTTTATTAAAACCAATGCAGGAAAATTCTAAAATACAAGAATCGTTTTTCGTTACCGACACAGAATAAAAACCTTGTGCATTAGTCAACGCCCCCGTAATTGTCCCTTTTACATAAACCGTAGCGATCTCAACAGGCTGCCCATCCATATCAGTCACAATACCGCTAATTTTAGCTTTCGATTGCGAAAATACAGGAATAACCAAACCACTCAACAAAAACAAGATATAGAAACGACAGTTAAAATTCAACGCGATCAATTTACAAATATTATCCTTTACGTATTCACACATCATTGTGTCATACTATAAACGTAAAAAAAACGTTTTCCGTATATTCTCATTTTTAAATTTCATTAGCAAAAAATATGATACAAATTTCCATAATAATTAATACATTTGCATCCTGTAATGAAAGAGACGGTACGAATCCGACAGTTATCGATTGGATATAAAGATAAAAACAATGCTAAATACATTGCTAAAAATTTATCCGCCTCCTTGTACGAAGGAGAATTAACGTGTCTGATCGGACCTAATGGTGTAGGAAAATCAACTTTATTGCGGACACTTTCCGCCTTTTTACCGGCGCTTGAAGGAGAAGTGCAGATTTGTGGAAAGCCAATCAATCGCTATTCCAATAAAGAATTATCCGTCCTCATCGGAGTTGTTTTAACAGACCGGTGCGATGTACTTGACTTAAGAGTAAAAGAATTGGTTGGAATGGGAAGAAATCCCTACAACGATTTTTGGGGAAGGATCACACACCGCGATAAAAAAATTGTAGAGCAGGCTCTTTCATTAGTTCAAATAGATTCGTTAGCGGATCGGATGATTCATACTTTAAGCGATGGAGAACGACAAAAAGTTATGATTGCTAAAGCGTTAGCACAAGAAACTCCGATTATTTACCTGGATGAACCCACTGCTTTTCTGGACTTTCCGAGTAAAATCGATATAATCCAGTTGTTGCACCGGCTCTCACGACAAGAGAATAAGACAATTTTTCTGTCTTCGCACGATTTAGAATTAATGCTCCGTTTGGCAGATAAATTATGGATTATGGATCCTGTACAAGGTGTTGTAACCGGCACCCATGAAGAATTATCTGACAATGGCACTTTGACGTCTTTCTTTAATTCAGATAAAAAAAGAGGTATATTATACGATATTCAGCATCGAATTTTTCAATTTGAATAATTTTACTTACATTTGCAAGCCAAATTTTATTTGGTGTGATTTTTGAAGAATCAAAAAAGCATCATAGCTACACAATAAATAGGCTACCTGGAGAAGTAAATAAGAAGACTTGACAGCAAGCGAGCAGGAAGAGGAGATTGGAAGAGTTTGATATATACGCGTAGCACGCGTAATTACATAAGAATGAAAATTCTTAAGGATATTTGATCATTTGTTTGTAAGTGTATATGTATTTATGTATGTAGTGTTTATTGTGTTAAATAAACACGCGAAAGGAGGTTGTTGAGAAACACCCTCCTTTTTGCTTTTTAGACCTGTCCTTAATAAATTCGCAAAAAAATTGTAACCTGTTTTACTAAAACAGAGTCATATTAAGTACAAAGCATAACAAATTTATTGTAAAACTTAATAACAAATTATTATGAGCTATTTTTTAGAAGCATGCATACCAATCGTAGCCATTGTTTTTGCGGTCGGTTTACCCATTGGTGGAGGAATTTTCTTATTTTGGAAAAACGCAACCAACAAACACGAAGAAAAAATGAAAATGATCGAACAAGGGTTGGTTCCTGAAGAAAAACCAAAAAAAATCAGTAATACGACAACTCTTCGCAACGGGATGCTGATGTTGGGTCTTGGTCTTGGCGCCATCCTTGGTTTGATACTTGGAAAATGGCTTGAATACAGAGATGAAATGATCCTCTTAATTATGCCTGTTTCATCTATTGCCTTTGGAGGACTTGCTCTATTTATCTGCTATTTCATTATATACAATTTAGAGCAAAAAGAGAAACCGGACAACAAGTGAAAGAATGTGAGAATGAAATAATTGCTTCCGTATGCGCGGGAAACACCCGCGCATTTGCAAGGTTGGTGGACAAATACCAGGACATGGCTTTTTCCATCGCCTTGCGTATTTTACAAAATCAGGACGATGCTCAGGAAGCTGTGCAGGATGCATTTCTCAAAGCATTTAACGGACTCAAATCTTTCAGGAACGATGCCAAATTTTCAACCTGGTTTTACAAAATTGTGTATCATACGGCGATTAGCCATTCTCACAAACAAATGACTGAAACCGTTTATGAAGATTATGGTCCGGCAGACTCGATTCCAACTGAATATATACAGGAAGAAACCAGCTCGTTGGAACGCCAGGACCGAAAGCGAATTATCGAAACAATATTGCAAAAAATGAATCGGGATGAAAGCCTCATCTTAACTCTTTTCTATTTGGAAGAAACAACTGTCGATGAGATCTCTGCCATTACTGGCTGGAGCCAATCAAATGTTAAAGTAAAACTTTTTCGTTCCCGGAAACGGTTTTATGAATTATTGAAAGTATATTTGAAGTCTGAAAGCCATATATTGATATGAAACCCGATCAACCGACACAAGACTTGCTGATAAAACAATTGTTGAAAGAATCGCAGCCACAGGCCCCGAAAAATCTTTCCAACAATATCATGCAACAAATCATGCAACAAGAAAAAGAGTCGATTTCAGTAAAAACATCCGCATTTCAAACGAAATGGATATGGAAAGGAATGGCTGCCACTATCGTTTTATTTATCTGCGGTATCGGTGCAATCTATTTATTTCAGCAATATTTCACCTTCACAATTCAATCATCGGAAACTACTTTTTCCATTGTATTAATTACTGTAGTGGCCATCGGCGGCGCTTTTTTCTTCCTGAAAGAGTTATCAGATTATCTGCTCACCATACACCACCGACGTATGCATCAGGGCTGAGCCGGAATATTAGTCACAATTTTGTGTTCTCCTTCCATTGTACCGCCAATCAGGTAATATTGCAAATCAGGCGATTTTCCCGCCAACTCCACAGCAGCTTCCATACCCAGCACCATAAAAGCGGTAGCATAAGCATCGGCAGTCATGCAATCCGAAGCGATAACGGTGGCGCTTAAGATATTCTGCTCAGCCGGATAACCGGTTTTCGGATTAATCGTATGTCCAAACGTCAGACCGTCTTTCACATAAAAATTACGATAATTGCCGGAAGTAGCCATCCCCTTGTCACATAAAGGAACAACCGTTTGTCGCTCCTGCACCATACCGGTCGAATCATATTCGGGCTTGGTAATTTCAATCTTCCAGCAAACGCCATTGGGATTTTTACCTTTTGCACGCATCTCCCCGCCGATTTCCACCAAATAATTTTGAATGCGATAAGTATCCAATAAATGAGCGACCACATCACAGGCATAACCTTTGGCAATAGCAGAAGCATTGAGCTGTACTTGTGGAAAATCTTTTACCACACGGCTGCCTTCCAATTTGACTTTTTCATAACCAATATATTGCTTCAGGCTATCAATAACGGCAGGCGATACCGAATCCTTTTTAGAAAAACCGAATCCCCATACATTAATCAATGGAGCTGCCGTAATATCAAACGCTCCACCGGTAATTCGGGAAACTTCCTGCGCTTTTTTAAACACAGTAACAAAAAAAGAATCGACTTCTACCGGTTCATTATTATTGACCTTATAAATAATGGATTGGTCATTAAATGGATTCAAAGACAAATCAAAACGATTCAATGCTGCTTGTATCTCATTATCCAATGGCTTATCATATTCATATTTTATATGATACGAAGTATGAAAAATATTTCCCTGCGATAAATAATATTGTTTTTCACTGCGACATCCGGCAAAAACAAACAACTGAATAATAAGAACAAAAGCCTGAAAAAATTTCAGGCCTTTATATCTTGCACCCTGTGCCTTGCACCCTGCACCCTGCACCTTGCACCTTTTCCCGTCAATCATTCCCACTCGATTGTTGCAGGCGGTTTGGAGCTGATATCGTACACTACCCGGTTCACTCCTTTCACCTTATTGATAATTTCATTCGACACTTTTGCCATAAATTCATAAGGCAAATGTACCCAATCGGCAGTCATTGCATCGGTAGAATGCACACAACGTAAAGCAACTGCATTTTCATAAGTACGCTCGTCGCCCATTACGCCAACAGATTGCACGGGCAATAAAATCGCTCCGGCCTGCCAAACTTTGTCGTACAAATCCCATTCACGCAATTCGCGGATAAAAATATCGTCGGCATCCTGCAACACCCGCACTTTCTCAGGAGTAATGTCGCCAAGAATACGAACTCCAAGTCCCGGTCCGGGGAAAGGATGACGATTAATCAAATGGGGCATCATACCCAATTCGCGCCCTACCCTTCTCACTTCATCTTTAAATAAAAGGCGAAGCGGTTCTACCAGTTTCAAATTCATTTTTTCGGGTAAGCCGCCGACATTGTGGTGCGATTTAATAACAGTACCGGTAATCGACAACGATTCGATAATATCAGGATAAATCGTTCCCTGACCCAACCATTTTACACCTTCCAGTTTATGAGCTTCTTCGTCAAAAACGTCGATAAAGCCTTTTCCTATAATTTTCCGTTTCTTTTCAGGATCGGTTACCCCTGCCAATTCTTTATAAAAGCGAGCTTTGGCATCGATACCAAGCACATGTAAGCCCAAATGTTCGTAATCGCGCAATACATTTTCAAACTCTTTTTTACGCAACAAACCATGATCGACAAAAATACACGTCAGGTTACTTCCGATCGCCTTATTGAGCAATACCGCGGTAACAGAAGAATCCACTCCGCCGGATAAAGCCAAAATCACTTTATCATTACCCAATTGCTCTTTCAGTTCCTTTACCGTAGAATCAATGAAGGAAGCCGGAGTCCAGTCTTTTTTACATCCGCAGATACTTAAAAAATTGTCCAATATCAGCGTACCATCTTCAGTATGAAACACTTCGGGGTGAAACTGAACTCCCCATGAAGATTCATTTTCCACCTTATAAGCAGCATATTTCACATCCGAAGTACACGCAATCGTTTTGAACCCGGCAGGCAATTGAGTGATCGTATCTCCGTGCGACATCCACACTTCCGATTGCTGTTGTACGCCTTTAAATAGTAAATCGGAGGTATCAGACGGAGTAAGGATAGCCCTGCCGTATTCTCTGGAATCGCCTTTTTCCACCATTCCTCCGGAAATATAAGCCAAATATTGGGCACCATAGCAAATACCCAACAAAGGATATTTTCCACGAATGGCAGACAAATCAGGTTTAAATGCTTCTTTATCATTCACGGAATACGGACTTCCCGACAAAATGACCCCTTTGATACGGGCATCATTCTCAGGGAATTTATCATAAGGAACAATTTCACAATATGTATTTAATTCCCTTAAACGGCGTCCGATCAATTGGGTAGTTTGGGAGCCGAAATCTAAAATGATAATTTTTTCTTGCATATTTTTTTAGTTACGAGTGACTATTTTGAATGCGCAAAATTACAAAAATCCTTCAAAAAATTTGTTATCTATAAAACATTCTGCACGTATTTTTGTTATAAAAATACAACAGAATATTATTCATCTAAATCATTTGACTTATGGCATCGGGAAACACAAAATTAGTCGTAGGATTAATTATCGGCGCTGCGGTTGGCGCTGCAGTCGGTGCGTTTTTGGTATCCGACAAAAAAGAAGAAATGTTGGCCTATATCAATGAAGCGGCAGACAAAGCCAAACGAAAAATCGGAGATGCAATCAACAAAGGCATTGAAGATTTAGATTCTGCTGTCGATAAAGTCAACGCTATTGCACATTCGGCGATTGCACGGGCAAAAACTTCGAACAGCGAAATTGCTTAACTTTTTGTGCAATGGATAAAGATTTCAGCACGTTATTTTCCGAAGTAAAAGAAGATATAACGGCTTATGTAGCTCTGAAATTAAAATTATTTCAGCTGGTGTTGTATGAAAAATCAGGAAGGGCCATGTCGTTCCTGCTTTATGGCTTGATAGTATTGCTCGTTCTTTTCTTTGCCATCCTCTTTTTATTCCTCACATTGGGAGTTTACATAGGAGAATTACTGCATAGCAACACGTTGGGAATGATCAGTGTGGCCATATTGTACTTGATATCATTGGGATTGCTGATCGGATTCAGGAATAAAATTCAACGTTGGATTATCAATTTATTTTTGGCTGAAATAACTAAAAACGACAATGACGATGACGATTTCCAAAAACCCGCAACAAGCTAAGATTTCCGAATTGGAACGGCTTCAATTGAAGCGTCTCAAAATACAAGCCGAATTAAAAATCCACGAAAAATCGTTGGAAAATAATTTCATTTACATACAAACTCATTTCGGATCTTTGATTGGCAATTCGGCATTATCGTTAGTCAGGGGAAAATTACCAACTATCATTCAACAATTTATCCCAACCACTCTTCACAACGACAGTCCGAAACAAGTTTCGAGTGGCGTATCCAAATGGAGTATTATTGCCGATCAGGCGATAGAAACATTACCGTTGTTGTTTAAAGGTATGCGACCGGTGATTATTGCGTTAGCATTGAAACAGGTGAAGAAGTGGTTTTTTAAGTGAAATTCTAATTACATATCATCGAAAGACAAACACTTCGTTTCAATTTTATAGTTATATAGCAATTTTGAACGAATTGCTTCCACTTTTGATTGAAATAAATCCGGCTTAAAGTTTTTACGTTGTCGTTTTACTTCTGCAACAAGCGCTCGTTTATCTCCCATATAAATGCCAACTATATCTATTTCTTTTTCCCGATTGTAGAATTTCATGTTTACATTTATTTGCTTAAAATATTACCGTCGTAATTCTTACCGCCATAATATTTCAAACAAGGATAGATATAATTATCAGTATTTCAAATTTTCACCCAATGTCGTTTAGTTAAGACGATGAATCGAAATACAATAATGCCACAGAGTGGCTCAGCCTTATTAACCAGCGATTAAATCGCTGGAGAAAGGCAGCCTACAAAATCAAGCTGCATCGCAGCATAGCAGATGTCAAGCTGCGTTGCTACGCAACTAAGCGGGACGAACCGACCCCATTGAGACAGTCTCAAAAGTTAAATTAGAACACGAAATGCACAGAATACACACCTTATCATAAAAGCACCAAAGAAACTTGTCTGAAAACATTGTGGCCATTTGAAAAAAATATAACTTTGTGTTTGAATTAGAAAATTGAAACTCAATGAAAAAAAGAGCAATAGATAAGGCGACAAGTGATAAAATAAGTTTTATCAGTTTTATTGTTCCGGCATTTGCAGAGGCGTATAAAATGCCTGTTTCTTCTGCTTTTAAGTATTTGAAAAAGTATGGAGGTTGGGATTTTTTAAACAAGCATTGGTGGGCTTTACATACAGATAATGATATTTGGGCCATTCACGATATTTACAAAATTTGTTATAAAAACGGAGGAATGCGCTAATGAAAATTTATCACGGTAGTCATATCAAGGTTGATAAGATTGACCTGTTGAAGTGCAAGCCAAATAAAGATTTTGGCAAAGGTTTTTATGCAACAAAATTTCGTAATCACGCTGAAGAATGGGCGAAAATTATTGGAGAGAAGAATGGGACAAATGGCTTTGTCAGCGAGTTTGAATTTTCGGAAAATGATTTTACAAAGAACATTTGCAAAATTAAACACTTTGATTCTTATAATGAAGAATGGCTTGATTTTGTAGTGAAAAATCGAGACAAAAATAGCGAAATGCCTGCACATGATTATGATATCGTAATTGGTCCCGTTGCCGATGATAAAATTCAAAACACATTACGGCTTTATCTGAAAGGGAAAATTACAAAAGAAAAATTTCTAAAAATGCTTACGCATCACGAAGAAACGCATCAAATTTGTTTTTGCACCTTAAATTCATTACAAACTATTGATAGAATTGATGATACGCCAACTTACGATATAGTAATGATTTCAAAGCCAATTATTGAAAAATTAATAATCGATTTTAACTTTGATGAAGAAAAAGCAACGAATTTATTTTTTAATTCTGATACCTATGATAAATTGTCAGATATCAAAATTAAACTTTATGAAAAAAAATGGACTGAAATATACGAAATGTTATTAAGTGAACTAAAGTTACAAAAATGACACATTCTCTTTTTCAAACATTCAATCAGAACAACTAAAACCGTCTTTTCTACGATAAGCAAATCAATTAAGCAGCTAATTTTGCGTCAAAATTTTCAATAGTGCGTATATGTTCAACACACAAATACGAAGTTGATCATGGAACAAGCACCTGCTTCTGATATGTATTCACCGGTTTCGGATACCAATTTTCATCCAACGCCAATTTCATAAAATGCAAATGGGTGGGCGATCTTTGCTTAAAGGCATTCAAACCTGTACGGCCAACAGTTGCAATGGTATCGCCGGCATGGATTATTTGCCCTACATGGACAAAAACTTCGTTGTTGTGGGCGTAATAATAAAGAGCATTATCAATTGGGTTGTAAATATAAATGTACTTCCCCCCACGCAAGAGACTTGTGCTGTCCCATGCCTTTTCCAACCCGACTACAATACCAGCGCTTACAGAAAGAATATTCACAGGTTTGCCGGTTTTGTCGTCTATACAATCTTGATTTTTGTCATAAATAAAAACATCTTGCGCGGGATGTCCGCCGTGTTTATTGCCGTCGAAATAATCGTAGCCGTTAGGAACATAGCCCTCGCCGTGAGTACCGCCAATAGCGTTTGACGAATAACCTTCAACCGGAAAAATCCACTTTTCTTTTGGTGCTCTATTCGGTTTGAAATTATGATAAGCCATTTGCAATTGGGGTAAAATATCCTGCAATCTTTTTAATGCTTGCGCTTTCTCTATTTTATTATCTCTTACCAACGTGTTTACAGAATCAAATTGGGTGGCAAGCGTTTTTATGACAACGCTATCCAGATTAATGATTATTTCCTGTTGCGGTTGAGCAGAAGCAAAGAATGCTTTTTGATTGTTGTTCCCACAAGAGAAAAGAGCTAAAAGGCAAAGAGCGAGTATTTTATTCATAACGCTTAATTAATTCAATGTCATCAATTTTTTGTTTAGTGTTATTTCGTTGAATAACTTGTTGCACGTCCAATACCGTATTTTTCAATCAATCCTTTGGTGTGCAAATCGGATAAAATGCGTTTTACCGTCGGGTTGGGAATGGATAATTTCTTGGCCATTTCTCCCGATTGAATGCCCGGATAATTTTGTATGATAGTCATGATTGATTTCTCCCTGGGTGATAATTGCACCTCCACTCCTCGTTGCTCTAATTTTATCATCAATTGAGATTGAATGTTTTTTAATGCATTCAGGAAAAACAATATCCAATCAGTAACATTTTCATAGGGCCGTTGTGCCTGACAGTTTCTGAGAACTTGGTAATATTCATTTTTACGACTTTCTATTTCATGTTCAAAGCTTACATATTGTATCCATTTATACCCGTTTTTCAGCAATAAAAGTGTTGAAAGTAATCGGCTTAATCGGCCGTTTCCGTCTTGAAAAGGATGTATGCTCAAGAATTCATAAGTAAATGCAGCACTTTTTACTAATGTGTGAACTTCATTTTCATTATTGTACCACTCAACTAATCGTCTCACTGCATCTTCAGTTGCAAAACCCGCTTCAGTCGTTCGGAAAATAATTTGTTTTGCACCATTTGGAAAAGTTGCTTCTACAGCATTGCTATGGGCTTTGTAATTTCCTTTATGCCATTCGTCCTTTGAACTATATTTCATCAAGGTGCTATGAAGACTTTTGATATTACTTTCCGTAATCGTAATGTTTTCAAAGGATTCTGATATTACATCCAATGCATCGAAATATCCTACTACCTCCTGGGAATCCCGGTCTTCCAATTTCGTGATGTTCATATTCTTTAACAGAACATCAATTTCTTCGTCTGTCATCTTAGACCCTTCTATCCGGGTAGAAGCTCCAACACTCCGAACAGTTGCGATACTTTTCAATTGTTTCAAACTCTGACCTTCCCGCCGCTCTATGGCTGTCCATTGAGAGTCAAACCGGTCTATCTCACTGATTAGGTTAATTAACTTCCAATCAACCTCCAGCTTAAAATCAAACACATTATTTTCCATGTTTCTTTATCCTGATACGTTTTGATACGCAAAAATACGAATTTGATTTGAAAAATCAAATCAATAATGATACGTTTTGATGCGATTGTATTCGATTTTGATTCGAATTCTTGTATTGTCAAATTATCTGCAAATTTACTTTACCAGAACCTTGTTATCTGATTAATGATAATTTCTTGTGGTAGTTGGGCTAAAGCGAGCAATGTTTTTTGAGCATTGTTTCCACAGGAGAAAAGGGTTAAAAGAGCAAAAAAGAAGATTTTATTCATGATTTTCAGTATTTTATTAGCTTTTCTCGGTATCAATCTCAAATTATGTCCATAGCCAACCACGTAGTGGTATAGCCTTATTAACCAGCGATTTTAATCGCTGGAGAGAAACCGGAGAAAAACAAAGCGGCATAGCGTCTCCTAGCAACTCTTGCTGTCTATGCCAGACAGATGCAGTCCTGCTTCCGGTACAGGTGCGGATTTGTGTAATCCGGAGATGCGCTTCATCAACAGTCGGAGATGCGCTTGTCCATCTTGTGCAGAACCGTATCTCTGACAGGTACAGATAGGCATCTCCGGCAATAGCAGATGCGCGTCTCTGTTCCTCAGAGATGCAGGTCTTTTTCCTTTAAATCTTCGAACTTTTTTGGCGACGCCAAACTCCTGCCGCTGTAGCCCAAGTGCCTGCTGCTGCCCAACGTGTTGCATTTCGACTTTCCCTTGCATATTCTGCTTGCAGTTGTGATTGTTCTAATGTTTTACGAGCATTCTCTTCTAACCTCATTTGATGCAAATGACCCATTTAAAAATCCCTAATTCGTGTCGGGTCATCTTCTAAATTGTTTGTTTAAATTATTTAATGTTGTCGCAAGTGTTCAATTTTACGACATGATTCCTGTTTCTTATGATATTGGCAAGAGTTAACATGTACCGTTGTCACAAAACCCTTTTGATTGTTTTTTTGCAGAAAAAGGACTAAAAGACAAAAAATGAGTATTTTATTCATAACGCTTAATTAATTCAATGTTTTGTTGTTCAATATTCGTGAGCATGGAATTTACATTACTGTATTGAGGCGTGTACCAATCTTGATTTTGAAAATAGGTTCTCATATCATTGGTTTTAAAAATGTAGCCATGTCGGGCAAAAATTTCATTCCGCATGATTTTCAAGTCCTCATTACTTAAATTGCGTAACTCAGAAGCTGTTAAAAGTCGCTCGGAGGCTTGAGGAAACCTGCCCGGAATAAAGGAATTTGTTGAACTTGTCGAACTGCGGAAAATCGGCTCATCTTCCGGTAGATTTTCGAATTCTTGGGTAGCAGTATCCACAATACCTGTTTGTTGTTCAACTATTTGTATATCTTCTTTATATAAATTTTCCACATCTGCATTTTTGTGAAAAAGATTATAAAACCAATAACTGTCTTTGATGAAAAAATAACCACCTGCCAATACCGCCGCAATTACAACAATAATTATACCCGCAATTAAACAACCTTTTCCTGAATTGGATTTGTTTGTGTTATACGGAATTGGATATCCCGGTGTGTTGGGTATAGAGTTCACGGTATTAGCATTTCCGCTGAAAAAAGCAGTGGCTTGTTGAAATTGTTTCAAATTATATTTTTTTGCTCTGCTGTTTGCCGTAATCACATCAATAAGCCACCAAATACCCAAGCCATAGATTGTTATGATTTTGAGGATTCCCAAGCCGATACTGCCTATGAAAAAACGTTCCCAACCCAAGAAAAATGCAATTATGAAAATGGTGGACGGTTTTTGGAATGATGCACCCGACAGATACATGATACAATCGTCGGGCATTGATTCCAATGTGTTTTTGACGAAAAAAAGGTCTTGTTGCCTGAAATTTTCGGCATTCATTGAAAGCCACATATTGACTTGATTTTGTTGCATAATTTTATAGTTATCTTTTTTCTACCATTTTTTCTTCATATCCCTCAAAAGTTTCTGCGCATTTTCATTGCCCAAT
>JAVBKX010000004.1:0-216716 GCA_031553835.1 Bacteroidales bacterium
CCGTCAGGGTGATGATTGCTGACAGGTTGCTCCCCAGCAGAGCCTGTTTCCTCTTAACACCCTGATACAAAGATAAAATATAAAAGTTAATAAAAATAATTATCCAAATTTGTTTGGATTTTAAATGGAAATTCATTATGATGCAATTGCTTATAAAGTGATGCATATTGCGGTAACATTTTTTCCGTTTGGCCCATAAGGGATTCGTGAGCAATCTTGCACCATTTTTTTTCCACCTGCATCTGAGTGTAACTGTAATAGTAAGTCATTGAAACAAAAATAATGACCATGGGTATCCCAACCTTATATACCTTATGTGATATACGATAAACAAAACGGGACGGATTAATGATAATATATATGGAAACTAATCCCATTACCCATACAAAAGGATAAGTCAGCGGATAGGAAAACAGAGCAAACAGGGCAATGCCCGACAGACACCAACAAGCGATGGAAGTCAACAATGATTTATTGGGGTTATTCCGGTACAATTTCCACAAAAATAGAACGAAAGCTAAGAATGACACCCATCCGACTAACCCAAAATTAACCAGTAATAATACATATTCATTGAAAGGCCGGTTGATATTGTCGGCCAGCATATTGAACGGGCTATCGGGGTGCGCTTCAAAATACCCAGCCTGATAGTTCATGTAATGGGCTTTAAATCCACCTGGCCCAAATCCGAGTAATGGCTTGTCTTTGATCATTTCCCAGGAACATTGCCAGATCAAGATCCGCCCATCGGCAGAATCTTTTTTAAGAAAATACAATCCTGTAATTAAAGTGACCAGGACAACGATTGATAGAATGATTTTCCGTTTCCTGCGGATATGCAAAAAATGAAAACCGGCCAATATCAGGATAGTTACAAAGCTCACCATTCCCGCCCTGGAGGCGGACAGAAAAATGGCAATTCCTATGATTGACAAGAGGACTATGGCAGTCCATTTGATCCAACGGTTTTTACCAAAAATAAAATAGAAACAGAAAGCGGCGCCTGCACATAAACTGGCCGCAAAGCCGGCCGGATTGTCAAAACTGCCGGTAACCCGGAATCCATTGAAAGACTGGCAATATCCGGAATATTGGCCGATCCCATAGAGGGATTGGAGGAAACAGCAGACAGGAATAATAGATAAAAATACGAGTTTGTTAATTAGCCTATTATTCTTTTTTAGAACAAAGCTGTATGAAGAGTATAAGCCCACAAGGAGTGGCACACTAAAATAAAAACAATACCATTTGGGTGTCGTTTGAATATTGACAAAGTTGTCGGAACACAAAAAAAGTGTTCCGGAGCAAAGAAGTAAAAACACAATAATAAATACGATCCTTTTCAACATCCCGCTTTATTGATCTGATTTATAATCCGGCAAAGTATTTCTCAACTTTGCCGGATATATACAAATAGTTTATGGTGTAATGAAGCTACTGATTCACATTAAGCAAGCTTTTGTACATTTCAGTCTTTCTATCTATGACGAATTTGTCCACTTTCTTTGATTTCATTATGATTTTCAATCCTACATCAAACAATCCTAAAATCTTATAACCTGTAATGCGATCTATTTCTGCAAATGGAATAGTTTGACCTTTTCGTGATTTTTTTTGTTTGAGTGGAACAAAAACCAATTTATCCACGAGTAAATACCCAATGCCATTGAGATAGCTGACTTTCTGAATATGAATCAAATAAGTCTTTTCCAATATCGGCTCTTCCAATTCTACCCTCTCCTGCGACAATGCATCTTGAATTTTCCGCATTTCAGAAGTGAGCCATTTTTTGTTTACCCAAGCATAAGGAATGCCCAACAGGATTATCAGAACATACGAAAACCAAGGCGAATTGCTATCTTTACAGTATGTGTAAATTGAAAGAAAACAAACCATAAAAAGATAATTAAACCAAAATAGATATTTCATGACATTTCTTTTACCAAAGTTTAGTAAAAAACAAAGTATAAATAAATGCCAGTAAACTTAATCCCAACATAATGTAGAAAATAATTTTATTGAGGTTCAGCTCATTTACTATAGCCGTAATAAAAGTCAAAATATAAGCGGTATTCATAGCACTCAATGCTCCTGTATGAAATTTGCCAGCCAGCAATTCGAACACGAGTCGATAAATGACAATACCTGCACAAAAGGCTATCCAAATGTATTTTTTCACTTTGTTTTCCATGATTATTGGCAATCTCTTACATAAACATCAATCTTGTTTCCATTATTTTCCATTCGCATTTCAACGCAATTTTTCGCAAAATCGTCTTTATACTTGTTATATAATTTTGTTGCTTCATATGGTCCTTTTACCAGATGATTTGACACTTCATCCAAGTAAGTCCATCCTGCTGCAACTGTTTCCGGATTTGCTTTTTTCAATCTTGGCAGATTTAACAAATCAACAGTATCCTCTTTCCTTGATTCTGCTGCGATCGAGTTGACTGTATTTTGACATACATTTATATAAATACTGTAT
Source organism: Bacteroidales bacterium (assembly GCA_031553835.1). Taxonomy (GTDB): domain Bacteria; phylum Bacteroidota; class Bacteroidia; order Bacteroidales; family Azobacteroidaceae; genus JAVBKX01. The sequence continues at coordinate 2,489 of JAVBKX010000004.1, forward strand.
TTATAATCAGTATTTTCTAACGTTTGAAATACAGATTCCAAAACAGACTGCAAGTCCTTTGATTCGATTGATTTTATATTTTCAAGCTCAATGTTCGACTTATTCATAGAAGTATCTTCTATGGTATCATTACTACATCCTTGAACGAAAATGCTCAAACAAGCAACACTTACAAACATAATACATAAACTCAAAATTCCAATTCTTTGATTTTTTAAAATTTGTTTCATAAAACTATTATTAAAATAAATATTCTGCAAACCTTATAATTTTTCTATTAATTTCGCAAATAACCCTGCTTCAAAGTTCTTGAAAGGCGTTTGCAATATCCTTTCTTCTTGCCGTCAATCTATTATTCTATCATAGGCATATCATTTAACAGTTTATTCATTCCGGTATCTTTATACCATTGCAATGTCGTATAATAAGCATTCAGGTCATTCCTGTCGGAACAATGAATATAGCAACTCATTCCGCAGTAAGTCTTTAGTTCATACATCGATAAAAACATTGGGGTCGAGTTTTTATAGAGGATGCTCTGATTCAGATAATTTATGAACGATTGCGTATTGGCATTTGGAAAAATATTGGTGACAAAATCAGCCAAATCAAAAACGTACTGTTCATCATATACATCCAATCGTTGCACCGATTTCCGGTCAAACAATGGATTAATATTGTTTTCTTCTATCATTTTTTTCATTTCCCCGGCCAAACCGGTTAATGGTTTCGCATCTATCACAGTGATGCTTGCAGAACGATAGGCGCCTTGCAATGTGTTGTAAAAACTAAAATAGCCTTGAGCCACAGCGCGCAAATCAACAACCGGTTGTATCAATTCCGGAATGATTTTGTCGTAAGGAAATCCCTCATAAATGGTTTCGGTGGAGGAAGCAATTATATAATCCGTTTTCTCTCTTAATTCGTAAGCGACTTCAGCCGATCCCATCAGGCAGGCATCAAAGAGGATGAAATTAAATTTCACAGGTAGATTTCGGGCTAAATCCGTAATATTCATTTGATTCCCATTGTCGCTTCCAAACGATCGGAGCCGGCTGCCTGCAGGCAACCAGGATGTACCGTGCGACCACAAAATCAATCCCAGTTCATTGGCCGGATACCGGGTAACGATCTCTTGAATTACATTTTTCAAAACTTCCGGATTAGTGGAGTCCAATTCAGGATAGGATTTGACCAATGTCTCTCCATTGGGCTTAATTTCCAGCAAGGCAGGAAGTTCGTTCAATGGATCGATGAAAACGATCAGGTTGGCGCCTCGTTTCAAAAATCCCTGCTTCATTTCTTTTATATCGGTCAGTGCATCCTGATACAGATCATTGTCGGCAGCCATATAAACAATAATCGTACGATTAATGATACTGTTGCTGCTGTCTTCATCATTATCTTTTGAACATGAAATGAAGAAAATGCACAAGAGTATTATGTAATAATATATTTTCATTCCTATCTGCGCATTTGTATTGCTTAGATTTACCACCAACGTTGTGCTCCGTTTTCATACGTAAATATCCTCTCTTCTCTCCCCCGTGTATGGTTGCGTAACCAAAATAATGCATTCCGGGGAGCATTTTCAAAATCGAGATAATAGTTGGTGGCTGTTTGCCTACCCAATGAAGTCCAACCCTGAGGAGACCAATAAAATAATTCATATTCATCACTCAATCGTATCGAATTGTCGTCACTACGGGGAATATACCTGATTTTTGAGATACGTTGCCGGCGGCCTAAATCCAAAGCTGTCCATGCGTTTGTTTCATACTCCGAAACAAACGAAGTTAAGGGATCCCTGTCAAAAGCCTTTTCTGCTGCATATTGCTCCCAATATGCATACGAGGGAGTTCCAAAAGGAATCCCGGTGAATGGAGAAATTGAATCAGTACCATATATTTCCATTTCGGCAATATCTCCGCGGTTCCAGTTAGAAAAATACCGTACATACCGGAATGTGTTGACAGTATCGGAAGAGTAGGCATAGTCAAACCCTTCTGGCATCCGGGCGATCTCAGCGATGGTTTTTGCATCTGCAAAATCTTTGTTATTGGCGACTTGGAATTTTCCGGAAATCATCAGGTTGTGATAAAAAGCGACTGTGTGTCCTGGGAATTTCCGGTATGCCCTTACCGTATCAGTATGGAGTGTATCTGCACGCAAGGTTTGAATCCAATAGCTGTCGATAATAGTAACCGGGTCACTGAACGGGATTAGTTTTCCCCTTTTGAAATAGGCAGCCAGGTACGCGACATTGCGACCATCGAGGTAATCAAACCTCGCTTTTCTTTCTTTGATTTCCGTCCAACCTACCGGTACCCATTCACGGTTATTGAATAAACAGAGATAAGCGAATTTTTCACCTTCTACAGGATAAGTACATTCAAAGGTCAGGTGATTGGCAGGAAAGTAGGCTTCGGTAACATCAATTTCATATTCGGATTGTAATGTGGCAGGAATTTCGTGCAAAGGCTTTTCCTGAAGCAAGCGGTTAGTTTGTTTCGCAAAGGTTTGCCGGTACACTTTTCCCTTGTGTTCGATCATAGTGCGTAGAGATTTCCTATCAGGTATAATAAGTTTCCCTCCAATTGTCTAACGGTTCCGTATCTATCCGGTATGGCAGGATGTATTCGCAGAAATCATCGAAAGAGATGTATTGGCCCCAAGGCTGTTCGTCCCGGACTTTGAAAGCCCATTCTATATTATCAATAAGGTATTCGGAACAGATGACATGGGCATCGTATATCTTGTCGGGTCGAATAGACGCATGTGCTAAAATAAATAAGGCGCTGTCGCGTATCTGCTGCAAGGGTAGTTTTTGCTCCAACCCCCGCGCCATGTACCGCTTTACCGAATCGATGGCAGGAGATTGGAGCGTGAAATATCCGGGCATATTTTCGATCAGGAATACTGCGGCTTTATATTTCAAGCTGTCTTTTGCTTCAGAAGAATAATGAGCCAGTACCTTTTCCAATTCCGGACGGTTGTCACCGGCAAAAATCAAGGCATCTTCCAATGCTTTATGCTTATTACTACAAGATAAAGAAATAAAAAATAGTATTAAAAATAAGCTAACAGCAGATTCTTTTTTGATTTTCATTGTTTGAATGTTATGTATTAATATTTATTATCTCGCAAAGATATATTACCTGCATTAACAAATCATTAATAAATCATTAATATGCATTTTTACCCATTAATACATCTTATTTTTGATTATAATAAAGCCAAAACACAACACATAACACATTAACTACAAACAAATTATGTGAAAAGTATTTATTTTTCAACAAAATAAAAATTACTATTTATTTCGAAAATTTATTGTATTTTTACAAACGAATAATACACAAACTGTACGATTAAAATTTTAATTTACATTTCATTATGACAAAGCTTTTTTTATCATTTTTAGCGGCTATTTTTCTATTTTCCGGTTGCAAAGAGAAAGAAGCAAAAGAATTTACCTATTGCAATCCAAACAATCAGGTACCTATGCGCGACACTCAGATTATCCCGAATCCGGATGACGGTAAATTTTATGCTGTGGGCACCCTGTGCTGGGGAGAAAGCGATTCGCTTGGAAATGCAGGATTCCGCCTGTACATATCGGAAAACATGAAAGACTGGACACCCGGGCCATGGATTATGAAACAATCTGAAATTCCTGAAGAGGCATGGTATCGCGCTCAGTTTTGGGCGCCGGAAATTCATAAATTGAACGGCAAATGGTACTTTACTTACAATTGTATGGGTACTCAGGAAATAGACCGGGAGTTCTATGGCGGCCCCAATGGCTCGGGCATTTCTGTTGCCGATCAAATTACAGGTCCCTACAAAATACTGTCGAAAAAGCCGTTGGCTCCATTTCCGACCAATGACCTGACCTTGTTTCAGGACGAAAACGGTAAGGTGTATGCGTTTTTCAACGATGGTTTCTTCAATGCGGAGAAACATCCTGAATCGAAACACAGTATTTATGTCGCCGAACTTGATTTGGAAAAAGGAGAACTGAAAGAGGAACCCCGGAAATTGATCACCCAACAATCCGGATTTGAAGCTCCCGGGATCGAAGGTTCCCACATGGTAAAAGTGGATGGGATATATTATTTGTTCTATTCGGGATGGGGAGAAGGATATGCCGTGGGATATGCAACGGCTTCAAACATATACGGCCCTTATACCCGGGGGGAAAATAGTCCATTATTTGGAGCACAATTTGCCGGAGCTTTAGTGAAAAACGGAGCGGTGCGGACAGATATCGAGCATCCATATCGTGAAATCGGACACAATCAGATCTTCAAAGGCCCGGACGGCAGATACTGGACTTCGTGCCATGCGTATGTAAAAGGAGGAGATAACCGCTATGGAGCTATGCTTATGTACGACCCCTTGGATTTTAAAGAGGGGAAAATAGTAATGGACGGACCTACCTGGACGTCGCAATCCGTAAAAATAGCTCCCGATATGCTCCAATTATTCCCGGGATTAGCACCATAAGATGAATGCTTCAAATTTTCAGGCATTCTTACTCCTAAATATTAAATAATGTTAATTTTAACATAAAAACATGTTGTATAACATTGTTTTATAACATAAATCCTATACCTTTGTACTGTGTTTTTCATGGTATTAGATTTAAGGTTAACAATGAAGATTGTGGTTGTCGGGAGACAACCTTTTCTTTTTTAAATATGTTTATATGTGTAGCATTTCCAAAACGTTGCGGGATATAAGGTGGTATTCAATTCTAATTTCCAAATCATGGGTATTGCCGGTATCGATGTAAGCCAGGAACGAAGCACCACCGGAGTAGATGCTAATTCTTTGGGAACTCCCGGTCGGATTGTCTCTTGATTATTTCAAATTCTCGCACCCGAATATGCAAATTTTTTCCAAACATACGATGTATTCGGGACTTACTCAGTGGGGACGGTTCAGATATGATTCCAATACCACTGTCGCCTGGGAGTTATTTAAAAATTTTTCCTTTTCTTTGAATCTGTACCTGAATTTCGACAACCGGCCGCCGGATGAGATTTCAGGAAAAACAGACTATGGAACAGTGATCGGACTGAGTTATAAATTTTAGCGATGGTTCTTTCTTAAGATTTTTCTCTTTTATATTCATTGGGTGTTACCCCGAATTCTTCCTTGAAGTATCTTCTAAAATATTTCGGATCATTGAATCCTACTTTAAAAGCGACTTCGTTGACAAACAACTGCGTTTTTTGTAATAAGGATGCCGCGCGTTTCAAGCGGATAAAACGAATAAATTCGGAAGGCGTTTTGGCTGTTAAAGAAAGTATTTTCTTATAAAGATACACACGGCTCATTCCTAATTCTTTTCCTAAATCTTCTACCAGGAAATCCGGATTATCCATGTTTTTTTCTACTATGGAAACGGCTTTTTTGACAAATTCTTCGTCTCGTGACGGAATATTGGCCTCTTCGACCGTAATATCTATTTTCTTCCGGAATTTTTCCTGCATTTTTCGTTGCCGCTCTATCAACCGCGATACTTTCAATTTCAACATTTCCATATTGAATGGTTTTGAAATGTAATCGTCGGCCCCGGCCTCGATGCCGGAATATTCATTTTCTTCCGATGCTTTTGCCGTCAGTAAAATAACCGGAATGTGGGATGTGCGGATGTCGGACTTGATCTGACGGCACAATTCAAAACCGTCCATATTGGGCATCATGACGTCACTGATAATGAGATCGGGAACATTTTCAAGTACAAGCGCATGGGCAACAACCCCGTCATTGGCGGTGACAATACGGAAAGATGCGGAAAATAAGGTCGTGATGAAATTTCTGAAATCTTCATTATCATCCACAATCAGCAACAGGGGTAGCGAAGACTTGTTATGCCTGACTTCCGGAAACGAGGTTTCCGGCAAAGAATATTCTGCCTCCTTTTCTTGCCGGGCAGGAACGGAAGTGATCACTTCCCGGTAAACCGGAGTAGAAACCGGCAATTGCAATGTAAATACAGAACCTTTGCCGACAGTGCTTGTCACTCTGATTTCTCCCTGATGCAGTTTGGCATATTCACTTGCCAAATGAAGCCCCACCCCTGTGCCCGTCGATCCGTTGGGGGCATTTTCTATTCTGTAAAAGCGCTCGAAGATTTTATCCAAATGTTCTTCGGCAATACCGATGCCGGTATCTTCCACTATTATTTTCAAACTATTTTTGCCGACACCTGCGTCTTCTACAAGCGATATCGATACTTTTACCATTCCTCCGGAAGGAGTATATTTAATCGCATTAGACAACAGATTGGCGATGATTTTCTTCAATTTGTCGCCATCAAACTCCATCCGTAATTCAGGAATCAGGGAGGAAAATGACAGATTAATCTGTTTATTGTTTGCTAATCCGGCAAAGGAATGGCAGATCTCTTTCACAAATTCCACCACATCGCCGACCGACAGATTCAGGGAAACTTTATTCACATCCAATTTCCGGAAATCCAGCAACTGATTGACTAATTCCAACAAATTGGTCGCATTTTTATGCACAATCCGGAGCAACGATTGTTGTTCCGAAGACGAAATTTCATTCATCAATTTTTCTACAGGATTCAATATCAACGTCAACGGGGTACGAAACTCATGGCTGATATTGGTAAAAAAACGGAATTTCATTTCATCCATCTCATGAATTCGCTGTGCCTCCAGCATGTGTTGCGTATTTTCGAATTTCCGTTTTTGCAGATTGAAATTTATTTTCAAAATACCCCAAAACAATACGGCTCCAAGCAATATATACAATAAAAATGCCCACCAGGTTTGCCAGAATGGAGGCAAAATTTCAATACCGAGTGTCAACGGTTGGGCAGTAAACATACCGTCATTATTGCCGGCATGCACTTGTAGCTCATAAACACCCGGCGCCAGGTTGGAATAAGACGCCACGCCATGGGTTGATTCCGTCCAATCGGAATCAAAGCCCTGTAGCCGGTATCTGTAACGGCTTTTTTCGGGATGAATGTAATTCAAAGCAGAAAAATACACGGTAAAATTCTTCGCATTATGGTTCATGGTCATCATTTTTTCCGTTACAATCGATTGATTAAGCAACTCCCGCCCTTTATATTTACCTTTCGGTGCAATTTTCTGATTATTAACCAATAATTCGGAAAAACGAGGCTGGGGAACAAGGGTATTGAAAGTAATATGCTGCGGATTAAAACAGATGTATCCCTTAGTGGTACCAAGATAAATTTCTCCTGCTTTAGATTTGAAAAGAGCATTCTGATTGCATATTGCACCGGGAAGGCCATCGTTTTCGTCAAACGACACAATACGGAAAGTTATTTCTTTATTTTCCGGATCAGATTCAGGGTAAATACACGCCAGGCCATTGCGTGTTCCTGCCCAAATATCGCCATTATCATCTTCAACCAGAGATACCACTTGCTCGCTCGGCAATCCGGAAGCTTTATCCAAATGCAATAGCGATTGTTTTTCAGGTTGATAAATCGTCAATCCGTTGTCTGTAGCAATCCACAACCGTTTTGCATGATCCAACAATACATTATACACTACCCAATCAGATAATTGGCTGAATAAATCCGGGTCTGAAAAACAGGCCGTAATGGTTGGCATGTGTGTTTGCAACACGCTCACCCCCTGTGAAGTACTCAGGTAAATTCCGTTGCCGTCGCGCGTAAACATCGATAAAATAAAATCCGACTGCAATCCTGTTTCGGTGTGCGTGGTAAAACGGTGAAAATAAGTGCGGGATGCATCCAGCCGGTTCACTCCCCCACCCAACGTTCCAATCCAAATGTTCTTGTTATTATCTTCCTTCAGACTATAAATGCTCTTATTCGAAAGGGTGTGAAGATTATTTTCATCCGGCAAATAATGTACGAATCGATCCTTGTCAAGACGATTCAATCCGCCCAAAAAAGTGCCAAACCACATGGTTCCATCCGAATCTTCCAGGATGGAGGTAATAATATCCGTCGATATGCTGCCTGCATCCGATTCTTTGTGCTGAAACAATTGAAATGCGCCGGTCGATCGGTTGTATTTCAGGAGGCCTCCGCCATTAGTGCCAATCCACAAGTTACTTTTTGAATCTTCGTACAAACAATTACAGTCCTTTAAATCCACATTATCCGACGAATAAAAAAACAAAGGCGATTTATTGAACTTAAATAATTGCGGATGATAGTAAGAGATTCCGTTTTTATACGTCCCGATCCAAATAATTCCCTGATTATCACAATATAAACTAATAGCAGAATTCTGGCTGATCGAATTCGCATTGGTCGGATCATGTTTAAGCACAGTTATCTGCCGAGTTTGCTTGTCAAAAATATTCACCCCTCCATGGTCGGTCGCAATCCAAATTTTACCTGCCGGACCCTGGATAATATCGCGAACAAAATCCGATTGGATCACAATATCGCTGCGATGGGTATTGAACGTAATCCATTTTCCCGCATCAAAATCATAAAACAGTACGCCTTTGTCTTTAATTCCCGGAAAAACCCATGGACAGCCATCGTTGTCCACAAACAACCGTTTTTCGATGGTCGCACCTTCTTTATTTTCGACTAAGTATTTATTTCGAAAATCGACCATCCCGGTTTGTTCATTCACCCGTTCCACCAAACCGGATTCAAAAAGCGCCCACAAATGATGTCCGTTTTTTTCGACAGATATAATCTTTCCCCGGCTCAACTGATTCAAATCGTCCGATTGTAAAAAGTGTGTCAGCCGGTTGCATGCCGGATCATATTTATATACTCCGTCTCCGGGATAACATGCATAAAAATTTTTCAAAGAATCGATTTTGATCAGGGCCGGATTCGGTTTTAAATGCATTTGCTGCAGTACCGGTGTAACATTCCGGTTCACTTTTTCCAGTTTATAATCATAAATGACATACTGCGGATATCCGAAAAACCAAAGATTGCCATCCGCATCTTCCTGTATATCACTTACTGCATTACTTAACAGTCCGGCAGTATCATTTTTTTGTGCCGTGTAAACCGTAAAGCGATAACCATCATAGCGGTTGACCCCGTAGTTAGTGCCAAACCACATGAATCCCCGGCTATCTTTGAAGATACATTCTACCTGATTATTGGACAATCCATCGGTATTATTCAGATGAACAAAATTATAGGTATTTTCCTGAGCCCGGCAGAAAATACAGATACCGAAAAACAATATGGACAGCAGTATCTTCATGATTCAATAATAGACAAATTTACAACATTATTTCGCAGAAAATTGATCAGTTAACAAATTAACCTTAAGATGTAAACATTTTCTCCCTTCACATTATCAAACGAGATGCTTGTTGGTAACATACGAACAAAAATACATGCGTTTTATTATGTATTTTTGTAATATCATCTAATATGCAAATCATGAAAAAACGTTGTGTGATTTTTTTTCTTACAAGTGCGATGCTTGGTTTGTGCTTTTCGGCATGCAATCAGGAAATTATCCGCAAAAATGACGATGGTATAACCGTCCGGCTCAAACCATCGCAACAGCAGCATGCAAAAAACATCCGGTTGCAGGTTATTACAGACAATATTATCCGTGTAACAGCAACTCCTGACGAACAATTCCCCGAAAGCAACAGCTTGATCGCCGCTTATCCGGAAACTCAAAAAAACGGTTGGGATATCCTGCAAAATGAGGATGAAGCAACTTTGGCTACTACCGCTATCGTAACAAAAATATCCCTGAAAACGGGCGAAATTACATTTTGCGATCAACAGGGGAATGTAATTTTAAAGGAAAATAGCGGAGGTGGAAAATCATTCGAACCAATCACGGTAGATAACACAAAAGCCTACTCCATCCGGCAAATTTTCGAATCGCCTGACGATGAAGCGTTTTATGGTTTAGGACAGCACCAGTCCGATGAATTCAACTACAAGGGAAAGAACGAAAGTTTATTCCAATATAATACGAAAGTTTCGATTCCTTTTATTGTTTCCAACAAAAACTATGGAATTTTATGGGACAATTATTCTCTTTCCAAGTTTGGCGATCCTCGCGACTATGCTCCATTGAGCCAGTTTAAACTCTATGATAAAACAGGAAAAGAAGGTGGTCTCACAGCTACCTATATGATCAATGGCGACGACAACAATGTTTTTGTGGAAAGGCAGGAAAACAATATCGATTATGAAAACCTGGAAACCATCCAAAATTTTCCGGCTAACTTTCCATTCTACAATTCAAAAATTGTATGGGAAGGCCAGATAGAACCGGCAGAATCGGGCGATTTCCGGTTTATCCTTTATTATGCCGGTTATGTACAAGTCTGTCTGAATGATGAACTTATTGTACCCGAACGTTGGCGCACTGCGTGGAATCCTAATGCTTACAAGTTTTCAGCCAATTTAAACCCGGGAGAAAAATATAAAATCAAATTAGAATGGAAACCCGACGGCGGCGTATCTTACATAGGACTGAAAGCCTTGAGCCCTGTACAACCAGCCGAACAGAACAAACTTTCTTTGTGGTCTGAAATGGGAGATCAATTAGACTATTATTTTATTAAAGGCGACAAGATCGACGAGGTGATCGCCGGCTACAGAAAAATCACCGGAAAAGCGCAAGTAATGCCTAAGTGGGCGATGGGATTCTGGCAAAGCCGCGAGCGATACAAAACGCAAGATGAAATTTTAAACGTTTTGAAAGAATTCCGTCAACGGCAAATCCCAATCGACAATATTGTGCAAGACTGGTCATATTGGCCTGAAGACGCCTGGGGAAGCCATGATTTTGACACAACGCGCTTTCCCGACCCCAAAGCGATGGTGAATGAAATTCACAAAGCAAATGCACGGATTATGATTTCCGTCTGGCCAAAATTTTATTTTACAACAGACCATTACAAAGCATTCGATCAAAAAGGCTGGATGCACCGGTTAGCTGTCAACGACAGTATCAGAGACTGGATTGGTAAAGGGTATATCGGTTCGTTCTACGACGCTTTTAGCGAAGGCGCACGCCAATTGTTCTGGCAACAAATGAACGACAAATTGTATTGCTTAGGTATCGATGCCTGGTGGATGGATGCTTCCGAGCCTGATATGCAATCCAATTCAAGCATTGCTTACCGCAAAGCGTTAATGAATCCGACCGCTTTAGGCTCATCCACCCAATATTTTAATGCCTATGGACTAATGAACGCCAAAGGTATTTATGAGGGTCAACGCGCTGCCAACAACAATGATCGGGTCTTTTTGCTTACCCGTTCCGGATTTGCCGGCTCGCAGAAATACGCAGCCGCAATCTGGAGCGGAGACATCGGTACCCGTTGGGAAGATATGAAAGCGCAAATTGCCGCCGGACTCAACTTCTCCATCGCCGGAAACCCCTATTGGACAATGGATAATGGAGGATTTTGCGTGGAACGCCGTTATGAAACAGCGAAAGGAGGTTCGGAAGATTTAAACGAATGGCGCGAACTAAATGTACGTTGGAATCAGTTCGGGGCTTTTGCTCCTTTGTATCGTTCCCACGGTCAATATCCTTACCGGGAAATATGGAACATCGCACCCGAAAATCATCCGGCATATCAGTCCATGCTCTATTATACCCAATTACGTTATCGCCTGATGCCCTACATCTACAGCTTAACGGGGATGGTATATTTCGATGATTATACCATGATGCGTCCGTTAGTAATGGATTTCGGCGCCGATAATAAGGTGTTGGATATAAGCGATCAATATATGTTTGGCGACAATATAATGGTTGCTCCCGTCTATACATACAAAGCGCGCAACCGCGAAGTGTATTTTCCATCCAATGCCGGTTGGTATGATTTCTATTCCGGAAATTTTTATGCAGGCGGACAATCTCTATCGGTTGAAGCCCCTTACAATCGTATGCCGCTGTTTGTTGTTGCCGGTTCCATATTGCCTTTGGGCGAAATTATCCAACACACACAAGAGGTCCAGAACAATCTCACCATCCATGTATTCGGAGGAAAAAACGGTTCTTTCAAACTGTATGAAGATGAAGGTGTAAATTACAATTACGAAAACGGGGCTTTTGCTACCATTCCATTCTCTTACAATGATGTTGACAAAACGTTGACTATTGGCGAGCAGAGCGGAGAATTCCCGGGAATGACCCGTGAACGCATATTCATCATCAAATATAACACCGGCGTTGACGATGGAAAAAGGCCGGGTATTACTGTAAAATATAATGGGAAATCACAAACAATTAATCTTTAATCATCTATGAGCATTTATCTAAAAAATCTAATCCTCCGGAAGCTGCCGGGAATGATGTATTTCATTTTTTTTATCGCTTTGGTATATCCCCCGGCTATACAAGCACAAAATCAGCCTCCTTTGAAAATCACCGGAACAATCGTTTCGGCTGTCGATGATCTGCCTTTAGTCGGAGTTTCAGTTATAATAAGAGGTAGCAACCATGGAACCATCACCGATTTGAATGGTAATTTTTCTATCAATGCATCTGTTGGGGAAACCCTGGTTTGCTCGTTCATCAGTTTTCTTACCAAAGAAGTGACTATCACCGACAACAAGCATTTAGAAATCAGCATGCAGGAAAATGCTCTTCAACTGAATGAAGTTGTAGCCATCGGATACGGACAAATGAAACGAAGTGACCTGACCGGCTCTGTCGCTTCTCTTACGGCAAAAGATGTCGGCAGAACTGTTGCCACGACTGTTGACCAGGTACTTTCCGGAAAAATCGCCGGTGTGCAGGTAATACAAAATTCGGGACAGCCGGGCGGAGGAATATCCGTCAGGATTCGGGGGACCAACTCACTGAACACCAGCGCAGAACCATTATATGTGATTGACGGAATGCAATTCAGCGGATCAGGAACCAGTAATCCATTATCTACCATCAATCCGTCCGACATAGTATCAATTGAAGTATTAAAAGATGCTTCCGCCTCCGCCATTTATGGATCGCAAGGTGCTAACGGGGTTGTTTTAATTACGACCAAACGGGGAGAATCAGGTAAAACAAAAATATCTTATGATGGATATTATGGTATTCAACAGATTTCTAAAAAATTAGAAACATTGAATTTAAGGGAATATGCCACTTACCAAAATGACAGGGCTGCGATCGTTGGATACGGAGCGCGGGAAGAGTTTGCCGATCCTTCCATTTTAGGTGATGGTACCAATTGGCAGGATGAATTATTCAGCACTGCACCAATGTCTAATAACCAACTTTCCATTACCGGAGGTAATGAAAAAACTAAATTCTACATCTCCGGAGCATACTTCAATCAAGATGGTATTGCGTTAGGTTCCGGATTTAACCGCTTCTCAGGTCGTATCAATATCGACAATGAAACACGCAAATGGTTGAAAATAGGAGCTGATGTCATGTTTTCGTTGGCGAATGAAAAGGTGACGACCTCCAATAACGATATTATCTACAATGCGATCCGCCAGACTCCTGATGTTCCGGTAAAAGATGCCAACGGCAACTGGGGAGGTTCTACCGAAAAAAATATCTACGCAGCTTATGCAACCAACCCGATTGCCGATGCTATGCGGATTGAAAATAAGAACAAACGTGCGCAATTGACGGCTAATGCTTACATTGATATTACGATTCTTCCGGGATTGACTTTCCGCAATGAAGCAGGAACCAACCTGAACTATGGAAACAACTATTATTTCAAACCCACACAAGAATATGGATATTATACCAGCAATGTCAATACTGGACGACGCACTGCCGACAATTCTTTCTGGTGGTTGATAAAAAATCTTTTGTATTATGACAAATATATACACAAACATCACCTTTCTGCCATGCTCGCCCATGAGGCACAAGAAAGCACATGGGAAAATTTAAGCGGTACTCGCAATAATTTTCCATTAAATACGATCCACGGATTAAACGCCGGTGACGAAAAATCTTCCGTAGCAAACAGTGACCAAAATGATTCTGCCATGGAATCTTTTTTCGGAAGATTTAACTATTCATTCGATGATAGATACCTGCTTACATTTACATACAGGGCTGATGGTTCTTCCAAGTTTGGCCCGGATAACAAATGGGGGTACTATCCATCTTTAGCTTTGGCATGGCGGATCAGCAATGAATCTTTTATGAAAAACATTCAGGCAATTAATAATCTGAAATTGAGACTGGGTTGGGGTGAATTGGGAAATCAGAATATGCCCGGCAACCAATACATTTCCACGCTCAAACCGGTACAAACGCCATCAGGGACAGGATTTCTGGCCGAGAATATTGCCAACTCCGGAATACAGTGGGAAACAACCGGATCCTACAATGTGGGGATAGACTTGAACCTTTTTGAAAATCGCGTCGAACTCATTGCAGATGCCTACGTCAAAAATACCAGTAACTTAATCATCCAAGTGCCATTACCTGCTTATTCCGGAACATCTGATAATCCGGGAGGATCACCCGGTACATTGGAAAGACCCTATGTAAATATTGGGAACATTCAGAATAAAGGTTTTGAACTCACACTAAACAGTGTCAATATCGACGCTCACGATTTTCGTTGGAGATCCGGAATTACTTTCTCTTTAAACAGAGGAACAGTAAAAGGGTTAAATTCCGCAAGTAGTGTATTATACGGACAATCTGGCAGCAATATCCTGAGCAAGACAGAAGTTGGCGGGCCAATCGGTCGTTTCTACGGTTATGTGGCTGAAGGATTATTTGTTTCGGAAGCCGATTTCTACACAAAAGATAAAGATGGGAATACCGTCCAGGTAGCCCTTCCTGAGAACAAAACAATTGCAGTAAACGGCATCTGGGCAGGTGATATTAAATGGAAAGACATCAGCGGACCGGATGGCGTTCCCGACGGAATTATTGATGAGAATGACCGTACATACATCGGAGATCCCAATCCCGATTTCATGTATGGATTCACCAATACTTTTACTTACAAAAATTTCGACATGACATTAGACTTGCAAGGCGCACAAGGATTCGATATCTATAGTGGTTTACGTCAAAGCAATGAAATGCCTAACGGAAATTTTGGGCTGTTGCGCGATGTACGGGATTATGCCCAAATCGGCGTGATAGACCCCAATATTCCCAATGCTAATTCAACGTTGAGTAATGTATATGTAATCAATCAGGGAAAGATGATTCCCCGGATCACTAATGACGATGCCAATGTAAACAATCGTATATCCAGTAAATTTATTGAGGACGGATCTTATCTTCGGATCAAAAATATTTCCATCGGATATAATTTACCTCAAAAATGGTTACAAAAATACCAAATTAACCATTTGAGGGTATATGCCAATGTTCAAAATGCATACACTTTCACAAAGTATTCCGGATATGATCCGGAAGTGGGAGGATCTATCTTGTTGAATGCTTACGACAATGGACAATACCCAGCTCCACGAATTTATACATTTGGATTAAATATTGGTTTCTAACATTTTAACAGCAATTAATCATGAAAAAAATATATAAAATTGTTATTTCGATGTCCATGACTGCCTTGCTGTTACCAGCCTGTAGCAGTGATTTCTTAGACCGTGCCCCGGAAGATAAAGTCAATTCGAAGGATTTTTACAATACTGTCGAAGAAATGCGTTTGGCAACGATAGCGCTATACACCCAGCCGTGGTTTATGTACAATGATAAAGCATCATTCCAAATCGGAGACGGAATTGCGGGTAATTTCAATGCTTTTTATACTTTCCCGCGTTATGTGATGCTCAACATGGATCCGCTGGACTCCAAATTATTTGAAGCGTGGCAATCATTCTATACAGTCATTGCGCAAGCGAATACAACCATCAACAATATTGAAAGTACTCCCAGACCGAATGTCTCTGATGAAGATAAAAATGCGGCTCTTGCTGAAGCAAAATTCATGCGGGCGACAGCGTATTTTTACCTTGTAAGGCTTTGGGGACCGGTTATCATTATCGACGATAATGTTCAAATCGCCAACAATCCGATCGTTCCGCTTAATCCGGTGGAAGATGTGTACCGGTTTATCATGGAAGATTTGGAATTTGCCGTAAAATATCTTCCGTTGAAAGACTCTGACGGCCGGGTTACCAAATGGTCGGCCGAAGGAATGCTGGCCAAAGTGTATTTGGCTTACTCGGGATATGGAAATAATGGTTCGCGCAAACAGGAATACCTGGATAAAGCCATAGAATATGCCGGTGATGTCTGCCATAACAGCGAAGCCTCCGGATATAAATTGATGGACAATTATCCCGACCTGTTTGTTGCAAAGAATAACAACAATTCTGAAAGTCTTTTTGCCTTGCAATGGAATGAAACCAATAGCTATTGGGGACAAGGCAATCCGACCCAGGCATATCTGGCTTCTGAAAATTTCTCCGGAACGAGCGATGGTTGGAATATGGCTTGGGCATCATACGATATTTTAAGGACTTATGAAGATGTGGATACAATCCGCAGGAATGCCACGTTTATGACTGTTGGCACACACTATCCGGAATTATATAAGAGCAAAGGAGGCTACACATTTACGGGTACTGAACAGGTTTCTTGCAAAAAATATGTGATCGGAAGTTCTGAAGATGCAGGAGTTGCCGTATTTTTCATGTCTGCTCCTATCAATACATATATGTTACGCTTGGCAGATGTATATCTGACTTATGCCGAAAGCATCTTAGGCAACAGTGCATCAACTTCCGATCCGGAAGCGCTTATGTATTTCAATAAAGTCCGCACTCGCGCCAAAATGCCGACAAAAACATCCATCACATTAGAGGATATTTTTTATGAAAGAAGAATTGAGTTTGCTGTTGAAGGACAATTTTGGTATGATCTCGTCACCCGGTATTATTTTCAGCCGCAACTGGTATTGGATTTCATCAATGCGCAGCATCGCGGGGCTACTTACACTTATACGAAAGAAAATGGCATAGGAGTAGCCACCCTGGTACAAGAGCAGGAATTTCCGGCTGTTGCAACTGCTGTCAGCATGGTTTTGCCCTATCCCGAAGCTGAGATCATCTCCAATCCGTTATTGAATCAAGATCCCGTTCCATTCTATTAAAATTCCAAAATTATGAAATACTTAAATATAAAAATAAAGAGAATTTTCCATTCTCAACTCTCAATGCTCAATTGGGGACTGATAGTTTGTTGCATCGCTTCTTTGTCATTCACTTCCTGCAACGACGATGACGATACGCCGGGACTGCCCATAATCACCGCTGTCCGCAAAACTACCAATCCCGACAGTACATTTACCCGTTCTTTTCCCGGACAAATGATTGTGATTGAAGGTCAATATCTGTCGGGAACCCAACACATTTATTTCAATGAAGCAGAAGCTTCATTCAACCCCAATTATGTTACCGACAACAATATTATTGTCACAATTCCGGGGGATATTCCATTGAAAGGACAAGATTCTTCTGCTTCAAACGAAATACGGGTGATGACCGGAAAAGGGGAAGCCCGTTATTCATTTCAGTTCCTTTCTCCCGCTCCGTCCATCAGTTTATTGTATTATATGCTTCCATCGGCGGTCGGAGATCCGTTACTCATTATAGGATTTAATTTCTACGAAGTCGAAAAAATCGTTTTCCGTAGTGAACAAGGCAATGTGGAAACAAAAAATTTCACCGTGAATGCCACCTACGACCAAATTTCGCTGAACATACCGGAAGGCGCTATCAATAAAGGCTTTGTAGATGTTCATTGCTTAACCGCTGTAGCCTCTAAAGAGTTTGACCCTACGGCAGTTCCCATCGCTCATTCCGTTAACTCAGACATGCCGATTGTAGGAGATAAAGTCATTATTTCCGGAGAATACCTCTTCGGTATTGAAAAAATAATTTTACCGGGAGGAAAAGAAATAACCAGCTTCACAGTCAATGCAACCAACAGCGAAGTTTCTTTCATCATGCCGGCGGATGTTCCTGTTCAGGGAGGAAAATTAGCGTTAGCTACAGCAAACGACATTTATGAAGTTCCGGGATTTTTCTATCCTTTCGAAAATGTGATAGTAGATCTTGACACCAAAGGCTGGTATTCCTGGGGCGATAACAATGTAGTCACAACCGCCGATCCTTCCAAAGCACCCTATACTTCTACCGAAAAATACATCAACATTTTCGGAAAACCCGGAGCCTGGCAATACTGGTGGGGAAATATCGTTATGGGATTCTCAGGATGGCCGACTTCTATTGCCGATCATACTCCGATCGATAATCTTGTGTTAAGATTCTCTTTCTACACCGAACTTCCATTGGAAAAAGGATTCTTCCAAATGCAAATCGGCGGGCGTTGGACTGATGCTGTTCCTGCCGCTATAAACCCCGAATGGAAACCTTACCTGAACAATGCAGGAGATGAAGTCGGGTCTAAGCCGGGCAAATGGGTGGATTACGAGGTTCCGTTATTCAATTTCGGAAGCGATTTACACACATACGCTGATATCAAAAATTTAAAAGGGGAAATGGGTTTCTTCTTCAAAAATAGTTCGGATGATGCTGACTTAACATTAAATGTTTTCTTCGACAACATCCGCGTAATTGATAAAACGAAATAAATAAAGTATGAAACAAGCATTAAAACAATTTTTTATGTTACTACTGCTATGTTGTACGGCAACCTTGCTTGCATGTGCCTGTTCGGATAATGATCCGCCGGTTTCCGATCTGACGATCATGACATCCGCCATGAATTTTACCAGCGAACCGGCAGATCAAACTGTTTTAATCAGAACAGACGGAAACTGGAGAGCTACGGCAAATCCCTGGTGCATAGTCTCTCCGGCATCAGGAGGCGCCGGCACATCAGAAGTTACTATTTCTGTGGAGGAAAATACAGGCGATAACCAACGTCAGGGTCAGGTACTGTTCACCGCAGGAAATTTAAGCCATACCATCACTATCGTGCAGGAAGGGAAAGGATTTGTCCCTTCCGATAATGAAGGCATGGTGAGCGACGCCCCTACCCTTGCTTCTAAAATGATCCTGGGTTGGAACCTGGGCAATTCGCTGGAAGCTTGCAGCGCGACCTCCGCCAGTGAAACCATGTGGGGAAATGCCAGGACAACTCAACGGTTGATTGATTCCATAAAGGCAGCAGGATTCAATACCATCCGTATTCCTTGTGCCTGGAACGGATATATTGAAAATGAAACAACTTTCAAAATCAAGGATTCCTGGTTGCAACGGGTGAAAGAAGTCGTCGATTATTGTATGAATAATAAGATGTACGTTATTCTTAATATTCACTGGGATGGAGGATGGTTGGAGGAAAATCCTTATTACGCGAAACAGGAAGCTATTAACAAAAAGCAAAAAGCATTATGGGAACAAATCGCCACTCATTTTCGCGATTATGACGAACATTTGCTTTTTGCCGGAACCAACGAGGTACATGCAAATTATAGCGAACCGAGCAACGAAAATATTGAAGTACAACTTTCTTTTAATCAAACTTTTGTCGATGCTGTTCGTTCTACCGGAGGAAAAAATGCTTACCGTAACTTAGTGGTTCAGTCCTACAACACCAATATTGAATATGCAATAAAATATCTGAAAATGCCTTCCGACAAAGTCAGGCTGCGCCTCTTCGCCGAAGTGCATTATTATGATCCTTTCGACTTCACAATACAATCAACTCCCGGATTCAAAACGCAATGGGGAAAACCATTTGCAGGGGGAGACGTTTCTTCATACGGGCAGGAAGACTGGGTGGATGAATGTTTCGGGAAAATGAAAAGAAATTTTATAGACAAAGGTATTCCGGTTATTTTGGGCGAATATGGAGCCTCGCTTCGTTCGGCACTGATCGATGGCAGGGAAGAACACATTGCTGCTCGCAATTATTATCTGAACTATGTAACAAAATCGGCCAAAGCCAATGGACTTATTCCATGCTATTGGGATAATGGAAGTACCGGCAATAACGCTTCCGGATTATTTAACCGGGCAACCGGAAACCAAGTGCATCCGGATGCTATTCAAGCAATTGTATCCGGCATTTGAATAAGTAAAAATAGCTGTCTTAATAAGACAGCTATTTTTTATTTTTTAGAAGAATTCCCGTATCAATCTATTAGAATTTCCACGCGACGGTTTTTAGCTCTTCCTGCAGCAGTAGCATTGGAAGCTATCGGATTTTCAGGACCATATCCTTCAGCAACAATACGGTTACCGGCTATTCCTTTACGTTCCAAATAAAGTTTCACAGCTTCGGCGCGTTCTTTTGACAATTGAACGTTTTTCGCTAATGAACCGCTGCTATCGGTATAACCAGACAATTTTACGTTCCAACCGGGGTTGCTGCGTAATGATTCGGCCAATTTATCCAATCCTTTATAAGAACCGGCTTTGATGACAGCAGAACCTGTTTCGAATTCCAATGTATTAAAAGCATCTTTAGCAGCTGTTTCCTGGGCGCGTTTGATAGCAGCAATATCATCTGCCGTTCTTTCGGTTGCAGAAGAAGCATTTCCCATGAAACGATTCAGACGGCGATCCAATTCTTTAACAGCATCACCCATTTCACGTACATAGTTTTGTAAAGCATCTTTTTCCGCTGCTTGTTCTGCCAGTTGAGCTTTCAACGCAAAAGTTTCTTTTTTCAATTCTACCAATTCAAACATACCGGCTTCCATATCGAAGCTGCGTGCACGTTGGAATTGAGCATAACTTAAGTTGCGGACATGGCGTTCGCTGCTTCCGAATTTAAAGCGGAAACCTAATGTTCCCAATACATAACTATTACCTCCTGTGCTCGATTTGAGATCCATTTTCATATCATTTGCCTGATGCCAGCGATATTCAGTACCCAAACTCATGGCAAAAACTTTACTGAAATTGTATTCCAGGTTTAATCCCACCGGAACAACAATAGTATTATCGTTACCTTTTTTGGAAGATGCAGTATTGTCGTAATCATAGAAACTAAGACCTCCTCCGACGGTAGCATAAGCATTGAACGGCTGCCATGCCCGGCTACGATATTGAGCTAATAAGTTAGCCAAATTCACAGAAGCATAAAGAGTTATTTCATTAGCCGCTGCTGTTACTTTTGCATTTTCAACATTGACTTTAGCCGATGCATAATCCTGATCGTAGGGCAAATAAGTATAATCCAACCCTAAACCCCACAATGGATTGAAGGTATATTCAAAACTACCGCCTGCAACAAAATTGACTCGCTCTTTGACCGGAACCGAGATACCATAATCCCGCATTACATTCATACCTCCTTTGAGCCCGATACTCAAATGTGAAAAACTTTCTCTTTCCTGCGCTCCTACAGAACCAACCATGCAGGCTGCAAATAATACTAATAATACTTTTCTCATTTTTAATTTGTTTTAGATTAGTTTAAGTACTCTATTTATGATGTAGTATCCTTTAATTTCTCAATTATCAAGAAAATACCAACACTCTTTTTTCTAATGGCGCGATGTCCTTGTTTCCGGGTTCCGCTACCGGCACTCCAAATGGCATTTGAGCAACCAGCTTCCAATTCGTATCCAACTTCCATTCTTTTTGGACAGCCTCATCAATCAGCGGATTGTAATGCTGCAAAGATGCTCCGAAACCGGCATCTTCCAACATAACCCAAATGGCCAGCTGGTGCATGGCATCTGTATGTTGCGACCAAACCGGAAATACATCCGAATACAAGGGGAAATTCGTCTGTAATCCTTTTACCACAGCTTGATCTTCAAAGAACAATACCGTTCCATAACCGGATGCAAACGAACCGTCAATTTTTGCCTGTGTCTGCTGGAATTGATCTGCGGAAGTATTTTTTTGAAGCGTATCTTTTACTATTTGCCATAGTTTCCGATGATGATCTCCTAATAATAAAACAATCCGGGTGGATTGCGAATTAAATGGAGAAGGTACACATGCTACTGCTGTTGTGATAATATCCTGGATTTCTTTATCACTGATCAATGACCGGTTACTTATTGCATAATAAGTCCTCCGATGCTGTAAAGCCTCTTTAAATGTTCGATTCATACATTCTAAATTTTAAAAATTCATAACAGTTTATAAACAAAACTCCATGAAAAATGTTCTCAAATCGACCACTAAGTTAAAAACAGCCACAAAGAAACAACTTTTTTTTATTTTTATCAAATTTTAGATCAAAAACTATCAATATTTTCTTCTGCAAAATGTTTTCGTTCTTTTCTTCATTTTTTATAAGTACCTTTGATGCCACAATAGTATAAAGCTCAAAATGAAATTCAATAAAAATATCTATACTTCTGTTTTTCTTTTTTTATTATTAACAGGAATAAGTATTCATCCAAAAGCAAATCCGATTACAGATGAATTAAAGGGAACTATCATTTTTTCCGATCAATGCAATGAAGCAAATAATCCTGTAAGCAAGGCTTTCGACAATAATATCAATACCTATTTCAATTCGTGTTCGCAATTCGGCAACTGGATCGGCTTAGACCTCACAAACAAACATGTGATCACAAAAATTGCCTATTGTCCAAGGGTTGATTCCGATTACCGTCACCGGTTAAGGCTGGGTGTATTTGAGGGAGCCAACAATCCTGATTTTGGCGACGCCATTCCATTGTTTATTATTCCCGGATTAACCGAACGGGAATTAACCGAACAAGAAATTCAATGTACCCGGGGGTTTCGCTATGTCCGGTTTGTATTTCCCACACCACAGGAAAGCGGAAAAAGCAGTTATATGGGAGAATTGAAATTCTATGGTTATCAAAGCGAAGGCGATGATTCTCAATTAGCCTGCATTACCAATATTCCCACCGTGTCGATCCACACGGTAAAAACGCAAGATATTACAAGTCTGGAAACTTATGTCAAAGGCATCGTGTCTGTTATTGCTGCCGACGGCAAAAGTATTTATACCGACAGTCTGGATATCAGAGGCCGGGGCAACAACAGTTGGAGTCATCCTAAAAAACCTTACCGGATGAAATTGTACCATAAAGCGCGGTTATTAAATTTTCCGGCAAAAGAAAAAAATTGGACTTTAATCAATAATTTCGGAGATAAAACACTGATGCGCAACTTAGTCGGATTTGACATCAGCCGACGGATGGAATTACCCTATACGCCGGCCGGAGCGGCTGTCAATGTATTCTTAAACGGAGACTATAAAGGCTGCTATCAATTATGCGATCAAATTGAAGTGAATGACAAACGGATAGAAGTAGAAAAAATGCAACCGACCGATATTTCGCTCCCAAACCTGGCGGGAGGGTATTTATTGGAAATAGACGCTTACGCTTATAGCGAGCCTTCTTGGTTTGAATCCTCTGTCTATCATATTCCGGTGACGATCAAATATCCTAAAGATGATGAAATTGTCCTCGCGCAGAAACAATATATCGAACAATGTTTCAACGAATTGGTCGCGGCTGCAAATGCATGGAATTATGCGGACGAAAAACAGGGTTTTCGCAAATACTTAGATACAAAATCATTTCTGCGTTATTTTTTAGCAGGAGAATTAAATGGAAATACCGATACATTTTGGAGTATGTACATCTCCAAAAGCCGAACCTCCGATCAGTTTATTGCTTCTCCCATCTGGGATTTGGATTTGGCGTTTGACAATGATAATCGCACTTATCCGATCAATACGCGATGTGGAGATAAATGGATATATGCATCATTAGGAAGTACCGCCAACGGAATGGCCTCTTTTGTCAACCGGCTCATGTCGGATCAAAAATTACAAAAAGAAATGCGGGAAATTTATTCTTATTATCGCAACAGGAAAATTATTTCTGCCGATGCATTAATAAAAGTGGTCGATGATTATGCCGAAGAACTGGATCAATCACAACAACTTAATTTTACACGTTGGCCGATCATGAACCAATATGTTCATCAGAATCCGATACTGCATGGCAGTTATCAGGCCGAAGTAGAGAATATAAAGTACTACATTCAGGAAAGAATCGAATGGATGGATAAGAAACTGAATTATGTACCTAATCCTGTTGATAACATACTACAACCAACGCACGATGCATTATTCAACATAAAAACAGAACCGGGTATGTTATTTCTGACCGGGATCCATGAACCTGCCTCGATTCGCATTACAGATATTTCAGGAAAAAACGTGATCAACAATATGCACATCCAAGCCGATGTTTCTATTGCTCTCCAACAAGGTGTTTATCTTATTTCCACGTTTAACGAAAAAGGAAAGAATAGCGTTTACAAATGTATTGTTCCGTAAAAGGCCGGTTTACTTTATTATCTTAAACGCCGTCCCATCGACGCTCAATATATACATTCCCTTGACAATATTGGGAAGAAGTTGATTGGTAATGCCCCGGGCTATTTTTTGCCCGTTTATACTGATCACATCTACCATTTCCCGCACATTGCTTTTAACTATAATGCCTGCATCTGTAACTTGTATCTGCCGCGCTTCTGCATCCGGATATTCAATAGCGGATAATGCACCTGAAAAAGTAGTAAACTTACCGCCTGCATAAGATTGATCTAGTGCCTGAACGCCAATAGTATAGTTGCCCGTTTCAGCGATATCCATCACATATTCCCGCACGCCGGAAGACAAAGATGTCTGGAGATCCGTACCTACTTTAATCCGCCCGGTAATTAAATCCGCAGGAATCATGATCCAGTTTTTTCCGGTATCGTTATTTTTTACATAAATATTATAGCGTAAAGCCTGTTCAGACGTAATATCATCGGATGATTTGCCCCAGGTGATATGCAATTTCCCATTTTTCATTTGAGCCTGGACGAAAGAAGGCGCGGTTGGCGGCTGATTGCCGGGAAGTCCGGCATCTTGCGGACGATTTTCGTAAATTCGAACCGGCGATGCATACATATCTCCCTTATAAGAACCTTTTTCGCCACCAATAACGAGATCCATATTTCCGTCACCATCAACATCTCCCATATTGATTCCTCCGTTTTTGATGGGAAAGACCGGCTGTTGATTGTCTAAGACAAATTTTTGCCGATCGTTTTGATAATACACCCGGGTCAAATCCTGCGAACCATCATAGCCCTTCATGATCATATCCATGCGGCCGTCATTATTAAAATCGGCCACTAATACATTCGCCACATTAACCGGAGCGATGCCGCTTTCGTTTGTACTACAAAACCGAAATTCGGGTTCTTTCGTTTCAGGATGAATCGCATTGTAATACAAATCTGAATAACGCGCCCAATTGTCTCCATGTCCCGTTACTAAAATATCTAATGTACCATCGCCATTCACATCGCCTAAAACCGATTGACTTTGCCAGGCTCCGGCCATATTGGCGGGAGTAATATTACTGAAAATTCCGTCGTGCATGTTTTTATATAAACCGATACCTCGGGCGATATGGCTATATCCTGTATGAAAGATATCGAGCCAACCGTCATTATCTATATCTCCGAACATAACAGAACCATTGGACGTCGGTTTATATCCTGCCGGTAATGCGTTTTTTTGCAACTCAAATTTACCTGTTCCGCCTATATTTTTGTATAAATCAATGCTGCGATCTGCCTCATCTTTACATATTACCAATACATCGTTGTATCCATCGTGGTTATAATCGCCAATGGAAATCGTATTGAAATATTCTTCATCACAATACTGCTTGAATCCGGTTTTATACACTTCTTGAAACATATAGTTTTCCTCCTGCCCAAGATTCCTGTATAAACGGGCATATTTTTGGCTCTCCGGGAAACGCCAGCCTCCTCCTTTGGCTACAAGAAATAAATCGAGATTGCCATCATTGTCATAATCAAAAAATACAGCATTCGTCCAAATCGACACCTGAATATTAGCATCATACTCCTGAACCACCGTAAATGTACCGTCTCCTTTGTTCTTCACCAACGCAGCCATTTCGTTCCACATATGCCAATCTGCAGGTTTCGCCACTTCTTCCCCTTCATATACATACCCTCCCGGACCATCAACATCATACTTGAACCAATTGAAATCGGCCTGACCTGCATCTTGCTGAGTATTATAGGTGAAAATTCCAACCCGGGCGCCTTTCCAATCTCCGGAGCCCAAAGAATATGGGTCTTTACAAGCTATAAATTCAATATTATCCAGACTATAATACAGTTGATGTTCATTGGTATTACCATTCAGTAATACTTTGAAATAAATGGTTTCACCCGGCGCTTCCTTTATTTGCGTCACTGTCCCATTCAATTCTGCATAAACATAATTCTTACCGGATTTTCGCTGAACGCCGATCGCATTATATTTATTTCCAAGGCAAAATAAACCGGCCCGTTGTCCCTCGGCTAATTTACTGCAATCCAATTCAGTCGAAGCCTCTCCATAATATCCCATTACTTTTTGCGTGAACATGTTTTTAGCGCTTCGCAGTTTGTCCGCTTTTTGGGCTTTAATCACTAAATAGCCCGGACGTTCAACGAGCGACCAATTCTCATTCACCGGATTATGATTGAATTGCCATTGCAACCCTTTTTGTGTAGCAGAAAAATCATCGCCGGTCTGAGGCGCGTAAATTTCCGAAACTTTACCTGCCTGAGGTTTATTCCATTCTTTCACAGGCTCTCCGATTCCGTTTTCATCCAGGTCAACGCCTATTTCGGGAAAGCCATCTTTCCATGTAACAGGTTGTAAATGTACGATTCTGCCTTGCGGATCTTTCGACTGAAAATGATAAAACCACCATTCGCCTTCGGGCGTATCCACCAAGGCGCCCTGGTGAGGCCCGTTGATGTTGGTCGTTCCTTGTTCCAATACGACTTTTCCCTCGTATGGCCCGTAAATATTTTTTGACCGCAATACTATTTGCCATCCGGTAGAAACTCCGCCTTCGGGAATGCTTATATAGTAATAACCGTCCTTTTTAAACAGCTTGGTACCTTCGGCGGTAGGCCCTTTGTACACTTCAACTCCATTATCCAATAATCGAGATCCGTCGGTTTTCATTTTATGAATGATAATCGGCCCGCCTCCCAATTGGCTCCGTCCCAAATATGCCTGACCATCATCGTCCCACAACGGGCAGGGATCTTCCCATCCGCTTACATGTTTCACATTGAGCAGAGGAGACCAGGGACCAGCGGGATTCACGGCATTTGACATAAATAATCCTTCATTGGGAGAACAGAAGAACACCCAGAATTTTCCATCGTGATAACGGATGGCAGGCGCCCAGGAACCGCCTCCGTAACGTTCATTCGTATTATACTCAGGAAAATCGAACCGGTCATATACCTGGCTGATCAGTTTCCAGTTGACCATATCGTCCGATTCAAGGATTTGCATTCCTATAAAATGGAAATCAGAGGCAACCATATAATACTTGTCTTCCACACGGATTACATCGGGGTCGGAATAATCCGCATTCAGAATCGGATTAACATACGTTCCGTCGCCCTGATCCCCCCACCGGGTATCCTGATTAATCGCTTTCAAATACCATTTGTTGGCAGTAGCGCCCAAATCCTGTCCTCCATAGAATAAATCCATGCAGCCATTGTTGGTAAAATCAGCGAGTACCGGACGGGCCCGGTGCGATCCGGGAAATAAATCTTGTACTTTTTCATCCTGGCTGCCTAAGCGGTGAAAAGAAGTAGGTTGTTGTGAATAAAGCCCAATGTGCGGGAGTATCGACAAACTCAATAACAGATACTTTTTCAACATGTTGTTTTTCATATTATCCGGATAATTTTTAACAATCATCAACATTACATTTTTCATGGCACAAATATAAAGGGATTGGTTATCTTTATTTGTCGCAAATGTTGAAAAATATATCACTTTTGTCGCAAATGAATCATATCCTGATCGTTTCCATGATTTTCAGGTGCAACGACTCCCGTCAAATTCAAAAAAATAAACTGCGTTGTAAAATATAAATACCGCATCCGGCAATATATCCGACAAAAGCCAATAATGAGATGCGCTTCAAATACCAGATGAAATCTATTTTTTCCATTCCCATGACGGCAACACCGGCTGCAGAACCAATAATCAGGATACTTCCGCCTGTACCGGCCGCATAAGCAAGAAATTCCCAAAAATAATGATCCATCGGAAAGTCGTACATCCCTATGGCGCCCGCTACCAGGGGCACATTATCCACAATGGATGAAAGGATGCCGATTATGGTTGTGATGACATAATATTTACCAGGCTCTTCCATCGGAATATTGTCCAACGATTGAGACAACACACCCAGTTGTCCGCACGTTTGCATGGCCGCCACCGCCATCAGGATTCCAAGAAAAAACAAGATGCTGGGTGTATCTACCTTTCGCAAAATATTGGCTACGGAGAGATGGGAAGTCCTTTTTTCAGAGAGGCGTCTGTGTATAATTTCCGTAGTAATCCACAGCACACCCAATCCTCCCAACATGCCTAAATAAGGCGGTAAATGAGTAATGGTTTTGAAAACCGGAACGAATAATAATGCTCCGACTCCAAGCAGTAAAATAAACATGCGCAATCCTTTGGGAACGCTAAATTCTCCGTTCTGACTTTCTTTTACAGCCGGACGGCTGACATTACCTTTCATTGTAAATGTAAGAATCGCCAAGGGCGCTACGATGGAAACTAAACTGGGCAAAAATGTCATTTTAATTATATTTAAAGCGCTTATTTTGCCTCCAATCCAAAGCATGATCGTAGTTACATCACCAATCGGAGACCAGGCGCCTCCGGCATTGGCGGCCAAAATTACCGTTCCTGCATAAAACCAGCGGTCATGCCGGTCTGATACCAGCTTACGAAGCAAGGCGATCATTACAATCGAAGTAGTCAGATTATCAAGTACAGCCGACATAAAAAATGTCAGCAAACTGATAATCCACAACAGCGTGGTTTTCTTTGTTGTAACAATTTTGTCGGTAATTACACGGAAGCCTTCATGAGAATCCACAATTTCAACAATAGTCATGGCGCCTAACAGAAAAAACAGAATCTCAGCAACTTCCCCCAAATGTTCCAGTAACGGGCCATGTGCTACCCAGGATGCAAAATTCGAATCCGGGTGAGATGCTATATATTCCCGAAAAGCTTCATATACAGGCATACCCGATGGATCGCCCAATACAAGAAACACCCACATTAATGTTCCCAACAACAATGCTGTGGCCGATTTATTCACATGCAACGGATGTTCTAAGGCTATACACGTGTAACCCAGAACAAAGACTACAATCATTACAACAAACATATCAAATAGTACTTACATTAAAATTAAAGGACAAAGATACCGTTTTTTCGTTTGCTGCCAAAAAATATTGTTTCAGAGAATAATACCCGACAACAAGTATTATTTAATTTAATCAGGAATAATATATTTCTGAAATAGAATTGTTTATTTCAAAATGCAGGGTGTTGTTTTTGTCAACAAACTTGATTTTATTCTCCCGCGCCAACCATCCTAAGGCTAAATGAATCATTGATTCTTTTAATCCTGAAAGTTCTCCAAGCTGCCTGATGGTCATGCTTCCTCGTTTTAAAAGCAGTTGCCAAATCTTACCGGCATGACTGCCAATTTCATTCTTGATCATAACTGTTGTGTTAAGAAAGTGATTATTCCGGTAACATCTAATGCGCCCCATTAGACACCGTTAAATTAAACAATTTTTTGAAAGAATCCAAATATCTAAACACATTTTTATTACTTTTGTTTACGGTGATAAGAAAAATTATTCATATTGACATGGATGCTTTTTATGCGTCGGTCGAACAGCGTGATAATGAGGCATTGAAAGGCAAGCCGGTTGCGGTCGGTTATTCGGAAGCCCGTGGTGTAGTCGCTGCTGCCAGTTATGAAGCGCGCAAATTTGGCGTACGATCTGCAATGCCCTCACTGACAGCAAAAAACAAATGTCCGCAATTGATTTTTGTCCCGCCTCATTTTGAAGTGTATCATGAAGTCTCCAATCAAATCAGGGAGATTTTTTACGAATATACTGATTTAGTAGAACCTCTTTCGTTGGACGAAGCTTTTTTAGATGTTACCATCAACCGAAAAAATAATCCTTCCGCCAGCCTCATCGCTAAAGAAATACAACAAAAAATTTTTGAAAAAACACAATTAAGAGCATCTGCCGGGGTGTCAATTAATAAATTTTTGGCAAAAATCGCATCCGATTACAAAAAGCCCAATGGTTTTTTTGTAATACTCCCGGAAGACGCCGAAAAATTTGTGGAAGGATTGAAAATCGAACAATTTTTCGGAGTCGGAAAAGTGACAGCCCAAAAGATGCACGAAAATCACATTTTTACAGGATGGGATTTGAAACAGCGTACTGAGTCGGAGTTGGTCCGTCTATTCGGAAAAGCCGGACATGAATTTTACTTATACGCCCGGGCGATCGACCTGCGTGAAGTGGAACCCAATCGAATTGTCAAATCGGTAAGCGCCGAAACTACATTCCTGCAAGACAAAGACAATTTGAACCTGCTGACATTAGAACTTTATCATTTGGCTAAAGAAGTTTTCGGGAGAATGACGGATGAAGATTTTTATGGCAGAACGGTTACTATTAAAATTAAATATAATAATTTTCAAGTAATTACCAGGAGCAAAACCTTACCACACAGAATTCGTATGTTTCAAGAATTGTGGCCTGTTGCAAAAGGAATGATGAAACAGGTGGATTTAAGCAATAAACCCGTTCGGTTGTTGGGGCTTGGAGTAGGCAATGCAAGCGATGAAGCAGAGAAAAAAAGTATTCAGCTGGAACTGGATTTATTTTAATCCATGATCTTCTCTCGTGCATTACGTAAGGCAGCATCAATACCTTACGTAAAGCGATATTGATGCCTTACGCAAGGTAACAAAGGCACCTTGCGTAAGGCAAAAAGGTTTAACGTTTAATCACCTTTACCCTGTCATTACCGACCATCAATACATATACACCTTCGGAAAGATTGGAAATGTTGATTTCTGTTGCCATGGCATTAACCGGCTGAACGAGTTTGAGGTTACCGACAAGGTCGTAAATACGAATCTGTTCTTCGCTACCGGAATATAGTACTATCAATCTGCCATTTATCACCGGATTGGGATAGATTGTCAACTTACTATCCGGTATTTCTATCTTGGGTAACCCGACTGTTGCCGATGTCAAAAGCGTTTTTTCTGCATACATGCCACTTCCATTGGTTGTGGTAGCGCGAACGGTAATGTATCCGCCAACAACGATATTGGAAACAGTCAGATAATTACCACCTAACTGTACATCAAAGCCAGGCGTTTTTTCCGAAATACTCCACTCTATGTCCGAACCTGCCATTTCTATCGGTAAAATATCTGCATAAAGATGGGTGTTATTTTCTGTTGCCGTCAAAATATCACGATCAGTACGAATGGACAGCGAGGTGATCACATCCTTTATCCTTATCGTTTTCTGTGTCGATAGATTGGAGCCATCGATCGTAGCGGCTTTTACCACCACATGGCCATTACCTGCACCGGTAAGCGCGAGCCGTCCGTAGCTATCAACCGCAGCCAATTCGCCACCGCTTATTATTGTCCATCCGGCAGCCTGATAGGTGGCTGTACCCGGCATAATGTTTGCTATCATATACATGCCCGGCTGTGAAGGCGTGAGTTCGTCCCGCGAATCAATCGAAATACTTGTTGCCAGTACGGCGTGGAAGGCATCGGAGGTACATACCACATTGGAATGTCCTGGAGGTGTCGCCTGTGCGGTTCGCATTCCTGCTGCGAGAGTATATGCCCTGTCATATTCAACGGCATAATAAACATGGCCCGAAGGCGGGGTCATATCTGTAAACGAAGCATTACTGCCCGATATTTCCGCCAAAAGCGACAGGTTTTCAGGCGTTGTGCCTCGCATGATTTTGAAACTTTCGATCATGGCGCCTTCATATTGCCCCCAATACAGGTTCCAGGAGTTACCGGCGCCTTTGTTGATCATCAGGTGGATACCCTTGTGAGGAGTCCCCGGCTGCGATTCGCCAAAAGTAGTAGCCCACGCTATACGATAGCGCGAAACCATCATGTTCGTATTGGAATACGGGTCAATATAGGACGTTTGAGTAAGGGGCAGGCTTGCTTCCAACCGGAAGTCGTTGTATTTTGCCCCCTCTTTGTAAACATTTATTCCGGTAACAAAACCGGGTAATCCGCCGGGAACAGTCCATGATATTTCATTTTTGCTGCCATTAACCGTTACAAGCGTTATTTCGGGTTTGATCATATTCGACACATGCACCTGATACCAGTTCGATTCCGCTGTTCCGCAGGGAGCTGCAACAGTAAACTGTAAGGTATAGCAGCCTTCCTGGGGGAAAGTCAACGCAGCGGTATTGCTAACGGCGTTCACTTTCCATGACGGTGCAACGCCCGGAGGAATAATGGTCATAGGCGGATAACTGTAAATAAACGAATTGGAGTTATAATACCATTTCAAGTCATAATCTACCTGAGCATTTTGCAGCGGAATGTTCAATGTTACTCCGGCAAGCACCTGTTCGGGTATGCTGAATATAGTACTGACTGGTTGCAAGACCTGCACAGCGGCTTCGTTGGTTACACTGCTTACGGTTACGCTGATATTTTTTGCACCTGGTGTATCCCAAACCACTTCGTAGAAGTTTCCATTGGTGTTTAGCAATCGTCCACCGTCCCAGTTCCACACACGCTCAATGGGTGTACCTGTACCTTTGTACTCAATGGTTGCGGGAATTTGAGCACAAACCGAAGCAGAGACTTTGATTTGCGGGTTGCTCACTACTTTTGCCACCACCGGGACTGAAAAATCCGAAACAGCATTCCATTCATCCAATGTTTGAATTTGAATTTCGTAATTTGTACCGACAGCAAATGCCGTGAGCGGAATTTCCATGCGGGTAGCCGCGTGGTAATAGGGATTGTAGGGATAATCTTTTAGCGATACCGGTTGCATATTGTTTTTTCTATCGTTGAGCGGCGAAATCACATAAGCATTATCGCCGGTGGCGCCCTGTCTTTTCACACTGAGGTTATAACGCAGCATCGTTGCCGGGCTTTCGGCATCAGTGGCGGCATCCCACTCAATGAGCAGGCTTTCGTCGGTTTGCGTCCAGCGGATATTGGCAGGAGCGGAAGGCGAAGCGTTGACTACAGTGCTGCTGTTTTTGTATCCCTGGTATCCGTAATAAGAATTGGCTCCGAAAGGGATATCCTGTACTCCGTCATTGTCAACATCGGCCAATATTACTGCATAAGGCAAATTATTATTTTCATAATATTCGGCATCCAGATTTTCATAAAAATATAAAATACCTCTTTTGTAGCCATACTCGGCCCAATTAGGAACAGCATACTCAAAAACGACATCAAGATAGCCGTTATTATCAAAATCATAGGCATACAAAAGAGTTACGGCTCCCGGACGTGAATCGCTTTTACTTCTTTTTAATTCCGTAATGGGAACAACCAGATCTCCTTCCGGCTCAAAACTTTCGTTTTTATGATTTAAAAAGGCCTGGATAATATTGCCGCTTGCAGCCAACAAATCAATGTATCCATCACTGTTTACATCTGCAAGCAAGTAACTATATTTATACTCAGGATACCCCGTAGATGTTGTTGATTTCAATGTTGTCAGAAATTCTTTTCTTGTGAAATTTCCTTTACCATCGTTCAACATCTGCACTACGCGAACTCCATCTCCTCCATCCATGGCATCCACCAATATGGCATCCATAAATCCATCCTTGTTCAGATCTATCATCTTTGAATGATAAACGTCAAACCCGAATTCTTTTGCCGTAAAACTTTTATAATCGCCATTATTGAGCTGTAGTTTATAATTTCCCCAACCGCTCATATCGTTTTCGATTGCATCCGTCTTACCATCATTGTTCCAATCCATAGTAAGGGAATACGTGTACCCCAGATTTTCAGGCGACATGGAAAAGTTAAAATCACCAACTGTGGAAGTGTTCTTGTAAACACTCACATTGTAGTTATTAACCGTATGGTGCTGATTAAACAAGTCCATCACTCCGTTATTGCTGTAATCAAACAAACGCGAATTCTCACCCAATACAAGATTGGTATTGAAAATTTTGTCCACTTTGGTAAAATTTCCATTGCCATCGTTTGCGTAAATGCCGTTTGGAGTGAGGGCTTCTAATTTTCCACAGTTATCCAAATCGGCAAAAGCAACCGGGCTTGCATGTGGTTCGAAACGAAATGCCGGCGTAATTTTATTGGCAAACAAATAGGTTTCACGTTCGCAAACGGGCGATAGATCGCCTGCTATGTTTCTGGTTTGCAGGGTGATTTTCTTTGCTCCCGGCAGGGTATATTTTAATTTCATTACGGTGCTGTCAGCATTACTTTCGATTACCTTACCGCCATCCAAATTCCAAAGGTATTTCAAACTCGGGTCGCGACTGCCCAACAAGGCGATTGTGAGCGTATCGACAGCAGCTTGTTCATCTGAAAGTGCGAATTTGGCGGAAGGCTGTTTTTTGGAAAATACGGCTTCGTCTGAAAATGCAGATCCACGTCTCATCGGGTTGATCGCCTGAATGGAAATGTAGTAATCGCCCGTATTCCAACCAGAAACGTCTATCAATCTATCCAAGGAATAACCCATATTGCCGTCCAGCAAGTTACGGCGCGTACCATCTGCATAAGCGCAGGCATAAACCATATCGCCCTTGCCCGGAGTTGTACCAATACGAAGTTCGTAAGTCAGATCGACAGCCGGGTAACGATTATCGACGGCCGGTTGCCAACTGACTTTCAGATAACCGGAAGAAGTTTCGTAGGCAAATTCGGGCTTGGCCGGCTTGGCCGGCGCCTGACACACAGTAGAACTAATATTTATGGGATATACGCTATTAGCGCTATACTGGTTGTTAACAATTAACTCATATTTTCCATCGTTGTTGATATCGGCAACGGCAAAATCACTGATATCGTTCTCCACTACCGTAAATAAATCCTGTACCTGCAACGTAAATTTGTATTGGGCATCGCCTTTAAGCCACACGGCAGATTTTCCATATACGCCGTATTCGTCCACTCTTATTGCCAGCACATCATAATAACCATCGTTGTCAATATCAGCGAACGCCATAAATTTTAGTCTGCCGGGGTAGGAGTTTTCCTTCATCGTGAAATTTCCATTGCCGTCATTTACCATAACGACAAGGAAAGAAGCATTGTTACTCTCGCTGTAACTGAAGGGCATAATAATGTCCACATCACCATCCCGGTCGTAGTCGCAGGCCCAAATCTGGTTGTCCATGCTGAGGTTGCTCATCAGAGTTTCCGCTTTCCAGGCGCCGCCTTCCTGCCTTATTTGAGCAACAACTTCCTTTGCTTCCGAGTCGTAGGTAATATAATCCAATAATCCGTCCCCGTTGAGATCTCGGAACAGAATGGAGCCTCCCAACTGTTCACGGACATAATTGTCGTTGCCCAAGCTAAGCCACAATTCGCCGTTAACCGTATTGAGTAAATCGGGCAAACCGTTGCCGTCAATGTCTATATTCTGTAGTTGTTTACTGCCTTTTAGTTGCACATAAGCAGAAGGAACCGCCCTGCAACATATCGAGAAACCGCTTCCTATGGTGTTAGGATTAAACATACCCGGAGAAACCAACGTTGGATTATAAGCTTTTGCATAGCCATTTTCATACACCTCGTGGCTCATGACATTGAGTTTGTGTTTAACAAATGTGGAGTTGGCGCCCTGTTCCCATATTTCTTCGCCAACGAGGAAATCTGTCAGTCCGTCGTTGTTGTAATCAACAGGAATGGCGACATTTCTATAATCGGTATTATTCAGTGTGATTTTCTTCATGCCGCCGTTTTCATAAGCCATGTGCAAATCGGCGTTTTGCCGGTAAGAAGAGCTATTCACCGGATAGCTGTAAAAATCCATCGCATCATCATTATTGATATGCTGGGGCAAAGCGCCGTGTGAACCATGAGAGTGGTTTTGAGCATCACCGAATACGCCGTATTTGTACGGTTTTCCGTCGATTACGTAATTCTTGAAAGCGTAGCATCCATTCGAATTGTCGCCATCGGCAATCACCTGCATATTATCATACAGGTCTGTTTCTCGATACCATTTGCTTAAATCTGTACTTATCGCGCCTGCTTCGTAGCCAAGTCCTTGCGCCCAAGCCTGTGCCGTGCCTAAAATCAGATAGGCAGACAAACATAAAAGTCTGAATTTTGTTGTCATATCCGTATGGTTTTATGGTATATAATCTTTATATATCGAAGTCGAGAATCAGAAAATTACCTGTATATCAACGGACTATGTTTTTCATAATTAATATTGGCGGCTAAACACAAAGAAAATACGCCGTTTGTACTTTCACAAAACGGCAACAGCAAAGATAACATTTATATTGATTGATCTGTTGAAAAAAAAATAGAAAATTTCAACTGTATCAATTCATGCCTTGCAAAGGAAATTATTTCATTAAAATATCCAAGGATATGCCATCAGATCAATTTTTATAATGGTAATCATAATTTTCAACTTCTTTTCCATTATGATCTTTGATTGGCAAATTGGTTGTTGCATCAATTGCATATAAGATTTTATCTTTTCTTACTTTACTTCCGGATTCTGTTACTTGTTGTAACGGAATATTGAATTGATTTTTCCTGATCAAAGAATCGATGGCCTTTTTTTCGATTGGTCTGATGTAGCATACGCATAAACTCTTATTGTGGATATTCTTTGAAAAGATAGGGCGTGAATACCTTCGTTCAGTTCATATTCAAAGGTGGATTTACGTCCTGTTGGGTAAGTAATGGATTTTAAAACGCCACACCTTGTGAGTAAGCAATTCAGGAAAACCGTCAGAATAGGCAATTAATACTCCGGCAGGAAAACAAAGAGGGAATAATTGCAGATTGTATTGCCGGAACGGGCCTTGTTCGATGACATATGCATGCGGCAGATATCCGAAAAAACAAAGTGTTTTTTTCATGTTTAAAAACATAATTATAAAATCTGTTTATAAACATATCCGGCCTCTTTAGTTACTCCAAATACCGCCCTATCTGTCCGCTGACCTGTAGCAGCGATATTTCGCACAATTTTGTATTATATTCGGCTTCAAGCAATCGTTGCTCAGCTTCAAGCAAACTATTTTGAGCTTCACGCAATTCGATCCCCGAAAGGTCTCCCAGTTTATAACGTTCCAGTGCAATATCATAGTTGTCTTTGGCCGTTTCCAAGTTTTGTTTTTCCAGCGAAGCTAATTCTATATTGTTCTGATAAGCCATCCACATATTGGCAAAACTGGCTTTGAGAGACAATTCCAATTGCTGATATTCTAACTCAACATTTTTGATATTGATTTGTGCGTTTTTCTTTTCCCGGTTCCGGTTGAATCCATCAAAAACCGTAAAACCTAAGGTCAAGCCATAATTAAAATCCAGGGTTTGCTGTTTACTGATGCTCCCTATTTCGTATTTATTCTGAGCATATCCATATCCGGCATTCAACTTGAGATATGGAAAATCCCTGCTTTTGACCATTTTGTAATCCAATTGGCTCAATGTCTTATTTTTTGCAGCAATCAACAGCGATGCATTGGCCACCAACGTTTTATCCCAAAGAGTGGTCGCATCCAACCAGGCGTCAAATTCGATAATGGTATCGCAGATAATTAAAGGCTGGTCTATTTGTTCCACTGCCATCATTTCATTGAGTACGATATGTGAAATATAGAGCATTTCCTGTTGTTTAATATAGCGCGAACTATCGGCATTGAAATCAACCCGGGCTTGTTGCAGATCAAGGCGCGACAGGGATCCGATATTAT
This sequence comes from Bacteroidales bacterium, assembly GCA_031553835.1. Taxonomy (GTDB): domain Bacteria; phylum Bacteroidota; class Bacteroidia; order Bacteroidales; family Azobacteroidaceae; genus JAVBKX01. The sequence continues at coordinate 40,288 of JAVBKX010000004.1, forward strand.
ACCGCGCTTCCACAATACGCAAGCGTTCCCGCGAAAGTTCTACCGCCGATTTCAAATGCTGCATGTGAATATTCTGACGGATATAATTATAATATTCCGAGGTCAATCCGGCGATAAAGTTTTCAATCATCAGCCGGGTACTGAGCTCTCCCTTCGTTTGCAATTCTTTGAGCTGTTCGTAATTTGCCTGTATTTGAAAACCATCAAATAACATCCAGTTGAGCTGCAAACCGGCATTCATGGAACTATTATTTACACCCGAATTTTTTATATTATCTCCACCGTTCATCAACCATTGCTCTGTATTGTCGATAGAACCGGAATAACCGGCATTCAAGTCAAGTGCAGGCAAATAACCGGCATTACCAATAGTGGCATTGTTATCAGCTATTTTTTGAAGGTTTCTGACAATTTGAATGTCATAATTCTGCTCCAATCCTAATTCGATACACCGTTGCAGGGTGAAAATTTCCTGAGCAGAAACAATAGCGTGGCAACCAAAAAATGCCAAAAATAGCAGATACAATCGATAATATGCCGATATTTTATTTTTTCCTGTCATTTTGTTCGTTTTGTTGAAATTATGGAATACATGGCCGGCACAATAAAAATAGTCAGGAAGGTTGACAAAAGCATTCCGCCAACGACCGCCACTCCCATTGCGATGCGGCCGTTAGCGCCTTCAGCGCTGGCAAATGCCAACGGAAGGATTCCTAATATGGTGGAAGCGCTGGTCATCAAAATCGGACGTAACCGCTGTACCGCAGCACCTTGTATGGCTTCCAGTTTACTCATACCCAAATTCTGTCTTTGATTGGCAAATTCGACGATCAGGATTCCGTTTTTAGCCACCAATCCGATCAACATGATAATCCCGATCTCACTGAAAATATTCATGGTCACATCCGAAAAATACATAAATATTAATGCTCCGGCTATAGCCAGCGGCACTGACAGCATGATTACAAAAGGATCTTTGAAACTTTCAAATTGAGCGGAAAGAATCAGAAATATGAGTACCAACGCCAATATAAATGCAAACATTAAACTGGAAGAACTTTCCCTGAATTCCTTGGAATCGCCGTAAAGTGCAGTACGGAAAGTTTCATCCAGCGTTTCTTTGGCAATGCGATCCATTTCATCCAATCCCTGACCCAGTGTAACGCCTTTGGCTAATCCGGAGCTAACGGTCGCCGCGCTAAACCGGTTGTAGCGATATAGCTGGGGAGGCGCTACTGTTTCCGAAAGATCTACCAGGTTGTCGAGTTGAATCATATCGCCATCTACATTTTTTACATAAATGGAAACCAGATCGAGCGGTGTATTGCGCTGTTGGCGGTTGATTTCGCCCAGGATTTGATATTGTTTTCCATTCATATAAAAATATCCCATCCGTTGCCCGCTCAATGCATACTGAAGGGTTTGCCCGATATCGCGGGTAGTAACTCCCAGTAAGGCAGCCTTATCGCGGTTTATTTGCACCTGTGTCTCCGGTTTGGTAAATTTTAAATTGACATCCACCATTTCGAAATAAGGGCTTTCATTCACCTTTTCCATAAATTTGGGAATAAATTCCTGCAATTTATTCAGATTCGGGGCTTGTAGCACATACTGTATCGGCATAGATGCACGGCGGCCGCCAAACGTTGACTGTTGTTGGACAAAAGCTCTTGCTTCGGTTTGGCTGCGCACAGCGGCCGAAAGTTCATCGGCAATTTCCATTTGGCTCCGTTCGCGATCTTTGATATCGGGCAAAGTAAGTCTTACTGATCCGGAAGAAGATCGCACCAGCGTAATGTTAATCAAGCGTTCGGGAGTAATGGAATCGGCAATCGTCGAAATATTTTCCGTATAATTGCGATAAAATTCATAAGTAGCGCCTTCTGGAGCGCGCGTATTGATGGATATCTGGGAACGGTCTTCCAATGGAGCCATTTCGGAAGGTATATTTTTCCATAGAAGTACAATAATAATTAAGGTGGCTGCAACAATGGGTATGGTCATCATCCGATGCCGCAGAAAATAATTCAATGCACGGGAATAAATATTATTTAATCCTTCGAAAAATGGTTCGGTCTTAACATACAGCCAATTTTGTTTTTCCCTTTTTTTCAATAATTTGGTCGCCAGCATCGGCGTAAAAGTCAACGCTACAAAAGCAGAAATAAGCACTGAACCCGAAATCACAATACTGAATTCCCGAAACAGCCTTCCTGTCATTCCTTGTAAAAACACAATCGGGAAAAACACGGCTACCAGAGTGATGGTGGTGGAGATAACCGCAAAGAAAATTTCTTTCGCACCTTCAATCCCGGCAGCTTTGGGCTTCATTCCTTTCTCTATGCGCACATAAATATTTTCGGTTACCACAATGGCGTCATCCACAACCAAACCGACGGCCAATACTACAGCCAACATAGACAGCACATTAATCGAAAAGCCGGATATGTACATCACAAAAAAAGCGCCAATCAATGAAACGGGTATCACAACGCATGGCACTAATGTCACCCGCCAATCCCGTAAGAAGAGAAAAATGATAATGACTACCAGTACAAAAGCAATTAAAATCGTTTCTTGTACTTCATAAATGGATGCCCGGATAAACTTGGTATTATCAAAAGCAACATCCAGCTTTACGTCTTCCGGCAAATCTTTTTGCATTAGTTGCATCCGGCGCTGAACTTCATCGGAAATATTAATCTGATTGGCGCCCGGTTGAGGAATTACCACAACACTCACCATGGGCACTCCATTGCGCTTCATAATACTACGCTGATCTTCCGGTCCCAATTCTGCCGTACCAATGTCTTTAAACCGAACGATGTTATTATTTTCTTCTTTGATAATGAGATTATTGAATTCTTCCGGAGTTTTCATCAATCCCAATGTCCGGATCGACAGTTGCATGTTATCCCCTTCAATACTTCCGGATGGTAGTTCAACATTTTCCCGGTCTATCGCATTTTTTACATCCAATGGAGTTACGCCATACGCCGCCATTTGATTCGGCTCGAGCCAAAGCCGCATGGAATATCGTTTTTCACCCCAGATTTCCACTGCGCTGACACTCGGAATGGTCTGCAATTGTTCTTTCACCGTCAAGTCTGCAATTTCACTTAATTCCAATAACGAGCGTTTTTCACTCATGATGGTAATTTGCATGATCGGACTGGCATCGGCATCGGCTTTAGAAACGGTAGGCGGGTCACAATCCCGCGGCAACAGACGTTGCGCCCGCGATACTTTATCCCGCACATCATTGGCGGCTGTCTCAAGATCTACATCCAGTTCAAATTCGACAGTAATCCGGGACGATCCCTGACTACTGGAGCTGGACAACGAGCGAATGCCCGGAATTCCGTTGATATTTTGCTCCAACGGCTCGGTGATCTGGTTTTCAATAATATCGGCATTGGCGCCAGGATAAGACACATTAACGGAAATTATCGGGTTGTCAACACTTGGATATTCCCTGACACCCAGATAGTTATAACCGATCATCCCAAAAAGAAATATGATCAGGACAAACACGGTTGACAATACCGGACGATTAATGCTTAATTCTGAAATATTCATGATAATCAATGGAATAACGAAAGAATGAAGAGAATGAAGAGAACGAATGAAATGAAAATAATTTTCTTCATTCTTTTCATTTATTTATTATTTTCATTCTCAATGATATGATCGATGGTTACCGGCATTCCGTCACGTAACTGCATGACTCCCGAAACAATCAAAGTATCCCCGACTTGCAAACCGTTCAATATCTGCACACGGGACTCTGTACGTATGCCTTTGGTCAACACCATCTGTTGCGCTTTTCCGCCTTTGTACAAATAGACAATATCACGCCCCATCTCGGCAACCATCGATTCACTCGGAACGGTCAGCGTATTTTTAATGGCATTCACTATGATTTCAACCAAAGTAGAACTGCCCGGTTTTAATCGACCTCCGGGATTTGCATACACAGCACGCGCTTTCAATGTCCTTGTCCGGATATCAATTTTCGACTCTACCGCATACACTGTCGCCTGGTATTGTCGCCCGTCGATATAAAACCGGAGCGGAGTACCGCTACGAACACTGTTCACATGACGTTCATTAATAGAAAACTCAATTTTAAGCGGGGATATTTTGGTTAGTTTGGCAACGACTGTAGTCGGCGAAACATAAGCTCCATCACTCACCAATCGCAATCCGATAATGCCGTCGAACGGAGCACGTAGTTCGGTCTGGGCAATTCGGCTCTTGACCAATTCAATATCTGCATTCAATTTATCCAATTCCGTTTTCACCTGTTCATACGCTTCCTGACTCACAGCATCTTTAGCCAACAATGATTTTTGACGGAATAGGCGGTCTTCGGCCAATGGTATCTGTGTTTGTAATTTTTTCAGTTCGGCCTGCAATGGACTATCATTCACCTTGGCCAGCAAGGCGCCCTTTTTCACCTCTGTCCCTTCTTTAAAATAAATATCAGTAATCTTTCCGGATGTTTCAAACGAAAGATCAACCTCTTCATCCGGAATTAAACTTCCGGTCGATTTGAACACATCGTTTAATGAAGCATATTGCAACACTTCCACATTGACATTAAGCGGACGACCGCTTTTGGCAAAAAGACCCGAAGCGGGCTGAGCCGGACGACTGCCGTCGTCGGCAAAATACTTCTTTTTAATTTTGGGATAAAGCGCCATTCCCGCAATCAACAGAACAATAATGACAATGAGTGTGATGCGTTTTTTTTTCGCCATAGTTGTACATATTTTATGAAGAAAACAAAAGTAGTTAATAAATCGCCGCTGATTGCTATTTCATTTATCAACTTAAACTCTTTTAACGATTGTTTTAATTTCTTAAAAAAATAAAACAAAAAAATACAAAAACCTCAAGTTACGGGCATAAATTTTACCTTGATAAAAAAAACATAAAGAACTTGATAGTTGTAATTTCCAACAAAATATTATATTTGTAGCATTTTTGACTATATAAAAAACATGAACCATGAAAACATCCAAGCTTATCACTCTGTTTATTGGCCTGTTTTGCATGACAGGAAATTGTCTTTTTGCTCAAGACACACCACAAGAAGAAAATGCACCGGCACAACCCGAAGTCTCGCTCAGTAATTTTTACCTCGGCATGGGTTTCGGTTTTGATTACGGCGGCATCGGAGCAAAAGCCGAATATTTGCCGACAAAACATTTTAGTCTATTCGGCGGATTAGGGTACAATCTGGCATCCCTCGGATTTAACGTTGGAGGCGCTTTCAAAATCTTACCGGACAAGAAAATTTGTCCCAATATTCTGGCATGTTATGGTTACAATGGAGTATTCAAAGGAGCCGACAGTTATGCCGCACGATATAATATGACCTCTTATGGATTTACATTCGGCATGGATTGTGATTTCCTTGTTGGTAAAAAAGGAGACAAAATAAGTTTGGGTCTATGGATTCCGATTCGATCCGCTAAATTCATGGACAATTATCGCGCAGCTGAAAATGATCCTAATTTAGATATTGAAAATTCGCTTATACCGATAGGTCTTAGCTTTGGATATAATTTTGCACTCTGAAATTGAATGAACAATTGATCTCAACCCGGCACATATTTCGTTTAGAAAAACTATCGTGATAAAAAATAAATTTTCATTTGCTGTTTTCTTGCTTTTTTTGCTCTCTGCCTGTGCGTTTCAAGGAGAACAAGGAGGAGCAACCTACACTGTTTTCTCAAAAAATTTCGAAAATAAATTGGTAGTTGCCGGATTTGTCGAACCGGTTCAAGCTTCTAATATGGCCTGTCCCAGGGGAATCGAAGGCGTGATTACCTTTTTGATCAAAGATGGTACTTATGTAAATAAAGGTGATGTAGTTTGTGTCATCGAAGTCAAGGAGCTGCAAAATGACTACGACGAGTTGTTGATCTACTTAGAAAATGTCAAAGCACATCTGAATAAAACAAAAGCGGATCTCGACATGCAGTATGCTTTATTGGAAGCGCAAGTAAAAAATAATGAAGCCGATACCAAAATAGCTCTGTTAGATTCGCTGCAATTGATCTATTCCACTCCGTCTCAACGCAGAATCAAAGAGTTGGAATTAGAAAAAGTAGCCATTGAAAAAGCGCGTTACGAAAAAAAACTGCAAGCGCTATCCGTCATCAATCAGTCGGAAATCAGAAGAATTGAACTGGAAATTCAAAACCTGGCCAATCGAGTGCAAAGCACAAAAGAACGGTTGGATGCCTTGACTCTAAAAGCCAATGAAAAAGGGTTGGCTATCCGATCGACCAATCCGTTGACCGACAAAAAATTCCAGGAAGGAGACCCTGTATGGAGCAATATGGTATTGGTTACAATTCCTGAACTCGAAGTGATGAAAGTGAAAATCCAGGCCTCTGAACGCGATTACAAAGTGATCAATGTGAATGATTCTGTTTGTTATAGTTTTGATGCTATTCCCGGGAATACAGGATGGGGGAAAATCCTCCGGAAATCGCCTGTCGGACAACAATATAAAGAGGGTTCCAAAGTGAAATTCTTCGAAATCGAAGCTTCGATCGACAGCACATTGATCAAGCCTGAACCCGGGTTTACCGCCGATTGCTCAATATTCATCAAACAAATAAAAGATACAATTGTGGTGCCTCAAGTAGCTATCTTCGAAGAAGATTCCATGAAGATTGTCTATGTAAAAAAAGAAAACGGATACGAAAAGCGCCAAATATTAGCGGGACTTTCATCGGCTAAAGAAGCGATTATTTCCACCGGATTAGATCTTAATGAAACAATTTCGCTGACGCGTCCTCAATCGTCATTAATCAAAGATAAAAAATTATTGCCCGATTCAATATGGAAAAAACAAGAAAACTAAGTTTGCTATTTACATGTATTATACTGCTGGCTGCTTGTAAAAAAGAAGAAGCTCAGCAAATTCCCTTAGCTTCGGTAACACGAGGTACGCTCTATCTCGACATGCACGAAGAGGGAGAAATCGAGGCGATTAATTCCATTAATTTATCCTCTCCAACTATTTCCTGGCGCTACGGTAACCTGAAAATCACGCAGATCGTGAAAGACGGACAAGAGGTCAAAACCGGAGATACTCTGATTGTATTTGATGCATCCGAAGTACAAAAAGGGATTGTGGAAGCAGAAGCCCGCCTGGAAATCAGCAAAGCGGAACTCGAAAAAATGACAGCTCAGCAACAATCTGACCTGGAAGAGCTGAAAGCCAACTATGAAGTGACCCGTATTTCACAAGAAATTTCCAAGTTGCGCTTTGAATCGGCCAAATATGAATCAGACATCAAGAAAAAAGAAATCCAGTTAAACCTGGAAAAAGCCGATATTGCTTTGGATCAGGCGAAAGAACAAATCGACAACCGGATCAAAATACAAAAGGAAGAAGTTAAACAGAAAAATCTTTCCATACAGCAGGATGTGGCGCGCTTGAAAGAAGCAAACGAAACGTTACATAAACTCTTTGTCACCACTCCTTCCCCGGGCATTGCCATCATCAGCCGCAACTGGAGCAGCGGCAACAAGTTCCAGATAGGAGACCAATGCTGGTCGGGGTTCCCGATCATCCAATTGCCGGATTTATCGGCCTTGAAAGCAACGGTAAAAATCAATGAAGTAGATGTTGCTAAAATTACAAAAGGATTAAAAGTGGAAATAAAACCGGATGCCTTTTCCGACAGTACGTTTACCGGCGTAGTCAGCGCTGTCGCCAATTTGGCCGTAAACAAAGAAGGATCTTCTAAAATTAAAGTATTTCCGGTAACGATACTTATCAATGAAACAAATAAGAACTTGTTGCCGGGATTGACCGTCAGCTGTAAAATCATTTTAGACAAAATAGACAATGTACTCTTTATCCCATTAGATGCTGTTCGCTCCGAAGGCGATGCTTATTTTGTATATAAAAAAACAGCAAGAGGATATGATAACGTCGAAGTGGAAACCGGAGCCGGCAATTCCGATTACATTATTATCACCAAAGGATTGGAAGAAAAAGACAAAGTAGCATTGACCGACCCTTTTGCAGAAGAAAAAGCGAAGGCTAAAGCACAAACCGCAAAAACAGTATCACAATGAACAGAGATCCTGAAATAATTATCAAACATAAAGACATAAAGGCGCAGAGTATTTATCTCCTGAGTGTCCTTCTGTTTTTGTGTTTCCTTATGGCGCTGGCATCTTGCAGTTCATTCGATTCTAATGAAGCCGAAGGTATTAAAGATAAAAACGGACAGACCATTATCGAAACCGGAGAGTTAGCTGCAGTCAATTCCAAAGTATTTGTATTGCCGCGTTACGGCCAGTATTGGTATGAAATGCGTATCATCGGCATATTGGAGCACGGCGCCATTGTGGGGGCAGGAGACTCGATTATACAATTGGATCCGACGGATATTAAAAAATTTATTATCGACCGGGAAAGCAATTTGGAAACACAAAAAGCAACGTTGGAAAAAATGTATGTCAATCAGGCCAACAGCCGAAACGATGCGGATTCGAGGATTAAAAACGAAAAAGCAACATTCAACCTGAAAAAAATTGAATTGGAAGCTTCCCGCTTCGAATCGGAACGAATCCGTCAGATCAAAGAACTGGAATTCAAGCAGGCTGAAATTACCCTGGCCAAAGAATTGCGGAAATTAGAACTGGATAAAATTATCCAGGAAAACGACCTGAAAATCCAAGAGATACGAGTACAACAGATAGAAACTGAAATTACCAATGCGTACAATATTATTCCGCAACTCACCGTTCGAACACCTATTTCGGGAGTGTTTCAAATTGCTCACAACTGGCGAACCAATGCTTTGGTAAAAGTAGGAGATAATATTTATACCGGCAACAACCTGGCGAATGTACCGGAATTGAAATGGATGAAAGTAAATACATGCATCAACGAAAATGATTTTTTGAAAATCAGACCCAAACAAAAAGTATGCGTCAGATTAGACGCTTTGCCTAAAGTGGAATTTGACGGCGAAATTACTTATATTGGTAAATTGTGTCATTTAAAAGATCCGAAATCGCGGCAGAAAGTATTTGATGTGGAAGTGAATATATTAAAACCGGACGACAGGCTAAAACCGGGAATGACAGTTAGTTGTGAATTTTTAGAATCGAATTGATTATGCAATATGATGAAAATATACGATTAGCAATCAGGGGATTGGCAGATCATAAATTTCGCTCGTTCCTCACCATGCTGGGAATTATTTTTGGAGTGGCTTCGGTAATTACCATGCTTTCCATCGGGGAAGGCGCAAAACGGGAAGCTATTGCAAAATATCAGGATTTAGGAGTGAACAACATTATTGTCCGGGAAAAAAAATTGTCGGATCCTGAATTGGAAGAAGTGCGCGCCAAATTTTCCCAGGGATTATCGTTGGAAGATGCAAAAGTAATTCAGGAAATCGCACCGGGAATCCAACAGGTAGCCTCCCAGGCTGAAATCAGTACAGATATTAAATATGCGGATAAATCGGTAAAATCGACTGTTATTGGAGTTACTCCCGATTTTTTGGGTATGATGAATTATAAAATCCAAAAAGGGGATTTGATTAATAACAGCCAATACGGCGAAAAATTAAAAGTTTGCGTCGTCGGCGCCGGAGTTGCCTCAGGATTATTCAAACAGGAAGATCCTGTTGGGAAAATGATTAAAATAGAAGACCAATGGTTTGAAGTAACCGGCGTACTCGAATCGAAAACCTTATTTACGGAAACTGTCGGAGAATTGGCCGCCCGCGATTTGAACACCGATATTTATGTTCCATTGTCAACATTTTTAAATCGTTTCTCCCGCGAAAATGCTTTGGCCAGCGAAATTCAGCAAATTACAATTCAGGTAGATAATTCAGACCGCCTGGTGGAATCATCTAAAATCATCAATGAAATATTAAAACGTCACCATTTCAATAACGATGATTATAGCATTATTATTCCTTATGAATTATTGAAACAAGAAGAAAAAGAACGTCAGATTTATAATTTCCTGTTAGGCGCCATTGCTGCTATTTCCCTGATTGTAGGAGGTATTGGCATTATGAATATCATGTTGGCGACAGTGATGGAACGCACCCGCGAAATCGGCATCCGAAGAGCTATCGGCGCAAGAAAAGCCGACATCATGAGTCAGTTTGTTACCGAAGCCGTAGCCATCAGTGTCACCGGTGGAATTATCGGCGTTTTACTTGGAATCACGCTGTCGTTGACCGTGTCGCTATTTACCGATGTCAGTACATTTATTCGTCTGTACTCTATTATTATAGCATTTGCATTTTCAGTAATTGTTGGAATCAGTTTTGGTTATTTACCGGCAAAAAATGCAGCCAATCTGAAACCGGTTGATTCCATTCGTTATGAATAAAAACAACTCAATATCATGTTGATTGAAATAAAACAACTCAAAAAAAACTATTCATTGGGAGATAGTGAAATTCCTGTACTGCATGGAATCGATCTCCAAATCGACACGAATGAATATGTTGCCATTATGGGACCTTCGGGGTCCGGGAAATCTACCTTGATGAATATTCTGGGTTGTTTGGATACGCCATCGAGCGGACATTATTATTTCAGGAAAGTAGATGTGAGTAGCTTAGACGACGATGCTTTGTCTGCTATGAGAAACAAAGAAATCGGTTTTATTTTCCAGAATTTTAATCTCCTGCCTCGTTTGAGCGCCTTACAAAATGTAGAATTACCCTTAATTTATTCCGGCACTCTCGCCCACGAAAGAAAAGAACGCGCCTTAAATGCACTGGAACGAGTGGGCCTTTCCGACCGGATCAGCCACAAACCCAGCGAATTAAGCGGAGGACAACGGCAACGGGTAGCGATTGCCCGGGCATTAGTTACAAATCCGGGCATTTTATTGGCAGACGAACCGACAGGCGCTCTCGACTCCAAAACCGGAGAAGATATTATGCGGTTGTTTCACGAATTGCACAAGGAAGGCAATACGATAATCCTCATTACACACGAGCAAGAGATAGCTAATTATGCTCATCGAAATATTTTTATTAAAGATGGGTTGATTCATTCCGATCGACCGAATATCGAAAAAACGCAAATTGTATCAATATGAAAAAATTAATGCTGACCATACTCATTCCGGTCTTTGCGTGTGTTGGATTGTATGCGCAGGCAACATACCGGCTTACGTTGGAAGAAAGTATCGAAATCGCCAAGAAAAAAAGCTACAGCATGTTGCAGTTGGAGCAGGATTTTAAAATTGCCCAATATAACCTGAAATGGGCGACAAGCCGGTTGAAAACGCATATTAATTTGGACTTAAATATGCCTCAATATTCAAAAGGTATAGGAGAATTTAAAGACACGCTGGGCAGAATTTCTTCCTATTACTCGGTAGAAGGTTTGAACTCATCCGGCTTATTGAATATTTACCAACCTTTGTTGACAGATGGGCAGATATATATACAGAATGAATTTTCCGGAACAAATGATATTTCCAACAATCGATATTATGCAGAACTGGAAACCAGGATCGGTTTTTCACAACCATTAAATGCTTTTTATGGTTACAATACCATGAAATCAGATCTTAAAAAAGCCAGACTGGCCTATGAACAATCCAGTAAAGCTCTAAAACGAGAAGAATTGAACCTGATCTATTTGGTCAGCAGTCATTATTATTCGTTACTTTCTGCTCAAAAAAGCAGCGAAATCGCCTGGTCTGATTTGGAGCGACAAAACGAAGCATTCGAAATTTCTCAAAATAAATATCGAGCCGGATTAATTCGCGAAGTAGATGCCCTACAAATGGAAGTGGACCTGGCGGAAGCCCAGAATAGTTATGATATTGCAATTCAAAACCAAATTGCTTCGGTCAATTCTTTGAAAGAAATTTTAGGGGTTGACTTGCGCGACAGCATTACGTTAAGCAGCGATCTGCAATATGAAACCGTGGTGATTAATGCGGATCAGGCTGTGGAATTGGCATTGAAAAACAGATTGGAAATCAGGGAACAGGAAATTCGAATCGAACAGCAAAAGTTATCTGTACAACAACAAAAAGCAGCCGGAATGGTCAAGAGCAGTATTAATGCTTATGTTGGAAAATTAGGCGTTGGCGGTTTGAATAATAATACTTATGCCGATGCTTTTCAACATTCATATGATGATTTTATTGAGCGGCCGATGACGTATGGTGTCGGACTTACCGTCAAAATTCCTATTCTTGACTGGGGCGAAAATAAAGCGTTGGTAAGAGCGGCCGAGGCCAGACTAAAACAATACGATTACAGCAAAGAGGAAATACAGCGCAGCATTGAAACCGAAGTGCGTAACCTTGTAGCCAGCTTAAACAGCAACCTGAAACGGCTTCAATTATTGGAAAAGAATTTGATTGTGGCCGAGAAAAGTTTTGAAATCACCCGCCAACGTTATTCCGACGGCGACATCGATAGTCAGGCATTAGCCTTGGAACGGAATCGTTTGAATACGGCTTATCGAAACCATCTGGGCGCTTATATCAATTATCAGTTAAGTCTTGCAGACCTGATGCGAAAGACATTTTATGATTTTCAACACAAATTACCGATTCAGCAATAAGTAATTTGGTTATAGCTCTTTTTCCTTTTTCAGTTTATTAATCCCGGCAATCAGATACCCCAGGGCTATGAATCCGCCCGGGGCCATAATAAAGATCAACGACCCATAGTTTTCGGGATAAAGAGTAAGGCTGAATAGTTTGCCGGTTCCCAATAATTCACGAACGGCGCCCAGTAAGGTTAATGCAAAAGCAAAACCAAGTCCGATACCTAATCCGTCTAAGAATGATGGGAATATTTTATTTTTGGCGGCAAAGGCTTCTGCCCTGCCCAACACAATACAATTGACGACAATCAGTGGAATAAACAGCCCCAGGCTTTTATATAATGCCGGCACATAAGCCTCCATCACCATTTGCACCACAGTAACAAAGGTTGCAATGATAACTATAAAGGCGGGAATGCGCACCTGCCCGGGAATAAACTTCTTCAGTAATGAAATTACCACATTGGAGCATACCAATACGAAGGTGGTAGCCAATCCCATAGCCAATCCATTCAAAGCAGAGGAAGTGGTACCTAAGGTCGGACACATGCCAAGCAATAAGACAAAAACCGGATTTTCATTGATAATCCCGTTCAAAAATATTTTCCAGTTTTTCATATTCGAATATCAGGGAGTTAGAAGTTATTAAATGAAGTTAGAGGAAGTTGTAACTTGTAACTTGTAACTCGTAACTCGTAACTCGTAACCATTTTATATACTCCTGCCAAAATTAACAAGACTTTTGAGATTTACCAAATCAATTTCATCTCATATCCTTTTTTTACGGCTTCGGGAGTGTTCCTGGCATTCAGTTTAATCAGCAGGTTTCTACGATAAGTCCGGACTGTTTCTTCGTCGCGGTGAATAAAATCAGCTATCTCTTTCGATGTATATCCGTCGGCAATATATTTTAAGATTTCGTTTTCACGCTTACCAAGCCAAACCACCTCTTCGTTCTTTTTTTCTATCAGCAGGAGGTTGATCTCCTCGCAAAGAAATTGTTCTCCGCGACATACGGTTTGGATACCTGCAAGCATTTCCTCGCTTTCGGCATTTTTCAATATATATCCAAGTGCGCCATTATGCAAAGCCCTTTTTGCAATACTGAATTCCTTGTATGTGGTCAGCATAATAACTTTCAATTCCGGATAAAGTTTGGTTATTCCGGCGCAAAACTCCACTCCATCGCCATCAGGCAAACCAATATCAAGCAATAATATATCGGGAAGCTCTTTCTCCAACCCCTTACGACAGGCCTTTAGATTGTAATGTACTCCGGTCACCAAAGCGACTCCTGATTCGGTTATCAATTTACTCAGACTCTCTACCACCATTTTGTGGTCATCGACAATTTGCAAGGTTGCCATATTAATTCATAATTCGTAATTCAATCGTCGTTTCTGTTCCTTCGTTCAGTGATGTAGCAACATCCATCTTTCCATTGCAGGACGCAACCCGATTGCGGATACTCTGCAATCCGAAACCTCTCGCAGAAGCTTTTTCATCATAACCACAGCCATCGTCCGAAACAGTAAGTGTAATATGTTTTTCATCCTGCACCAGTTGCAAATTGATATTTTTAGCATCTGAATGTTTGACAGAATTATTCACCAACTCGTTAGCGCAACAATAGACAACAAATTCCAGCCTTTTGTCGATCCGTTTTTCTTCTCCGAAAAAATGAAACTTAACATTGGGAAACTGTGCAGCATAATCTTCCAATGCCACTTTCATACCGTATTGCAGGGAAGTGGGCATCAGGTCGTGCGCGGCATTGCGGACATCGCGGATACAGTGATCCAATTTTTTGCAGACATTTTGCATGGATTCCGCCTGACTGCTCAATTCTATTTTCACTGCAGAGAGATTGCCGCTGAGGCGGTCGTGCAGGTCTTGTGCTAAACGGGTTCGCTCCCTCATTTCACCATCCAACACGGAGCGGGTTGCAATTAACAATTTTTCTTTCCGGGCATTTCTTATGGTTAGCCATAATACAATGATTAAAGTAAGGATTAACAGGACACTGATGACAGCCAACCAACTATACAATTGTTTCTCTTTTTCCAATGTTGCAATGCGCATTTCTTTCTTTTCCGTTTCGTATTTGACCTCCATGTCTGCGATGGATGCCTGAAGTTCTTTTGTAATACACAGGTCTTTCACTTCCCGATACTTATGAAAAAAGAAAGCAGCACTATCTTTTTTGCCAAGACCTATATAAGCATCTGTCAAATTAGTATATATGCCAAGCATATTTCTGATACTTGTAGTATCGCATTCCATTGCTTTATGAGCTGCATATATGGATTCTTGGTATTTTTCCTGCCGGCTGTAAACAGTTGATAATGTTAACCAGGAATCGAACAAGAAATACGGATTAGTAATGTTTCCTGATACTGCTAAACTTTCTTTTGCATATTGAATAGCCTTATCATATTCCCTAAAATCGTCTCTGGAATATATTTGTGCCAACGTTTGCAGACACATCGTTTCGTACTGCTTATAGCCTGTACTTCGACTGATATTTAAAGCGCTATCAAGATATTCAAACGATCTGTCGTATTGCATCTGATCCTTATACAAAGCTCCCAATTCATAATATGCTTTTTGCTTGAGAGAAATATTGTCGATTCTTTCAGCCATTTCTTTCAACTGCTCAAAATAGAAAATCGCCTTATCTGTATTGTTCAACAGACGATGTATAGAACCAATATTACCCAGTATGACCATATATTTTTTTTTGTTTTCCAAGCGTTCTGCCAGAGGCAATGCCTTCAAAAATTGCTCAAGCGATAAATCATACATTTCTTTGTTTCCATAAAGGGATCCGATATCGGTATATACGTTGATCAACTGTTCCTCGTTGCCCACTTTCACAGCAAGTTCCAACGCTTTCTCGAAATAAATACAGGCTGTATCATAATTGATTTTCTCCAAATAAACATAGCCTATGTATTCGTTAAATACGGAAGATTTTAATTCATTCTTTTCTTTTTTCGACAGATTCAATCCTTTGATCGCGTATTCCATCGTTCTTTCGATATCGTAAGCATTAAAAAAATAATTATAACAGATGCTTTGATAAAGGTTGAGCTGTTCCTCTGTAGTGACTTTTTTTGTATTCAACACATCGACTAACGAGTCCACATTTTGTGTTTGTCCAATTGAATTTATGACCGACAGCCATATTAAACTTAAAAAAACTATTTGCTTCATAATGTATTAATTTCAAAGTGTACAAAAGTAATTGATTTCCTATTTTTTTCCAATCCTCCAAAAGGGTGAATATTGATCTATTATTACAATTTTCACCCTTTTGGAGGATTGACAAGTATTGGCAGCTCTCATACCTTTGCCCTCAACTAAAATTTATATGGATATGAAAACAAACAAATTACTCTTATTGTTAGCTATGCTAAGTTTGACAACAACAAGCTGGGCGGGACTGCCGGTAGTTGGTTGTGACAGTGTTGTTACCACTAAGGACAATATTTACACTTACAAAGCTATTTATGAAAAAAACGATTTGTGTGATTTATTGGTGACAGACTATATGTGGGACCCAACACAAAATGTCTGGGTGATTAACAGCAAAAATGAATACAACTTCGATGCACAAGGTAATCTGACCTTATATGCTTATTATGACCGGACAGATGATGCATGGGTAGGATTCTGGAAAGATGAATACGAGTACAATGAGCAAGGCGATATCATTAAATATGCTTCTTCTTCCTGGGAAAATGAAGACTGGGCAATTCAGTTCAAATACAAATATAATTATGAGTACATGACCGATAGTACGGTGGCATCCATATCCCATTGGGATGAGGAGAGTGACTGGAAAGATAACGGTCGGCACACTATAAAAAGATACGATGCTAATGGTAAACTGATAGAAAGCAGCGCACATTGGCGATGGGATTCCTATTATAAAGGTTGGATTCCGCCATACAATAAAACAGAGTATGAATACAATACGCAGGGAAAGCTAATCCGGGAAATTTCCTATGGTGTTTTATACAAAACAAAAGTATCGGAAATATATGATATCGAGTACTATTACAGTAATAAGTATGAATATGAATACGATGATGATGGAAACCAGGCGTCTTATACCACTTATAAGTGGAATTCGTCTGTCTGGGAGTTGGATTCTAAATTTGTACACAAGTATGATTCGCAAGGGAATATGAATTATGAGGAATACTATGACGATAAGGAGATTTTGGTGGGCTATGTATTGTCTGAGCCCGTATATGGTATCTTGAAAAATCTGTTGTATTCTGTCACTAATTATGGGTACGACGGGCAAAATCGGGTAAAGATGGAACGTTCCACACAGATTGAATATAAACTTACGAGCAATTATTATGTACTGGACAACAAATCAATTCTAATTGGAGGAGAGTATGCTATAAACAATGATGCATCATCTGTAATAAATACCACTTATTATTATTCCGGTGAAACATCAGGTATTACCCCGGCAGAAAAAAAGAATCAAGTATCTATACATTCCAATCCGGCAACTTCAATCATAACTGCCTCCGGTTTACAAGGCAATAAAATGCTCAAATTCTACAATATCAACGGAAATTTACTGCTTTCCCATCAAGCTGCCGGAGAAACAGAAAATATCACTGTAAATCATTTGCCGGCAGGTGTTTACATTATAAAAATAAGCGACGGGCAAACACTGAAATGGATAAAGAAATAGCGCCATCAGTTTTTGGTAGTGGCGCCGGATGTTTCGTCTGCTGAAGTAGTCGCGCCCGAGGTGCTATCGCTTTCTGCAGAAGTGGCGCCGGACGCTCCGTCTGCCTTTGCTGTGCCCGACAAAGCTGCGTACGCACGGTTAATGGCATCCAGAAAAGCGCGGGAAGTAATAGTCGCTGCCGTAATGGCATCCACCTCTCCCCCATCTTTCGAAACTTTCAATGCGCCGGCAGATAAATCCTTTCCGAGAATATTCTGCCGTTTTATATCGGTTTTAAACCATGGGTCCATTTTATCTCCCAAACCGGGCGTTTCTGCGTGTTGTAAAACAGCATAATTGATAATATTCCCTTGTGCGTCAAAGCCGACAATCAATTTGATTTCACCACTGAAACCATCCATGGAGCAGGTTTCTACTGCTGCACCCACTAATTGTCCATCCCATTTGGCAGGATATATTTTCAAAGAATCGTTCGTTCCAACCTTTGCCCAAAAGGCTTCTTCTCCCGGATTATTATCAAACCCGGGAACGACTTCCCTGATTGCATTTTCCAACTGTTTCTTTTTCGATTCGCGGATCGGCCCTTCCGTCAGCTGATTGACTCCGGCTAAAGCTATCGCTGCCACAATACAAATCAACGTCAGCGATAAGAACATATTTTTCAATGATGATTTCATTGTTTTTTCTCTCCAAATCGTTTGGGTTGACAATACATATTAATCAACGGAGTAAAGGCATTCATAATTAAAATAGCAAACGACACCCCTTCGGGATAAGCGCCAAACAACCGGATCACAGAAGTAATGACGCCAATACCAACCGCATAAATAATCATTCCGGACTTACTCATCGGAGAAGTAGCATAATCGGTCGCCATAAAAATCGCACCCAACAGTAATCCTCCTGACAAAATGTGAACCAACGGATCGGCATATTTTTCAGGATGAACGCCGTGGCAAATTCCTGTAAACACAGCCACCGTCAGAATAATATAAACCGGAATATGCCAGGTAATTATTCTTTTCCATAGCAACCAGATAAAACCCGGTAATAAAGCAATGGCGCTGACTTCTCCTAAACTTCCGCCCATCCGTCCCAACACTAAATCGAGATGAGACGGTATAACTCCAAAATGATGCTTTGCCATATTTAATACTGTAGCTCCGGTCGTTGCATCCGGATAATTCATCGGAAAAAATCCCGGTTCGGGCCAGGTCGTCATTTGTGCCGGAAACGACAGCAACAGAAAAACCCGTCCGACTAATGCGGGATTAAAAATATTATTGCCCAGACCTCCAAATGACATTTTCCCGATTCCAATGGCGACTACCGATCCGATGATTACCAGCCACAAAGGTAAGTTCGAAGGCAAGTTGAAAGCCAACAATACTCCGGTGATAAGGGCCGAACCGTCACTAATGGTATAGGGCCTTTTGAGCAGATATTTTTGAATCAAATATTCCGTCAGTACACAAGAAGCAACCGCCGCTGATGTTACCAACAATGCACCCATGCCAAAGAATACGACTGAAACTAAAAATGCAGGAATCAGCGCCATAAGCACTCCATACATCTTGCGCTCAATGGTGTCGCCGCTGTGAATATGTGGAGACGGAGATACTACAAACATGAAACTATGACGAATTAAAAATTAAAAATGACTAATTGGATTTATGCAATTTGGAAACTTTGTTTTTACCTAACCGGATGAAATCGAGTAAGGGACGATTGGCCGGACAACTGTAGCTGCACGAACCGCATTCGATGCAATCCATAATGGCAAACTTCTGCGCTTTATCCCAAGCTTCATATTCGGTAACATTCATCAGATAACTGGGAACTAACCCCATGGGACATACAGCGACACACTTGGCGCAACGGATGCAATCCCTCGCCGGTTTACGCACCGCTTCATCCGAAGATAAAACTAAAATCCCGGAACACCCTTTTGTTACGGGAACATCCAAACCGGCCAACGCTTTACCCATCATAGGGCCGCCAGCGATTATCTTTCCCGCATCTCCGGGTAGTCCGCCTGCATATTCGATTAATTTTCCAACCGGAGTGCCAATACGCGCCCACACATTAGAAGGCTTGGACAAATTTTTGCCGGTAACGGTAACAACTCTTTCTATCAGCGGTTTATTTTTTTGCACTGCTTCATATACAGCATAAGCCGTTCCTACATTGTGAACAACAGCCCCTACAGAAACGGGTAATGCTCCACCCGGAACTTGTCTATGAATTAATGCATCAATCAACTGCTTTTCGCCACCTTGTGGATAACGCGTTTTCAACGGCGCAACCGATATTTCCGGATAATTCCCGGAGATTTTTGTAAGCGATTCGATGGCGTCTTTTTTATTATTTTCGATGCCAATGATCGCCCGTTCGACTCCGGATGCTTTCATTAGCAGACGAATACCCACCATAATTTCTTCTCCCTTTTCCATCATCAACCGATAATCGGAAGTCAGGTATGGTTCGCATTCCGCACCGTTCATAATCAGCACTTCTGCCTGGGTTCCCAGCGGAGGAGTTAACTTTACATGGGTTGGGAAAGTAGCCCCTCCCATCCCCGTAATGCCGGCAGAAGTGATTCGTTCTATAACTTCTTTACCCGACAAAAAGATGTCCGGTTTCAAAACATCACTGCGATCAATCGAATCTTCCCAGTCATCGCCTTCTATAGCAATGAAAACAGCAAGACGGTTGTAGCCACCGGTATCCATCGCCTGGTCTATTTTCAATACCGTTCCGGAAAAGGGGGAATGAATATTGGCGGATACATATCCCCCGGCACGGCCTAACAATGTACCGACTTTGACCTTATCGCCTTTTGCCACGACCGGAACGGCTGGTGCGCCGATATGTTGTATCAGCGGTACAATTCCTTGAACAGGAAGCGGCAATCGTTCGATTGTCCTGTCTTTTGAAAGCTTATTTTCCGAAGGATGAATCCCTCCTATTTTAAACGACTTCATTCTTGAATACCGGGAAATTTAGTTCTACAATAGCCGAAGTCGGGCATTCTTTCACACATTTTCTGCAAAGCCGGCATTTTTGGTCATCAATATAAGCCAGATTGTGTTCTATTCTAATAGCTTCGAAAGAGCAAACCTGTTGGCATTTTGAGCAGGCAATACAGGCAACACTACAGGATTTACGGGCAACGGCGCCTTTGTCTTTATTCATGCAACTGACATAAATCCGGCGGGATTTTGGGCCTTTTTTGCGTAATTCTATCAACATTTTAGGACATGCTTTTATACAGGCGCCACAAGCGGTACATTTTTCTTCGTCAATCTCCGGCAACAAAGTGGATGGATTGATGTGTAATGCATTGAATCGGCAAACAACGGCACAATCCCCTTTTCCCAAACAGCCAAAACTACAACCGGTATCTCCTCCGTAAAGGGACGTTTCGATCGCACAAGAAGCAGCACCATCATATACGGACGTGCGCAGTCGATTGCCACAATTGCCGTTGCATCGAACAACTGCAACCTGAGGCTCAGACATATTCACAGATAATTCAAGGATTTGAGCTACCTGTTGCATGGTATTGCTACCACCCACAGGACAATACAATCCATCCAAAGTCTCCGCCTTAACACATGCGGCTGCAAATCCACTGCATCCGGGATATCCGCAACCACCACAATTAGCAGCAGGCAATGCTTCCGTCACTTCGCCGATCCGGGGATCTTCATAGACCTCGAATTTCCTGGAAATGAAAAATAATACCAGAGCCCCAATGGCACCAATACCTCCCAACGCTATTATGGCAAGTACAATACTACTCATTTTTAATTCTTTTGTTGCCGATCGCTTATGTGGCGAATTTCAAAAACAAACCGCTTCCGGAAATAATTCCGAAAACGGTACAATAGGACATAATAGATAGCCACTACAACCAACGTTGCAATACCGGCTAAAGCTTCCTGTAAAAAAATGGATTGAAATAAAAAGAGCGATAGTACCACCAACACTAATGGCAGAAAAAAAGCATATCCGACTGCTTTGAGCCCCATCGACGTATATCCGACGACAAGTACCTGATCTCCTGTCGCAAATGAATGGTTTCGTACAGGAACTTCTACTATTTTTTCTTTTATCCCCGAAATATGACACATGTTTTTTACATGGCACCCGGAACATGCAGTTTGTTGAACGATACGAACGAATGCCCGGCCTTTTTCAACGCGAGAAATGACACCCGGATATTCAATTTTTTCATTCATTTTGCTATCCCGACATTACAATCAAAAACAAAGGTAATGATAAAATTGTAAAAAGAGTAATAATTACTCTACAATCCACCGGCGATCGTGCACTTTTGTGTGGGATGGATTGTAGTATAAAGCCGATTTATCAGGGATATTTAATGTATAAGATTTGCCCGGAGAAAGCGTTAATTTTCTATCGCGGAGCCAAGGGTTAAAATCCTTCAGTTGAGCATAAGTAAGGTTATATTTTTTAGCCAATTCAGTCAAATCTTCAACCGATTCGGTAATATCCACTTTTTTTGCAGCAATGAAGGGGTAAAGATTTTCCTTCGTCAACTTGAATCCGTACCGTGCAGGCTGTTCAAAAATCTGTTTAGCGGCATAAATCCGGAATACATAACGGGAAGTTTCTTCGACCAATAGTAAATCAAGAGAAGTATTCACTTGTTGTTGAGCAAGTTCGGAAGAAATTCGCCCCATGCCGGCATTATAAGATGCAGCAACGGTAGTCCAGTCGCCGTATTTAGCCAACGCTTCCTTCAAATATTTGCATGCCGCTTCCGTTGATTTTTCCACATGATATCGTTCATCTACCTGCGAATTGACTTCCAGGCCATACCGTTTTCCGGTATCTTCCATAAATTGCCACATACCTGTCGCCCTCGCCGGAGAAGTAGCCCGCGGATCTAAATGACTTTCGATAACAGCGAGGTATTTGAAATCGTCAGGAATATTATATTTTTTCAAAATAGGCTCAATTACAGGAAAATAACGATTGGCCCGTTTGATCATCAATAAAGTCGTCGAATGATAATATGTCAATGAATTGATCTCCCGGTCAAAGCGTTCCCTCAAATCATATCGGTCTAATTTGATTAAATCTCCACAAAATTCCACTTCGTTGGGTACCGGAGCAGAGATTGTTGGCGACAAATTCCGGTCATCATCGCTGCCGGCATATTTCAGTTCAGGGTTAGTCGAAAATGTACTGCCACTCACCAAAAAACCGATGCCCACGAGGGCTGCCAAGCAGGTTACTGCTATCAACACATTATATTTTTTCATACTATTGAACTACATAAATAAAAACAACAAAGGTAGTGAAAATAGTTGAAGACATTTGAACACTTTCATTATGACACAAAATAAAATTAAGGTCGGAATTAGGAAGATTAGATCTGATACTGTACTTTTGTAACATTTTCACGCTTATTAGTACTGTTTCATTGGGAAAAAAAGAAACTCTTGTTATGATGAAAAACAAAAATTCATGGAATGTTGATATAGAAATTATACGTGGCTTTGCAATGATGTGGGTTATCGTTATCCATTGTTTATACTGGGCTTCACCGAATTTCGGCCTTACGAAAAATTTAATTACATCATTTTTTTTAATTGAAATGCCTCTGTTTTTTTTCATTGCAGGTGCAAGCAATGCGGTGG
Source organism: Bacteroidales bacterium (assembly GCA_031553835.1). Taxonomy (GTDB): domain Bacteria; phylum Bacteroidota; class Bacteroidia; order Bacteroidales; family Azobacteroidaceae; genus JAVBKX01. The sequence goes on from JAVBKX010000004.1 coordinate 63,271, forward strand.
GAAGAAAAAAGAGCATTATGCAATTTTACATTGCCCGGCTTCAGAAAGTACTGATTCCTTATTGGATCTACCTCCTGGTCATATTTGTACTGCTTGGAATAGCCTTCCTGGTCGGAAAATCAACCAACCCAATCAATGCTTTTACTTTCAACTTTCCATTAATTATAACTCTCAGTAATCAGGTGCCACCTTTCCTGCAATGGGCATTGTGGTTTATCCCTGTTTATGCACTGATCATTATATGTTTTCCTTTTCTTAAGTCGTATTTCGACAAAACAGGACAAAAGAAGACTCAGTTTCTTCCTTTATTGATTTTTTCCATAGCCTTATTGTGTTGTTCGGTTGTTCCCAGAGATCACTCCGTACCCATAGGCAGTTCTATGGTATTGTATTGGGTCATGATGTGTTTGTTTTATATTTTTTGGATTTACATGGGGTTATTTTTCAACATATTAGAAAAGAAACGAACAATAAAAGACAAATTAAATGTAATACCGGTCATTTTGCTTTGTATGATAACGTTAGTAATAGGCAGACTGTTTTTCCATCAGTCTCTCAACATGCAGGAGAATAAATTTCCTCCCAATTTCACATTTTTGATATTTTCTTTCGGAGCATTATCGCTATTTTATTTATTATATGAATATATCTTAAAAGGGATTACTTTCCTGAAAAAGAATGCTGCTTTCAGCTGGATATTCGATCAATATGCCAAAAACTGTTACTCTGTCTATTTGTACCATCCAATGGCTTTCTTGCTTTTATATGAGTTACTATCACGTACTCATACTGCGGATTTTTTCTCCGAACACCTATACATTCATCGCCTAACATGGATACTCTTTACCATTCCGGTTAGCGCCGTTTTGGGAAAATTATTTTCGTGGGGAGAAAAAATAAAAATAATAAAATGACATTTTTTGTAAGGTTATGAAGTCTTTGAGGGGTAGGCCATCACCTCAAAATATTCACATCCCTGCGGATTTTATACTTCTTGCCATCCGACCCTTCGGCTTCAATCACCACATAATACACACCGGTCGGAACTATTTTCCCGTTGACTTTTCCATCCCACCCGTCGGCAGGATCCGACCAATGGTACAACTGATTGCCCCACCGGTTAAAAATCCACGCATTGAATTTCACAATCGATTTATAAGATACTTTATAAATATCGTTGACTCCCGGAGAAGATGCCGGACTAAAAGCATTCGGAGCATCAAGGAATGATTCGGTAATCGTCACATCTATACTTACCGAATCTGCACAAACCGACTGCCGGTCACCTACATCAAATTGAACTTTGTATTTGCCTGCATCGGTAAAGGTATAACGAAGTACTGAGCCGGTAAAATTCACAACCGCTTCCGTTTTGCCTTGATCAGTCCGATAGATTCTCCATTGATAAAATGCAGCCACCGGATCGTTAGCCGTCCCCGTAAACACAAAATCCACAGGAGCCGAATAAGTCATATCGCCTGTAATAATTTGCTGATTGTCGGGAGTATCGATGTCGCCATCATCAAATTTACAATGCGCTTCCACTCGCACCGCCTGGTATAAATCGGAAGTCGTTTTTTCTCCGACTCCAAAATAAGTAGCAATCTCATCGCCTGATAAAGTAAAATCGGTGTCGCACAACGGCGTTTTTTGCAAAACAATAATGTTGGATGCACCTTTGATAGTCTGTATAGTATCTTTCTGTTGAAAAGCAAACAGATCTTCTCTCCAATCTAATGTATTGTATTCCAACGAAAATCGCCTGACGATTTCTGCGCGATCCCCATTCGGCAAATAATAAAAAATCGACGGAGCTGTCATATCCGTCTTTAATTTGAGCATATTGCATTGGTCTTCAGCGCTCATGTCGGGATTAATCATTGAAAACGAAGGAACATATTGACTATAATCAATGATCCAAACCGCCGGATAAGAAGCCTGTCCGGTTTGATTGACATAATAACCGCAATTACTTTCAACCGTAGTAATATAGGATGTATTGCCCGTTTGCCGGAAATCTACCTCAACCGCATCATTTATATCCCTGGTATATTTATACCATTGATGAGTAACTGCATCGGAAGAAGTATATGAAATCTCCGCTCCGTTCAATCCATACAATGCATACACCTGCATCACCACATTAATGTTGTATGTCGAGGCATCCAACCGAAGAGGCTGTTTTTGTCCGCCTTGAACCACATATTGGGCATACGACGACAAGCTGATTAAGACAAACGCAACAAAAACTATCTTTTTTTTCATGTCTCAAAATTAAGAATTATTTCTAACTTTGCAAATCGGGAAAATCCGGTAAACAAACACATAACAATGATAAATCGATTCAAACCCATATTGATTATCCTGGCTCTGTGGAGTCCGTTTGCAAGTATAAACGTAAAATCCGGCAACACATTTTATTCGGAAACGAGTATTTTTGCACAAAACCAGGATGTTTTTATACATGTTGTAGAAAGAGGACAAACGGTCTATTCTATTTCCAAAACATATAATGTCCCTATCGACCTGATTTACAAGTTCAATCCCGGAAGTGATTCCATTTTATCGGTCGGTCAGGAATTAAAAATTCCTCAAATTTCCGGTTCCTATATTTTCCATACTATTCTACCGAAAGAAACGTTGTATTCCCTGGCCAGGAAATATTATATGACAGGAGAAGATATCATCGAAGCTAACCCGGGCTTATCTATACAAACATTTTCAATAGGTAAAACGATACGGATTCCCGTCAACCAGGTAACTCATCCTATTGAGGGAGACGATGAAACAAAACAAATGGAACAAACCAATGCCTTGTTAAAAACAATTCCGTCCATAGAAAAAGTGGATATAATTAATGTGGCATTGCTATTGCCTTTTGCAAAAGACGAAAAAGACAAGGGGCAACAAAGACGTTTCATTGAATATTACGAAGGATTTCTGATGGCCATCGACAGCTTAAAACGTACCGGAATATCCACTCATCTGCAAATATATGACATTGGATACAATGAAGCGGCGCTAAAACAAATCCTTGTAAAACCGGATCTAAAGCAAGCCAACCTGATCATCGGAGGATACACAGAAGAGCAAATTAAAGCGCTTTCCGATTTCACTGAAAAATTGCAAATACCCTATGTGATTCCGTTCACTTCCAAAAGCGACGAACCGTTGAGCAGTCCCAATACCTATCAGATCAATACGCCTTACTCTTTCTTGTATGCAAGGGCTGCCAATGCTTTTTGCGATAAATACAAAGACGGGAATATTATCTTCATTGTCGATGACAGCACCGATAAATCCGAATTTACACAGGCGCTCGAAGCCGAACTGAAAAGGAGGAACATGGCGGCGCAAATATTGACATACAATACGAAATTAGCGTTGTCGCTGGGAAGTCTGTTGCGCGATAATGTGGAAAATGTAATTGTCCCGACAAGCGGAACGAAAGAAATGCTGATCAAAATCGTAGCGCCCTTGCTGGTACTTAAACAGAATAAATCGACAAAACAAATGACAATTTTCGGACATCCCGAATGGCAACGTTACGGAGCAGAATACATGAACAGTTTTTTCACGCTTAATACTACGATATACAGTATTTTTTATGTAGATCAAAATTCGCTTGAAGTCAAAACATTCTACAACCAATTCAGAAAATGGTATTCTTCCAACATATTGGATTCCTATCCAAAATACAGTATGCTTGGTTTTGATACCGGCATGTTTTTCATTTCGGGTTTGAATCAATTTGGAGCAGCTTTAAATGCCAACATCAATAAAGTGCAATTCCAAGGTATTCAAACCGACTTCCGGTTCAAACGAGTCAGCAATTGGGGAGGATTCATTAATACCAACCTGTATTTTATTACTTTCAATCCTGATTATACGATTGAAAAACGGATAGTCGCTAATTAATAAAAAAGGGATAAGCCCAATAATTTATGCGCTTTTTAGTTTTGCTTTTTCTGATTCCGGCAACGCTTGTTGCTCAAAATAAAAATTCCTTTCAGCCGGAATGGGCTTATGGAATCAATGGTGGCGTCACCATATCCAATATCAGTTTTAATCCAACAGTACCTCAAAGCTCATACATGCAATACGCAGGTGGTGCGACCGGACGGTACATTTCTGAAAACCATTGGGGCCTGCAATTAGAATTGAATTATTCGCAACGAGGCTGGAAAGAATACCATCCGGATAATCCGGCCACACAATACTCCCGTCAACTCAATTATTTAGAATTGCCGATGTTCACCCATTTATATTTCAACATGGGCCGCCGTTTCCGGTTATTTTTCGTAGCCGGGCCGCAAGTCGGTTTTTTATTAAGCGAAAATGCTGTTGCAAGCGGACTTCCTGAAGGCGACAGCCGCCCTCCGTATTATGACATGAAAATACAAAACAAATTCGATTGGGGAATTTGCGGAGGTGGAGGAGTAGAATTACGTACCGGTGTTGGTAGTTTTTTGTTGGACGGACGATATTATTTTGGCTTATCCGACATTTTCAACAACAGTAAAGCTGATTATTTTGCAGCTTCGTCCAACAAGGTTATCAATGTTAAACTCTCTTACTTAATAAGGTTTCAATAATATACAGACTCTAATATGGAAATCCGGACAGCGACTTTTCTTATCAGCAATACAGACATCAGTAAATGTCCGCAGGACGAGTGGCCGGAATACGCATTTATCGGACGGTCTAATGTCGGGAAATCATCCCTGATCAATATGCTGACCGGCAAAAAAGGCCTGGCAATGACATCTTCCACTCCGGGTAAAACGCAACTCATCAATCATTTCAACATCAATGACGAATGGTATTTGGTTGACCTTCCCGGATACGGATACGCCCAACGTGGAAAAAAAGGAAGAGAAAATATACAAGCAATCATCAATCGATATATTGAAGGGAGAGAGCAACTGACTTGCCTCTTTGTATTGCTCGATTCGCGGCTGGAACCTCAAAAAATCGATTTGGAATTTATGGAATACCTGGGAGAAAACGGAATTCCTTTCGCAATCATATTCACAAAAATTGATAAGATTTCCAATAAACAATTACAGGAAAACCTGGCCGTTTATAAAACAACATTGTTGGAAAGTTGGGAAGAATTGCCTCCGGTTTTCTGTTCCTCTTCCGCCCACAAAAAAGGAAAAGAGGAAATATTGAACTATATCGAACAAATTAATCACAATATGTTTCACTCTTAAATACGCTAATCATGAAAAAAGTCTTTTTATCGCTGATCGGTTTGTGGATAGGTATCCATTTTGCCGCAATTGCCGGAAATACCGCACAAACGTCTCCTTTCCTGACTCGTCAATTCCCGGCTTCAACGATCAAAGAGGTTATTGCCCAAACTTCCGGAGGAAGTATTAATGTGAATGGCAATGCTTCAACAGATGCAATCGTCGAAGTCTTAGTGGAACATAAAAACTGGTCGCAGGACAAAATCAAACAAGTTTTTGATGAATATTATTCTGTAGAAATAAACGCGGAAAACGACAAATTATATGTTGTTGCCAAATCCAAAAAAAATATTCGTAACTGGTCGGATGCCGGTTTAAGTATTTCTTTTAAAATCAGTGTGGCAAATCAAACCGGAACCGACTTAAGCACCAGCGGAGGAAGCATATTACTCCGTAATTTAACCGGTACGCAAAATTTCAAAACCAGCGGAGGTTCCCTAACCCTCGAAAATCTTTCCGGTAATATTACCGGCAAAACATCCGGCGGAAGTATCGACATCACAGATTCCAATGGAAAGATTGAATTAGCTACCAGCGGAGGTTCTGTATCTGCCGGCAATACCAGCGGTACCATTTCCCTGAAAACGTCAGGAGGAAGCCTCAACTTGTCTTTCCTACAGGGCACTATTGAGGCTAAAACCAGTGGAGGCAGTATCTCGGCTAACGATATTACGGGACAATTCAGCACTGCAACTTCTGGTGGAAATGTATATTTAACGAATATTGCAGGCAATTTGGAAGCCACTACAGCTGGAGGAAACATGAATGTAACGATGAAATCAACCAATGAATATGTACAGCTCAAGACCAGTGGAAATATCCGGTTAACAATTCCGAAAGGCGGATATAAATTAGCCGTAAAAGCCGGGAACATTAGCACTCCTGTTTTCGAAAATTTCAGCGGGACAAAAGATTCTAACCGTATTGACGGAACAATCGGAAACGGAAAAACATCCATTGAACTGAAATCATCACAAAAAGTTGAAATCTCTTTTAATTAAAAAATAAAATACATCGAAAATGAATTGGTTTGAATGTAAAATTTCATACGAAAAATTAATGGAAAACGGGATGCAAAAGAAAGTGACCGAACCTTACCTGGTAGATGCTCTTTCTTTTACAGAAGCCGAAGCTCGAATTATTGAGGAAATAAAACCATATATCAGCGGGGAATTTACCATCGCCGATATAAAACGGGCGCGTATTTCCGAACTGTTTTTCAACGAAACCGGTGACCGTTACTACCGGATTAAAGTCAACTTTATAACATTAGACGAAAAAAGCGGGGCTGAAAAGAAAACCGCCGCCCAAATGCTGGCACAGGCTTCAGACATAAAAGAAGCCATCGCCGTACTGGAAGAAGGAATGAAAGGTACCATGGCCGATTATGTTATTGCATCTATTTCGGAAACTATGATCATGGATATCTTCCCATTTTCTACCGAAAAAGAAGATAAATAAACGATACGGATGTTGTGAGATGGAGGATGTTGCAAAAAATATCCGGGAATTAAAAGCGGAATTAAGTGAGGATATATGCCTTGTGGCTGTTTCCAAATTTCATCCTGCGACAGTAATCAGGGAAGCATACGATGCCGGACAACGGGTGTTTGGAGAAAGTCGCGTACAAGAATTATTGGCAAAACGCGACCAACTCCCTCCCGATATCCAATGGCATTTTATCGGACATTTGCAATCCAATAAGGTCAAAAGCATTGCTCCCTTTATCGACCTGATTCATTGTATCGACAGCTTCAAATTACTGCAGGAAGTGAATACACACGCTCAAAACAACAACCGGATTATTCCTGTATTACTGCAAATTCACATTGCGGAAGAAGAAACAAAATTTGGTCTCTCTTTTGACGAATGTATGAAAATGCTCTCCATAAACGACTGGAAAGCATTGACTCATATACAAATAGCAGGTGTAATGGGAATGGCGACCTTTACCGGCAATACCGCACAACTTCACAAAGAATTTGAAAGCCTGCGCCTGTTTTTCAGAGAATTGAGAGACACATTCTTTTTCTACACCAATGATTTTCGCATCCTTTCCATGGGAATGAGCGATGATTATCCAATCGCCCTGCTGGAAGGAAGCAATATGATTCGGGTAGGAAGCAAAATATTCGGAGCAAGACTATAAAACCTGATACATTTTCAATAATCCGGATATTCATTTCAATTTTATTTTGTAGCTTTGTAACGTTTTCATCATTCAAACGGTATGACTCAACTTTTATCTACAAGATATGCCGGGCTCACTCTGAAAAATCCAATCATTATTGGTAGTTCCGGTTTAACTAACACGGTGGAAAAAATTAAAGAACTGGAAAAAGCAGGTGCAGGAGCCGTCGTCCTCAAGTCTCTATTTGAAGAACAAATATCCAGACAATCCGATTGGATGATGGCCAGTTCTGACTATCCCGAAGCTAAAGATTATATCAGAAACTATGTTCAAAACCATGAGGTCGATGAATATCTCAATCTGATTCAGGAATCACAACGCCAATGCAACATTCCCATTATCGCCAGCATTAATTGTTATGAGCCGGGAACATGGATAGATTTTGCTCATCAGGTAGAAATGGCAGGTGCCTCCGCTATCGAATTGAACCTGTTTGTAATGCAAACAGCAATCGGAGCCAACAACAATCCGGAAATAGAACAATACATACGTATTGTGCAACAAATAAAAGCCAAAGTGAATATTCCCGTCATCGTCAAGATGGGTAAATACTTCGATAATATTCCTGCATTTGTTAATCAGCTGTATGCCAATGGTGTTGCCGGAGTCGTACTATTCAATCGTTTTTATCAACCGGATATCGACATCAACAAATTACAAATGGTTTCAGGACAAGTTTTCAGTTCTCATTCCGACTTCTCCGACACTCTCCGGTGGACAGGTATTGTGGCTGGAAAAATTCCTAATTTATCCATTGCCTCCTGTACCGGATTGCAAGATTGGGAAGACGTTGTCAAATGCCTGCTCGCCGGCGCCCGCGCGGTAGAATTGTGCAGCACCATTTATCAGCATGGCTCGGAAATCATTTCGCAAATTTTGCGCAGCATGGAAGAATGGATGCATACGATGAATTTTAGATCGATCGAAGAATGTAGCGGCAAACTAAGCTATAGAAACATTCCCGATCCTATGCTGTATGAACGCATCCAGTTCATGAAATATTTCTCTAACCGGGATTAAATGAATTTTTATAAATCTTTAAGATTATAATAACATATTTAAAGGACATAATAGCATATCTTTGTGCGTGATTTTCAACACTAAACTAATTTTAATTATCAGTTACATGAAAAAATTATTCGTATCCTTGTTCATGCTCGTAGCCGTTGCCGGCACTTCTGTTGTTTTGGCCCAAGGGGAAACTAAAACTTGTTGCAAAAAAACCGAGTGCACAAAATCCGAGGACAAAAAATGTTGCAAAGAAGACAAAAAGTGCTGCAAAGACGAAAAAAAATGCAGCAATAAAGATGCAAGTGCAAAAAAGTGCTGCTCCGAAAAAAAAGCAGATGACAAGTCTTGCGGCAAGAAATGATAATCAAACTTATTACAAATTAAAAAAAATACGAATGTACGAAAAATCGTCATTCGTATTTTTTTTAATTTACAATCAACTCCTCAAAAAATCAACTCTCCTTTGCCCTGACGGATAATTTCCACTTCCTCCCGGCAATCCACGACAGTAGATGCCTCAATGCCTCCATATCCTCCATCGATAACAACATCGACAATATCCTGGTATTTTTCATAAATCAACTCAGGATCGGTCGAATACTCCAACACTTCATCTTCATCATGAATAGATGTAGTAAGGATCGGATTACCCAATTCTTTGGCAATTGTACGAACAATGACGTTATCCGGAACACGAATACCTACCTCTTTCCGGTTTTTATAAATCTTGGGCAAACTGGTCGTCGCATTCAGAATAAACGTAAATGGACCCGGCAAGTTTTTCTTCATCAACTTAAATACCGTATTGTCCACCTTTGCATATTCGCTGATATTACTTAAATCGTAGCAGATAATCGAAAGATTCGTCTTCTGCGGATTAATCCCTTTTATTTTGCAAATTTTTTCTACGGCCCGGACGTTCAGGGCATCGCAACCCAAGGCATATACGGTATCAGTCGGATAAATAACCAATCCGCCATCGCGCAACACGTTGACCACCCGGGCGACATCGCGCATATTTGTGTTATTTTCATATAGTTTTAAAAGCATACATCACCCATAAATGATTCTGCCTTGCTCATCTTTAAAATCATCCAGACTTTTACTGTATTGATTCATCGCCCGAAGACTCATACCCATACTGGAAAAGCCTCCGTCGTTGAAAAGATTTTGCATGGTAACTTTGCGTGTCAAATCGGAAAACATCGCTATACAATAATCGGCGCAATCATCGGAAGATGCATTACCCAGAGGAGACATTTTATCGGAAAAATCCAACAAGTCATTGATCCCTTTTACTCCGCTGCCCGCAGTAGTCATTGTAGGCGACTGGGAAATAGTATTGATGCGAACTCCTTTTTCACGGCCATAAATATAACCGAAACTCCGTGCTATAGATTCCAACAGAGCTTTAGCATCTGCCATATCGTTATAACCATAAAAAGTGCGCTGGGCTGCAACATACGAAAGCGCCAGGATAGATCCTCCGGTTGCAATCGCATCCATTTTTTTTGCCACCTGTATCATCTTATGAAAAGAAATAGCCGACACATCCAACGTTTTTTCCAATAAATCATAATCCAAATCGTCATACGTTTTTTTCTTCCTGACATTCGGAGACATGCCTATCGAATGCAAAACAAAATCAATTCCACCGCCCAATATTTCCATCGATTTGGAAAATACCATTTCCAGGTCTTCTACATTAGAAGCATCTGCAGGAAGAATTTCGGCATTTAATTTTTCTCCCAACTGAGCAACTTCGCCCATCCTTACCGCCACCGGGGTGTTGGACAAGGTAATCGTTGCCCCTTCTTCTACCGCTCGCTCTGCCACTTTCCACGCTATCGACATGTCGTTCAAAGCGCCAAAAATAATTCCTTTTTTTCCTTGTAATAAATTATAAGCCATAACTCAGCAATATTAATTATACATTTTAGTCTAAAATCCCCGTTGCCGCATTGCTTCAAATGTCAATATCGCAGTCGAAACAGAAACATTCAACGAATCTATTTTCCCTCGCATGGGAATCTTAATCTGTTTGGCCTTTTCCAGCCAAAAATCAGACAACCCATCGGCTTCCGTTCCCATCACAATGGCCGAAGGCTTTTGAAAATCAATTTCGTGATACCACTCCTGAGCTGTGAGCGCCGCCGCATAAGGACAAATTCCGTTACTTTGCAAAAACAACAAGGTTTCCTGATTTGTTGCGACAGCCACCGGAACAGTAAACAAACAGCCTACGCTTGATCGCACCACATTCGGATTATAAATATCGGTCAATGGATCACACACAACGACCGCATCTGCTTTTGCTGCATCTGCCGTACGAAGAATCGCACCCAAATTACCCGGCTTTTCAACCGCTTCCAAAACGATAATAAACGGATTAATGGATAATTGTAAATTTTCCAACCGGTGCTCTTTCGGTTTGACTAAAGCGAGAATGCCATCCGAACCTTCCCGGTATGCAATTTTCTCAAAAACCGGCAACGTTACTTCGTATTGTTTTTGAACTTCAACAGGCTGTAAAACATCGGGATAATCTGTTTTCGAAAAAAGCTCACGACAAACATAAACCGAATCAGGAAGATACCCTCCGGCTAATGCAAGCGTCAATTCCCTGGCTCCTTCTACTACAAATACCCCCTGGGATTTTCTTTCTTTTGACTTGAGTATCAAACGCTGGATGTCTTTAATCCGGCTGTTTTGCAGGCTGCTAATGATTTCTTTCACAATAAAAAATGAAAAACGATAAAACAGACCTATTCCTGCTTCGTCAGAAAAAAAGTATAGGAAATATTATTCGTATAACGTTGTGAACGGTCACCGAAAACTTCAAGGGTGCCCTTATACGTAAAACTCACCACTTTATTAGCCACATCATATTTACCTCCTTCGTCGCACGACATGGTCAACTGAGCGCTTTGAACATCGAAAGCATCAACCTGCTGACGGATAAATGCGGGGATTTTCCCTGTTTGATAATGTGCGGCAATAGCACTCATCTTAAATGAGGCATAGCTTCCATAATTCAAAAAACGCGACATCGTGATGTTCCCGATTTGCCCCAGGCCATCTTCTTCGAATGTAGATTCATCCCCTAAAATCGCATTCAGCAGAGCGCCGTTGGAACTGTCCATGCTGAATGCCGCCGGATAAGCATTATTTACTTTGCTTTTTACTCCATAATTAATCGTACATTTGCCTATATAATGACCAATAATATTGTTTTTATCGTAAGATGGAATCGGATCCCCATCATCATCGCCACACGATGCCAAAAGTCCGGAAAACAATACTAAAACCACATAAAATACATATTTTTTCATTTTATTCAGTTTTGAAAATACATGAGGCAAAGGTAATACATTCCACTGAAAAAGCAACCAACCTCAAATTCAAAAAAATCAACTCGCAAAACATGCTATAAAACATATTTATAAAACATATTTTCACGAATTTCTTTCAGGAAAAATTCTCTGTTTTGAAACTAAAATATTACTTTTGTAACGCCTTCGGGCTACATTCTTACAATTGTAAAGTAGAGATAACAAATATTATTCAATTCATTAAACTACATTTTACAAAATGGCAAAATTAGATTTAAGCAAGTACGGAATCAATGGCAATATCGCTGTTGTACACAATCCGACTTACGAGCAGTTGTATCAGGCGGAAATGGATCCTGCAAACCAAGGATTCGAACAAGGTGAATTAACTAAAACAGGTGCAGTTGCTGTTAAAACAGGTATCTTCACCGGACGTTCTCCTAAAGACCGCTATATTGTAAAAGATGCAACTACCGAAAATACAATCTGGTGGGACGGAACCATCAACAAACCGGTTAACACCGACACGTGGAATCACTGCAAAGCGCTGTCTTTGAAACAATTAAATACATCAAAACAACTTTATGTTGTTGACACTTTCTGCGGAACCAACGCCGATACTCGCATGAAAGTGCGTTTCATCGTGGAAGTGGCATGGCAAGCGCATTTTGTGACCAACATGTTTATCCGTCCGTCTTTGTACGAATTGGAAAACTACGGCGAACCTGATTTCGTTGTATTCAATTCTTCCAAAACTACTAATCCTCAATGGAAAGAACAAGGCTTGAACTCCGAAGTATATGTAATGTTCAACCTCACTACCAAAGAACAAATCATCGGTGGTACCTGGTACGGCGGTGAAATGAAAAAAGGTATGTTCGCCATGATGAACTATTACCTGCCGTTGAAAGGTATGGCTTCCATGCACTGCTCTGCTAACGTAGGCGAAAAAGGTGACGTAGCGATTTTCTTCGGTCTTTCAGGAACAGGTAAAACAACTTTGTCTGCTGACCCGAAACGTTATCTGATCGGCGACGACGAACATGGTTGGGACAACAACGGCGTATTCAACTACGAAGGTGGTTGCTATGCAAAAGTAATCGACCTGAGCGAAGAAAAAGAACCGGATATCTGGCGCGCTATCAAACGTGATGCATTGTTGGAAAACGTTGTGGTAAAAGACGGAACTCCTGACTATGCCGATGGTTCAATCACTGAAAACACCCGCGTTTCTTATCCGATTTATCATATCAACAAAATCGTGCTTCCTTCTAAAGCCGGACATGCAAGCAAGATCGTTTATCTTTCTGCCGACGCTTTCGGAGTATTGCCTCCGGTTTCTATCCTGGATGAAGATCAGGCACAATATCACTTCCTTTGCGGTTACACTTCAAAATTAGCCGGAACTGAACGTGGTATCACTGAGCCAGTTCCTTCTTTCTCCCCTGCTTTTGGTGAAGCATTCTTGACTTTGCACCCAACTATGTACGCAAAAACATTGGTTGGAAAAATGAAAGAACACGGAGCCAAAGCGTATTTGGTAAATACCGGTTGGAACGGAACAGGAAAACGTATTTCGTTGAAAGATACTCGCGCTATCATCGATGCTATCATCGACGGCTCAATCGAAAAAGCTGAAAGAGTAAATATTCCGGTGTTGAATCTTACGGTTCCTAAAAAATTGAACAATGTTTCCGACATTTTGGATCCTCGCACAACCTATGCTAATGTTGCTGACTGGGAAACTAAAGCAAAATCGTTGGCTGCTAAATACATCAAGAATTTCGAACAATATTGCGACAATGATGCTGCAAAAGCATTGATCAAAGCTGGTCCGCAATTATAAGTTTTGAGAATCTATTAAAAAGAGAGCGCTTGCATCGAAAGGGGCAAGCGCTTCTTTTTGGTTTTGGTTACAACACAATCCTTAGTAAATAAAATTTAATTAATCCACTCTGAAAGCTACGGCTGGTAAATGTTTATTTTGTTCGAACAGGAAATTTAAATCTCATCGGATTATCCTTAAAACCCGTATAAATCTCCTCTCCTTGCTTCGTTTTTGTATAATAATATAGATTAACATGTAAACTGTCTTTCTGATAAGTCCGGGCAAATTCTCCTATATCAAATGCATGATAATATGTGTCTTGCACGCTGGCCGAACCCGTATCAGACATCTTTGCCCGCAGATACAAGCTATAAACAGGTTGTCCATTTTTTCCCTGTTGCGTCGAATCTGTATTGCAAAACAATTCATAATCATATTTTGCATTAGCAACTGATGATTTATATGCTGTAAAAGTAAAGAACAATGTGGTGTCAACATAATGAGGCGATACCCCTGCTGTTGCGATAGAATCCGTAAAAGTATCCGGCATGACTCCTGACCGTACTTGCACCGAACTGTTTTTGATCGGAAAGTAAGTGACTGCAGATGCCTCCCCCGGATTAATAGCATAATCAACAATAAAATTACTCATCAGGCACTGACCGGATGCAAGCCCCTCATTATCCAATTCCGGAGCAAGATACCTGTCAAACGATGTACGCAACACAACTGATTGTCCGTCGTATGCCACGATAGCCGGTTCATTAAAAAAATACCAGACCGGATTATCGCTCGTCAAACAAGAAGTAACGGTCACTAAAAAAAATATAATAGAAATAGTCCTCAATATCAATTTCATAAAATTATAATCAATCACAATAAAAAAAACAACGTTTTACCGGTAAAATGCACCAATCGGCAAAACGCTGCATGAATTGTATTAAAATTTAAATATTTTCCGTCCTAATGATCCGTTTTATTTATGACGTTTATTGGATGCTTCTAAAATCCTCGACATCTTGTCATCCACAATGGAAATCAAATGTTTGATCATAGCATCTTTCTCCGCTAACTGTTTTTCAAAAAAAGCGACCAAAACAGATAAGTCGGACGAGGCCGCCCGTTGTTTCTTTTCCGGATAATCGGAATGATACACAGGCCGTTCTGCCTCCGACAATTGTGTCGGAACGCTATCATCTTTTCCATCTCCACGCAACAGCCATTCAAAATCAACTTCAAAATAATCTGCCAACTGCTTTACTATTGAAGTATTTGGATTCCCTTTCCCTCGTGTATAATTCGACAAAGTTGCTTCCGTCACACCTGTAGCTCGGGCTATTTGATACTTCGAAACCTGTTTCTTTTGAATTAATTCGTTTAAGCGATCAGCAAACATTATTTAGAATGGGTTTAAATTATTAATTAATTAAATATTTTTGCTTAAATTTTTATGACAATTCAATATTTAAGCATAAATTTGCATACGTAAAATGAATAGGACAAATGTACTAATAAATACTACATTCTCATGAAAAATAAAGGAAAAATTATTACGAGAATCTCGTGGACAGAAACATTAAGAGGCTTAGAAGTGGGTCAGGTAATTGAAGCAAATCTGGCTGACCGCATCAACATAGTCCGGCATATTGCCCGAATAAGCAAAAAAGAAGGCAAGAAATTCAGCACTCACAAAGTGAATGCACAAATTGTAGAGATACGACGAATATCGTAATTCGAATGAAAACTATTGATTGAAAGCCCGAAATTTAATCGATGTAAATATTTTTTTTGTGTGCAAGGGAAAATCACCCTGCATAATCCAGCCATAATAACCGGGATCATTTTTCAAGACTTCGGTTACCAACTGTCCTTTATATTTCCCAAAATTGATCACTTCTTCTTTCTTGTCGTTATATACCACACGACCGGCAAAATCGACATTATTCCCGAAACAGGAATATTCGGAGAGAAAATTCACGTCATTCGTTAAATCCGGATAACGATCTAACTGTGCTTTAAGAATTTCGTATGTGGCTTTAGTATCGGCTTCCGCGCTGTGAGCATTATCTAAATCCTGATCGCAATAAAATTTGTAAGCAGCGGCCAGCGTTCGTTGTTCTTTCTTGTGAAAAATGGTTTGTACATCGATAAACTTGCGCTTCATTAAGTCTAAATCAACTTCTGATCTCAAAAATTCTTCGGCCAACAACGGAATATCAAAACGGTTGGAGTTATAACCGGCCAAGTCACAGCCTTCGATTTGGGCGGCAAGTGATTTGGCTACAGTCTTAAATGTGGGGCAATCTTTTACATCTTCATCTGTAATGCCATGTACTTCTGTGGCCTGCTTGGGTATCGGCATTTCAGGATTAATCCGCCTGGTTTTGGAATCTTCGTCTCCATTGGGATATATTTTTAAATAGGAAATTTCAACAATCCGGTCAGTAACAATATTAATACCGGTAGTTTCCAAATCAAAAAAGATAAGCGGATTTTTTAAATTCAGTTTCATTGTAAAAATAGAGAGTAGTGAGTTGAGAATGGAGAATTTTTGTTGAGATAAACTAACTCTCCATTCTAAACTCACTACTCCTTTAATCATTTAATCATTTAACATCATGGGCATCAATAACATCAACAGGTCTTCATCCGGTTCGTTTTCGACCGGCAAAATCAAGCCGGCGCGGGATGGATCGGCTAATTCCAGGACAACTTCTGATGATGGTATGTTATTGAGTATTTCAATTAAATATGTTCCTTTAAATCCGATGCTCATATCTACGCCATCATACACGCAAGCAACAGTTTCTTCGGCTGAAGTGGAAAAATCTATATCTTGGGCAGATACCAAAATGCTGCTATTGGTGATACTCAATTTTACCAAACTACTGGCAGGATTTGAAAATACGGCTACACGTTTCAAAGCATTGGCCAAAGCCAGGCGATCAATGGTGACTTTGTAAGGATTATCTACCGGAATCACTGCATTATAATTAGGATAACGACCTTCGATCAACCGGGAAATAATTACAAAATTTTCTAATGTGATGTAAGCATTACTATCATCAAATGAAACCGATACTTCTCCTGATTCTTTAGGTAAAATTGTTTTCAGCAGGTTGGCCGGTTTTTTGGGAAGAATAAACGAGCCTCTCTCCTCTCCTTTTGCACTAAATGATTTGCAACGCACCAACTTATGCCCGTCAGAAGCAACAAAGGTCAAATCTTCTGCTGTAATATCCAGAAATACACCATTCATTACCGGCCGTAATTCATCGTCGGCAGCAGCAAACAAAGCCCGGCTGACTCCCGACAACAGAATACCTGCAGGAATAGTCAATCTGGCAGCATTGTCACTCAGTGGTTTAGGTTGAGGATATTCATCCCCTTTTTGCGCAATGAAATTATATTTACCATTTTCATAGAAAATAAACATTTCAAGGCTATCGTCATCTATTTCAAATTGAATAGGCTGTTCCGGCAATTCTTTTAAAGAATCCAATAAATTTTTGGAAGGAATGGCAAATACACCGTTTCCGGAAGCCTCTTTTACCTCGATGGAAGTGACCATCCTGGTTTCAGAGTCGGCTGCTGTTATCGTTAATTTATTTCCGTTCAACTCAAAAAGGAAACAATCCAATACCGGAATCGGATTTTTAGAGGCAATCACCCGGCCTACTGTTTGCAGGTGACTCAACAGAGAACTACAAGAAGCTATAAATTTCATATTTCGTGTTATTAAGTTTACAATTACTGGTCATAAGTTTAAGCCATAACCCCAAGTTACAGACCCGCAAATATAATCATTTATTTGCAACTTCTAAAGAATGCTTTTTCCTTTTTTAAAATATTGCTTTCTCCTATAGACAAGAAAAGCTGCAAAAAGCAACGCAAAAACCACAGGAGGGAAAACGACATTCAACAATAGTAAAAAATCACGGGAATCAATCCAGCGATTTTTATCTGACAAACTCAGTGCAAATGATTTATTACGCAGCTCCATTAAACCATTATTATCAGTCAGATACTCAACCAGATTTTGTACAAAATCCCGATTGGCATACAGTTCTTTGCCAAACCGGTCATATCCCATGGGCAAAACATCATGGTTAGCCTCCGAGTGCACTGCAACATCATTGGCAATGACACCTCGGGATGCTACAACAGCCATACGGGTCGGTATTGATTCCTGTTTAAAAATGCGATCTCCGGATTTTACTCCTTCGGGAATCATCCGGTTGGAAAAGGCAGAAGAAAAACTACCTTCCAGCAACATGGCAACCGGCGCCTGCTTCCGGTTAAAATAGTGAACATCAGGCTTCCGTTCTATTTCCGACAAGGAAATCATATCTGGCACCCGAACTTCATGTCCATATTCCGAACCGGTTAGCAAAACCGTTCTGCGAACATTTTTCAAGACTCCTACAGAATCAAGACTTCCTGCATAGGGAGCCAACACCAATGATAATCCTTTGACTATCGAATGATCTGCAGCCGGAGACAATAAAGGAGAGAAATACCAGGGCATAGCCGTATAAGCCGGAGTTGCATTTTCCGGTGCAGTATTGACTGGTATCTCAACACAACGTACATCTTCCAGGAAAACGGGATTTACCCGTACACCATACGTAAATAGCAAATCCGTCAATTGAACATCATTCATTATACTGGGACTTTCTCCTGCTTCGGTCAACAGCTCGGGAATCAGGGATGCGCCATCCATAAAAAGCAGTATTTTTCCGCCATACATCAGGTATTGATCCAGAATATATTTTTCTTTTTCTGAAAAAGGTTCGGTTGGACCTGCTACAACAACTAATTCATAATCATCCAATTGTTTTATTTCATCAGATAATATTCCGGCATCGATCTGATAGGAACGGCTCAACAAATCCCAGGCATCTTCAATGGCACCGCCTCCGGCCTCGCCATGCCCATACAAAAAAACAATTTTACGGCTGTGTTTGGCTATCGCCTGGCAAATGGCCTGAGTAAACTGATATTCCAGTACTTCTACGGAAGTATTTAAATTTTCCGCCCCCGATTTTCCTTTTTCCTGCACCAACAAGGGCACGGGAATATTTTTATCTCCATATTTGATTAATGCCCAAGGATATACTACCCGCCGGGTCAAATTACCTTTATTATCTTTTTCATTGACATACACTCCATTCAGCCCCAACGACTCCAATCGTTTCTTTTCATTTGCATTTCCGGGCAAATCAGGTTGAAGAAAAATTTGTCGTATCTGTCCTTCTGACAAACTGTTATAATCCGATAATAAATCCTGTACCGATTGCTTCAATTTCAAAAAAACCGGATTTAACGGCCCATCAAGATATACTGTTATTTCCATCGGATGATCTACCTTTGATACTGCATTTTTAGAAACATCAGACAAAGTATATCGATGATCGGATGTTAAATCAATCCGGAAGTGAATAAAAAAGCTGCATATCAACAAGCCCGCTAATATGATCCAATATATAAGGTGTCGGGAAAAACGAATTTTTCGTAATGTGCAAACGGTACAATAAAAAAATAAAACGGTAACAAAAAACAGGTAACATATATCCTGTATCTCAACCAGGCCGCGCCGAATGGACTGAACATGCGCCAACAATCCAAAATGAGCGATCAATAATTGAAATTTTCCATCCGAAACAAGAGATGCAAACAATTCAAAACCGAAATACATTCCGGCACTCAACAACAATGCCAGGATAAAAGCGGTTATTTGACTGGAAGTCAGGGAAGAAGCAAATACCGATATCGCAACAAAACAAAGTAAAATAAAAATCAATCCAATATAAGAACCTATTACCGCCCCATTATCGACTAAACCGGGAGAAACGGATAAAAAACGAATGCTCGCGACATAAACAAGAGTAAGCGCTAATGTTGTCAATGCCACAATAAAAACACCGCCGATTTTCGCTATAATAATTGACGAGATTTTAACCGGACGAGAAAACAATAATAAAATGGTATTGGAACGTTTTTCTTCTGAAAAACTTCTCATTGATAAGGCCGGTATCAAGCACAAAAAGAAAATCGGGGCCAAAGAAAAGAATGAAGACAAAGAAGCGTACCCACTTTCAGGAATATTGTATTCTCCCGGGAACCACCACAATAAACTACCAACTACGACCAAAAACACAATGACAAAAATAAGCCCTGCAAAAGAACTTAACATTGATCTTAATTCTTTGGTCAACAGAGTCATCATACGGAAGTTATTTACAAAAATAAAATACGAGACACAAACCATACAGCGTTGCACGGTTTTTATTTATACCGTAAAGACCTGTGTAGTCTGTGTCCCGTAACTATCAATTCTTAATCAAGTACTCCGCAATTTGTACGGCATTTAGTGCGGCGCCTTTTTTGATTTGGTCTCCGACACACCAAAACGACAAACCGTTCGGGTTAGAAATATCTTTTCTGATCCGCCCTACATAAACCGGATCTTTTGTGGCTACAAACAGGGGCATTGGATAACTTTTAACAGCCGGATCGTCTTGTACCACAATTCCCTCACCCGCTGCAAAAGCCCGGCGAGCCTCTTCGACCGAAACCGGACGTTCCGTTTCCACCCAGATCGCCTCCGAATGGGCGCGAAGAGCCGGAACACGCACACACATGGCGCTGACTTCCACATCCGAATGCATAATCTTCCGCGTTTCGTGATACATTTTCATTTCCTCTTTTGTATAGCCGTTGTCCGTAAACACATCCACCTGAGGAATAAGATTATATGCCAACTGATAAGCAAATTTTTCCACGGTAGGAGTTTCTCCTTCATTAATTTGCTTGTATTGATTTTCCAATTCGGCCATCGCTGCAGCTCCTGCGCCCGATGCCGCCTGGTATGTGGCCACATGGATTCGTTTGATATGCGACAATTTTTCCAACGGCTTCAAAGCCACAACCATCTGAATGGTAGTACAATTAGGATTGGCGATGATTTTCCTCGGAGCATTTTTAGCATCTTCAGGATTCACTTCAGGCACCACCAACGGAACATCATTATCCATACGGAATGCGCTGGAATTATCAATCATAATGGCGCCATATTTAGTGATCGTTTCTGCATATTCTTTAGACGTACTTGCTCCTGCAGAAGTAAATGCGATGTCGATTCCCTTAAAGTCGTCGTTGTGCTTCAATTCCTTTACTGTAATAGACTTTCCGTTAAATACATAAGTACTTCCGGCACTTCTTGCTGAACCAAAAAGAACCAATTCGTCCATCGGAAAATTCCGCTCTTCCAGTACACGCAGGAACTCTTGTCCTACTGCCCCGCTAACACCAACAATCGCTACTTTCATTTGTTTAATAAAATTTTAATAAAATAAATTTTGTTTTTTTATTGCGCCATTTGAAAAAATTGCTACTTTTGCATCGCAATCTCTTTTGCTGACTAACCAAAATCTCAAAAAATGGGCTTGCAAAATTACAAATTATTCATTTATTAATCAAAACTTTTTTTGCTATGAAAAAATTGGTAGCTTTCTTCGTGTTTTGTTTAGCGCCGTTCTGCGCTTTTTCTCAGTTTTCAGACGATTTTACAGATGGTGATTTCACTAAAAATCCATCGTGGGGTGGCGACACCGGTTGGTTTACGGTCAATTCAAATCATGAGTTGCAGTTAAATGCAGTAAAAGACACAACTGTGGCGTATCTGTCCCTTCCTTCCACACTTGCCTCGAATGCATCCTGGGAATTTCGTTTCAAAATGAATCAAAATCCCAGCAGCAGCAATTACGCCCGGGTGTATTTGTGCAGTGACCAGGCTAATTTAACCGGCGAACTTTCCGGCATTTATATCCGGATTGGCGGAGCGGATGATAATGTAAGCCTGTGCTCTTATACCAACAAACGATCTAAAACCCTGATTGAAGGAACAAAAAAAAGATTAGATCGAAATCCGGTAGATGTACAAATCAAAGCTATTCTCAAAAAAGACGGAACTTTTTTACTGTATTCGAAACTTAATGATGAAGAGCAATTCTATCAAGAGGGTGAACATATCTTTAATGAATTGCCAAACAGTAAATATTTCGGGGTAGTATGCTATTTCACATCTACACGCCTGACTCACCAATCGTTTGACAATTTCGTCGTAAAATCATTGGATGATGATACATCAGGCACCATTGTCACGCCATTAGATGCCAACCAAATGACAATTGTATATGATGAAGCTTCCCAGCAATATCAAATTCACTACAAATTGGAACAGGGAGGGCACAAATGCCACTTATTGGTATTCGACATGACAGGCCGGAAAATCCGCACATTGTGTAATAACGAAACATTAAGACTCGAAGGCACAATACCTTGGGATGGAAAAAGTGATTCAGGCGCATCCTTATCCCGTGGCGTGTATATTGTCTATATGGAAGTATATTCCGATCAGGGTTTTCTGAAAAGATTTAAAATTCCGGTAGCCGTTCGGTAAAAAAATCGCTAAAACTTTCATACTTTTGCAGGTATGAAAGTAAATTTGACTTGCTGTAACAAAAACAAGAAGTTGATTTGGGGGATTGTAATTATTATTTTATTGACAGCCTACATTTTTTGCCTGCCTCATAGATTATTTACAACACCTTATTCAACTGTAGTTGTCGATCGGCATCAACAATTATTGGGAGCGCGTATCGCAGCCGATAACCAATGGAGGTTTCCGGCCTGCGATACTGTTCCTGATAGATTTGCTACATGTATCATTGCATTTGAAGACAGGCATTTTCACTCTCACCCCGGAGTGAATCCGTTAGCTATCGGCCGCGCAATGATACAAAACATAAAAAATCGGCGTGTAGTAAGTGGCGGAAGTACGATCACCATGCAGGTCATCCGGTTATCAAGAAATCAACCCAGAACCTGGTGGGAAAAATGCATCGAAATAATCCTGGCCACGCGACTGGAATGGAGCTATTCTAAAGAAGAAATTCTGGCCATGTATGCTTCCCATGCCCCTTTCGGAGGCAATGTCGTCGGATTGGAAGCGGCAGCCTGGCGATATTATGGACACCCGGCAGCCAACCTCTCCTGGGCGGAAGCCGCTACATTATCCGTTCTGCCCAATGCTCCGGCAATGATACACTTATCAAAAAACAGAAACCAACTCTTAAAAAAACGAAACCAGTTATTATCCTACTTAAAAGAAAAAGGCACGTTATCCGCATCCCAATACGACCTGTCCCTCAACGAAGCCTTGCCTGCAGCGCCACTGCCCTTGCCGCTAATCGCACCTCATTTAGTAACGGATTATAGCAAAACTTCACCCGGCCAATTTATCAAATCTACTATTGACAAAAGCGTACAACAACACATAGAACTTTTGCTGGAAAGATGGAATACCGAATTCATGCAAAGCGACATCAAAAATATAGCCGCTATTGTCATCGAGATTTCCTCTAATCAGGTCTTGGCATATTGTGGCAATGTCCATTTTGACCAATCTAATTCCGGCAACCAGGTAAATGTCATTACCTCTCCCCGCAGTACGGGAAGTATTTTGAAACCATTTCTCTATTGCGCCATGTTGCAGGAAGGAGAATTACTCCCAAATACGCTACTCCCCGACATTCCACTGAATATCAACGGATTTACTCCTCAAAATTTTAATTTTCAATACGACGGAGCCGTTCCCGCCGCAGAAGTACTTTACCGGTCGTTGAATGTACCTTCGGTGTTTGCTCTGCGCCAATACAGCGTTCCTAAATTTTATAGTTTCCTCAAGAATATTGGTTTAACGACATTAAATAAACCAGCATCGCATTATGGGCTTTCTCTAATATTGGGCGGAGCTGAAGCTACTCTGGAAGATCTTGCCTTTGCTTATTCCGACATGGCGCGATCTTTAGCCGGGTTGCACAACAACAATATTTTCGATGCCGGAGCCGTTTGGCATACATTCGAAGCTTTGAAAGAAGTCAATCGGCCGGAAGAAATCGACTGGAAATACATTCCTTCCATACAAAATATTGCATGGAAAACAGGAACAAGCTACGGTTTTCGCGATGCCTGGTCTATCGGCGTTACTCCCCGTTATGTAGTCGGCGTTTGGGTCGGCAATGCCTCCGGAGAAGGCAAAGCCGGTATTGTCGGCGCGAGAACAGCAGGGCCGGTTATGTTTGATATTTTCAATATATTACCCTCTTCCCGCTGGTTCCGGAGACCGGATAACTCATTCGTAGAAGCCGAAGTATGCCACGAATCGGGCTATCTCAAAGGATTGAACTGCGAGCATATCGATACCGTTTTGATCTGCCCGTCAGGTTCAAAATCCGCATCTTGCCCTTATCATCACACCATCTATTTATCGGAAGATGGCCTGTACAGGGTTTCACAAGCTTGCGCCGGGAATACCGCCATGCAGCGCGCTTCCTGGTTTGTACTACCTCCGGCATGGGAGTGGTATTACAAACAGCAACATCCTTCGTATCGCAGCCTGCCCCCGTGGAAAGCCGGATGTGGTACGGACGGAAGTTTTCGCCCCATGCAATTTATTTATCCGCAACAATCGGCTCGCATTTCATTGCCCAAACAATTGGATGGCCGCCCCGGCGAAATGGTACTCGATTTGGCGCATAGCGAATCGGATGCTGTCGTTCACTGGCACTTGGATAATGAATTTATCGGAACCTCCGAATTTATTCATAAAATGTCGATTATGCCGCCACCGGGAAAACATTCTGTAACAGTGGTTGACAACGAAGGTAACACGCTTTCAATCGGGATTGAAGTTCTGTGATGTAATATTATATTATGGTATGAAACGAATTACACTCTTTTTCTTGTCTATTATTGCGCTTGCATTTGGTTCTTGTTTGCAAAACAATTCTACCCAAACCAAATTAATGCAGGCAGAACAACTGATGAACGAGCGTCCAGACAGTTCATTGTACATTTTAAACACCATTACCAATCCGGCAGAACTAAACGAAGCCAACTATGCCTATTTTCTCTTATTGCACACTCAAGCAAAAGACAAAAACAACTTAAACATTGCCGGCGACACCTTAATCCAATTTGCCGTGGATTATTTTTCCCGCCAAAAAGATATTTCCCATGCTGCACATGCCTGCTTTTATACTAATCGAGTGAATTCACAACGAGGCAAACTGAAACCGGCTATTGAATATTGCCTGAAGGCTAAAGAATTTGCAGAACAAACAAACGAGAATAACTTGCTGGGACTCATTCATTTTGATCTTGCCGAGATATATAAAACACAAGCTTTATATAACAAAGCAAGTGTTCAGTATTTGTTAGCACAAAACTACTTCGAACAGTCGGGCAATGAGCAGAACAAAATGTATATCTCTGCTTATATAGCTGATACCTATTTATTTAGAAATGAACTGGATTCCGCCATGTATTTATATAACCAAACGTTAGACTATGCGCAATCTATCCAAGATACATTTAAAATCGCTGAATTATTAAAAGACATGAGTAATGCATATTTTGAGAAAGGAATGTATGCTTTATCTCAACAATATGCACAACAGGCGATTGAAACTGAAAAAAATGATACAACTCTTTTAGTCAATGCATACAAATTATTAGTGATGTGTTATTTGAATGACAACAAAATAGATTCTGCCAACTACTATGTCAGACAAATACAGCCGCTGGCTACCCTATCCGATAACATCTATAATAAATATGGTTATTATAAACTCTTATACCAAATAAATAAAATTCAAAAAAACTACGGAGATGCTTTAGGAAACCGAGAAATGATGTCTGTTATAGCTGATTCGATCAGTGTAATCGAACGAAATAACTTTTTATTAGAAATTTTATCTAAATATGAAATAAGTCTATTGGAAAACAAATTCAACAAAACCAAGCTGCATCAACAGTCTTTAATTATATACTCTTGCATTATTTCTATTTTCATCCTCATTCTCACTGGTTTGTTAATCATGAACCAACAAAAGAAGGAAAAAATGAAATTAAAAATACAACACACCACCAATATGTTGGAAGACTTGTTATTCCAAAAAGAAAATTTAAATAATGAATTAACCAAATATTTCATTGAAAAATTAGATATCGCCACAAAATACACCAAATTACAATTGAGCTATTCCGATAAAAAATTACAAATTATCGATGAATACCGTGAAATAATGGGTCCGAATGACCATCAGTCGCTCGATTGGGATGCTGAAATTTATCCGGCCATTAACTATCGGCACAATCAATTTGTCAACAAACTTAAAACGATCTGTCCCCACCTGGAAGAAATTGAACTTAGAATTTGCTGTTTGATACGAAACGGTTTGAGAAATGAAGAGATCGCTTTTTTCCTGGGATATACCCGCAATTCCATTGACACAAAAAAAAGTATCATCCGAAAAAAATTAGATTTTGAAACGATGGATGAACTTATAAAATATTTGCACAAACTATAAGAAAATTCGCTTTTTTTGGGTAATTTTTTACCCATTAAGAAAATCACTTTTTTGACAACCGTAACCTGCTGACAATCAGCGTGTAATTTTTTACCCATTAAGAAAATATTTTTTTGCACCCTAAACAATCTATATTGATATTGGTTACCTTTGACTCTTGAATGATGCACCATATCTGTCACTAACATCTGTCACATTTATTTATTTAAGACTTTGTATATTTATGAAAGCAACAATGCGCCTCTTTCTATTAGTATCGCTAAGTATTGTTTTGGGTACCTCTAACAGCTTTGCAAGAACGACTGTCGATGACAAGACTATTGATCTAAGAGGCACCGTTCAAAAACGCCCGCTCAAATCTCCGCCATCCGGAAATCCGACTGGTAGTCCTTCAGACAATGTGGATTGGTTCGTAAAGGCCACTCTTAATACACACACATTAACTATTTCGTTTTTCGATATAGCACAAGGGGTTACGATTTCTGTGTATCACGAAACAGAAGGGCTGGTATCTGAAGAAACAACCGATGTGAACGCCACATCAATCTTTACCATCGACTTATCGACGCTTCAAAACGGCAACTACGAAATTTGGATTCACAATAACCAAGGAATGAACATCTCTGGATACTTCCTGTTGGAAGACGAATAAGTAGTGTCGTGGTTCTTACAAAAAAGTAAGGTTTTGGCAAATACCCCCTCGGTATATTCATAACCCCACCAAAACACTACAAAAAAGTATGAACTATAAAATACAAGGAGGCGGGTGTAAAGGTACGCATTATTTTTATAATTCTTGCAATTTTTTTACTCAATTTTCACTTTTTTTTGTAGCCGAGTCCAACTCTCTTGTGAAAAACAAGAAGTTGGACTATTTTTGTACCCAACTAATAAACATCAAAATGATTAAAAAAATTAAAAATATCGTCTTTGACTTAGGTGGAGTCATCCTTACTTTAGATCGAGATGAAGCTGTCAGACGTTTTATTGAAATTGGAGTAGAAGATGCGGTGGAATTATTGGATCCTTACCACCAAAAAGGAATTTTTCTTGAACTGGAAGAAGGAAAACTTTCCCGCGAAGATTTTTACGAAGCGCTCAGACACATCACCGGTAAAGCAATACCCAACGAAAATATTGATTACGGATGGCTGGGTTTTATCAAAGATGTGCCTGAATATAAATTGGATATGCTGGATGAATTGCGAAAGGATTTCAATGTGTTTTTATTAAGCAATACCAATCCGATTATTATGGATTGGGCCAAAAGTCGCCAGTTTTCTAATCGGGAAAAACCGCTCGATCAATATTTTGACAAAATGTATCTATCGTATGAAATAGGGTTTACCAAACCGGATCTCCGAATTTACCGGCATCTTTTGCAAGATTCAGGCATCGATCCTTTGGAATCTTTATTCATCGATGACGGATCTGCCAATATAGAAGCGGGAAAAATGCTGGGGATGTCCACTTATCAACCTGAAAACGGTGAAGACTTCAGGCATATTTTTAAAAATATGCTCTTTTAATATTACTGTGATTAAAATATCGCCGTAAAATTTCATGCGCAGTATAGCCTTCTGCTGCCATCATCGCCGCTCCAATTTGACATAAACCGACGCCATGCCCCCAACCAGCCCCGGTCAACACAAACGACCGGGGAAGACTGTTGGCATCTCTCGCCGGCACATCCACCACAAAAGCAGAACTGTACAAATGAGTCTCTGAAAGCGTTCTTCGGATCTCTAACTCTTTGCCTATCACCATCGTCCGTGCTGTACCAACAATTTCCAACCGGACGATACGACCTGATTTTCCCCGCTCTAAAGGCAACAACGCCTGGATTTGACCAAAGTCAACTCCTGTCTTTTTATAAATCAGAGCGGATATTTCTTGTTGGGTATATGTTACCGACCAGCGATAAAAATCGGAAGTTTCCTGATCATAATCATTCAGCACCTGTGATAACACGCTAAAATCATGAGTATTACAAAAAGCTGGAGGTGACGTACGAATCCATTCTTCCCAAGAAGTAAAAGCAGGAGGTGTATTGCAACAAGTTACCGATTCCAAATACGGGATATGCACAGGTTGCCAGCAATTTTCAAATTCTTCGGTTATTCCACCACAACATTTGGAAAAACGGGCATCGCAAACCTGATCTTCATACATTAATATCATCCCGGCCGTTTTCCGAACAGCCTCTTTTACTATTGGAGAGGTTACTTTGGTAATTCCCTGATAACGTTGACAATGATCATCGGCACAAACATCGAACAAGGCATGATTTTCGCGATCATACCAACGAATTATTTCATCCTGACCCTGTGGTCGGGATGCAGTGCAAGTTGTTTCGCTTTTTTTATTTGCCAATTGAGCCAACAACCAGGAACGAGATGTTATTGCATGAGCTTTCAAGAGTTCAAGAGAACTGGTAGCATTCATTTCCGAAGAAATTACACTTAACAAATATTCTTCAACCGGCAATTCATTAATTAGCACACATTGCTGATTATCAATCACAAAACGCAAACTTCCCTGAAATGTTTGCGTTTCTAAACGTTCCCAATGAAATTGTATTCCGATTTTTACATCCGGCACATCAAATGACGCAGCCTGGCTATACACAGGGCGAAGAGAAAAAGTGGCAAAAGACTGATTACCAAAGCGAATGACGCCCTCACTAAATTCGACAACCTGCTCTCCTTCGACAAACATTCCGGTCTGTTCCAACCGAAAAATTCCATTCAGCCTGAACCGGATGATAGGATTACTTACAATACCTACACAAATCGTTGGTTGTACCATCATTATTTTAATACTTCGTCAAAAATATCCTTAATATCCTGTGATGTCACTTTACTAAAATCTTCTTCCCTTACGGTAATGATTTTTCCCGCCATTTCCACACTGGCAGGACTAATCAGCAATTGTTGTTCTCCGGAAACATAAAACCGGTCGGGACGATGCTTTTTTCTTTCAAACACACACAATATCCAATACTGCTTTTTTGTATCATACCAGGCAAGCAAATTCACATTTTCCTCACTTCGATTATAGAAATAATTCGACAATTCTGATATTGAAACACTTTCCAATATATAAAAACGACGCATTGTATCGTCAATTTGATAATGGGTTAGCGTTTCAGAACGATGTTCCTGTGTACCGTATTTGCTTTTTAATGATTCGTAATCTACATACAGAGGAAATTCTTCTGATATACCTGCCTGAAAATGAAGGTGTTCAGGAGCAGAAGCGCCACAATGAGGGCCGTTATAAAAAACAACAAATCCGGGTAATGCATGCGCAATATTCAGCAATGTATCCAGTTCATTTTCTATGGTTTGCGGCGTATGCAATTTAGAAACAATCGTTAGATGCCGGGAAAAAACCGGATATGGATTACACAGGATATCAAACCGGTCATCAAAAGGTTGAACCTTTTGCTCTTTCGGGCGATTTTTTTCGCAGAGAAAACAATTATCCACAGTCTTCGATTCTCCCTGATTGGCAACCACAGAGCGTACTCGTTCCGGATTAAACTGAATGTCACAATAGCAGGTGTCGAATTGGAATCGCCTGGTTTTCACTTTTTTCAGCGATTCATAATTCGCATGAGCCAATTCCCAGCCGGCAAGTTGTTGATCAAAAAATGCTGTTATATTCCAATCACTTACACTCATCTGCCAACCTGTTGACGGGCCTGCAATTCCCAAGTCCGGATTCTATCTTTATACAAATTAAATGCATTACCTTTTTCTATACTAATGGATGCATCCGAATTGCCTTCCCAGCGCCGGCACAGATATAACACGTCGTAAATCCGTCCGATTTGATATTTCCGAGAAATCCTCAAACCAATCGCATAATCTTCTCCGTAACTGGTATTTGGCAGATTCATCTGCCTTAAAACAGGAGTGTAAAACGCGCGAGGAGCGCCCAATCCATTGATACGTAATGCATTATTTCGTCCATTTTCTGGTGTCCATTCTTTATGGTCAATTACACCCGGAGGAAGCGTTTCCAATTCAAAATTTACAATTTTGTAAGTGCCCACTACCATTGCACATTGCTGCTGGTAAAAAGCATTGACTATGATTTCCAACACTTGTGGGTGGGCATATAAATCGTCACTATCCAGCTGTACGGCAAATTTACCACAAGCGGGATGATGAACTGCGGCATTCCAACATCCTCCGATATTCAGATTATTTTCCCGGGGAATTAAATGAATCACGCGTCGATCTTCCGCATATTTTCGAATTACCTCAGTCGTTCCGTCTGTGGAATGATTATCAATAATTATGAGATTAAATGGGAAAGTGGTTTCCTGGTTCAAGACAGAAAGAATGGCATCCTCAATTGTTTTCACCCGATTGCGAACGGGGATAATAACAGAGGCCTCTACATCAAACGGAGTGTCTTCAAAATGTACCGGTTGAAATTCAGGAGTTAAAAAGGCGCCAATTTCTTTCAAATGGTTGGTACAAGCCTCCTCCATCTCTATCTGCACACTCCGGTTTTTAGGATCCACATAAGCAAATTGTTTGTCTTCCGAAGAAACTGCATCCGGTACAACAACCGTATATAAACATTCATTGATATGTATCAACGGGCTATCTTGAGATATTCTCAACCTTAAATCATACCAGCCGGCATATTGATAATGAGTCTGCATTTGGGATACTGTTTGTTTTAAAACACTGTTTTTTATCAAAATCACAGGCCCAAAATCAAAATCATCCCGCAAACTACCTGCCTGATAATCAATTAATGGATGAACAACTATGGCTCCATCTTTTTCATCCCAATAATCGGAATAAATCCATCCGGCACCAGTATCACAAGCTATTTGCAACATTCGTTCCAATCCCAGCGGTGCAATCCTGACATGTTGATCAAACCTGAATAATACATAATCGGAATGAACAGACATAGACATTTCCCTGATCTTTTCAGTAGAAATCAACCGGTTATCAAAAAATATTTCATCAACCACTTTCATTTTGGCTGTCATATCCGGTATTTAACTTTCTTTTTTAGCTTTCATACTGTCCCAAATCAGGTAAGCACACAATAATGTCAGCATTCCTATTGCCACCCAAACAGCTCCATTACTTTCTGTCCAAGTGGTGTTGATAAAACTGTATTGTTCCTGAATCGCCAATGCCTGTTCCGAGCCGGATTCAATGCCTAACGCCGCCATCTTACTTTCGACCATCGATGATTGCACAAACTTAATGATAGCACTGATCACTCCCATCAACGCTCCTCCTGCTATAAGACCGGACGCTAACAAGGTTCCTTTTTCCTGCCTGACGGTATTTAATTCTTTGTCTTTAGACCGCGTACTTACGTACCAACTGATGGCTCCTCCCAACAAGAGAGGTGTATTTAATTCCTGCGGAATGAACATTCCCAATGCAAATGCTAAGGCCGGAACTTTCATGAAAGTAAGGAGTATAGCCAATAAGGCTCCGATTCCATAAAGTAACCAGGGCGCCCCTGAACCCGACATCAACGGATCGATGACCGCCGCCATGGCATTAGCCTGAGGCGCCGCTAACTGACCACTGGTAAAGCCGTATGTTTTATTCAAAATCATGATCACTCCGCCTACGGTAATAGCTGACACTAACACGCCTAAAAATTTCCAGGATTCCTGCTTGACAGGAGTTGTGCCCAGCCAGTAACCGATCTTCAGGTCGGTGATAAATCCGCCGGCAGTGGACAATGCTGTACAAACCACTCCTCCCATGATCATGGCGGCAAGCATACCCTCGGTTCCTTTCAATCCGACGGCCACCAATACGACCGAAGCCAAAATCAAGGTCATTAAGGTCATTCCCGAAACAGGATTGGTCCCGACAATGGCAATCGCATTAGCCGCTACCGTAGTAAACAAGAATGCTATAAATACAATCAGCAATAATCCGATTAAAGCATATAGTAAATTGTGAATTACCCCAAAATAAAAGAAAATAAAGATCAGAATGATCGTTATAATACTCCCTACCGCTATGATTTTCATGGATAAATCACGTTGTGTACGGATAACATTTTTCTCTGCCGTCCCGCTTTTTCCTTTAAATTCTTTCGCAGCAAGCTGTATGGCGCTTTTAATGATACTCCAGGAACGGATAATGCCTATAATACCGGCCATTGCAATCCCTCCGATCCCGATGTGGCGCGCATAATATTTGAAAATCTGCTCCGGTGACATGTCTGCGACTGCCAGGGTAATGGCAGGATCCCATTGATTAAGTACCTGATCTCCAAACAAAGCAGACATGGCCGGGATAATAACGAGCCAGACCAAAAAAGAACCGGCACATATAATAGCCGAATATTTTAATCCGACAATATAACCCAACCCTAAAACCGCCGCGCCGGAATTAATTTTGAGCACTAATTTGGCTTTGTCGGCCAATAGTTCGCCTGCATGCACCACACGGGTGGAAATCACTTCATTCCACGAGCCGAAAGTGGCAGCTAAAAAATCATATATTCCTCCGATTAATCCGGCAAAAATCAATGGCTTGGCCTGATTACCTCCCTTTTCTCCGGAAACCAGCACCTGTGTAGTAGCTGTCGCTTCGGGAAAAGGAAATTTCCCATGCATGTCGGCTACAAAATATTTCCGGAAAGGAATCAGAAATAAGATCCCTAACATTCCTCCGAGCAATGAACTTAAAAACACCTGCCAAAAATTGACGGTCAATTCCGGATATTTGGATTGAAGAATATATAAAGCGGGTAATGTAAAAATCGCGCCGGCGACTATCACTCCCGAACTGGCCCCGATGGATTGAATGATCACATTTTCCCCTAATGCATTTTTTCGCTTGAAAGAAGCAGATAAACCGACCGCAATAATCGCAATCGGGATGGCGGCTTCAAATACCTGGCCGACTTTCAATCCCAAATAAGCCGCAGCAGCAGAAAACAAAACGGCCATCAACAAGCCCCACGCAACAGACCAAACGGTTACTTCGGAATAATTTTTCAAGGGAGACATCAGCGGTTTGTATTCTTCTCCCGGCTGTAATTCCCGATATGCATTCTCGGGCAATCCTGTTACTTTGTCATTTTCAGTACTCATTCTATTTCATTTTTTTCTTGGAAAACAAAGGTACTGTTTATTTTTAAAGATTTGCAAACCATTGCGAAATGTCGTACTTTTGTTGAAAATTTTCAACCGTTAATGATACAAAAGTTTCCTTCTGCCTTACTGGAAAATGCAGTCAATGAATTTGCCAAACTGCCTGGGATAGGACGAAAAACGGCATTAAGGCTGGCATTGCATGCTCTAAAAAGAACTCCGGAAGAAGTAATTACTTTTGGTCAATCGATCATTGATTTGCGCAACCATGTGCAATATTGTAATGTATGCCACAATATTTGCAATTCGGCGACCTGTAGTATTTGCAGCGATCCCAACCGCGACGCTTCGTTGGTTTGTGTTGTGGAAAATATTAAAGACGTAATGGCGATCGAAAATACCGGTCAATTCAGAGGATTGTATCATGTATTGGGGGGCATCATTTCGCCGATGGATGGAATTGGCCCCGGCGACCTGCAAATTGAAAGTTTAATTCAGCGCGCTAAAAATGAAAAAATCGATGAGATTATTTTAGCCTTGAGTACCACCATGGAAGGTGATACCACCAATTTTTATATTTACCGGAAATTATCCGGAATCAATATCAAAATCAGTTTAATCGCCCGTGGAGTTTCCATCGGCGACGAAATAGAATACACTGATGAATTGACGCTGGGACGATCCATTTTAAATCGTACGGCCTTTAGCGACTCATTCCAATTCAAATAAAAACTTAAAACTTAAAACCTGATGTTTATTGCAGTAGATTTTGACGGAACTATCGTAGAGGAAGCATATCCCAAAATTGGAAAACCGATTCCTTTTGCTATCGACGCATTAAAACGGTTACAGGAAGAAGATAATCACAAAATTGTCTTATGGACAGTGCGTGAAGGCGCATATCTGCAAGAAGCCGTTGATTATTGTGCCAACCAGGGATTGCATTTCTATGCCGTAAATAAAAATTATCCTGAAGAAGAAGAAAGAAATCCCCGGAAACTGATGGCCGATGTCTTTATCGATGATCGCAGCGTAGGCGGTTTACCCGACTGGGGCATGATTTACAAAATGATCAAAGCCGGAGGTAAAAACCTGTATAATTTTGAAGCCATCATGATGCATGATGCCGAAGATGATAACATCCGAAGAAGAAATTCGAAAAAGAACTTTTTCCTTCGATTGGGAGAAGCAATCGAGCGGTCGAAGGGATACCGGTATTAACAACAATGACACTATCCATTATTATTGTCAATTACAATGTCAAGTATTATCTTGAGCAATGCTTAGACTCTGTATTAAAGGCAACGGTAGGGATGGTTGTGGAAATTTTTGTTGTGGACAATCATTCTTCCGATGGATCTGTCGCTTATCTGAAACCGAAATTCCCATCCATACATTTCATTGAAAATAAAAACAATGCAGGGTTTTCAAAAGCCAATAACCAGGCGATTGCCAATGCGCAGGGAAAATATATACTATTGTTGAATCCCGACACGGTATTAGGCGAACAAGTTCTCTTGAATACCTGTCGTTTTATGGACGAACACCCTGATGCCGGCGGATTAGGCGTAAAAA
Organism: Bacteroidales bacterium; assembly: GCA_031553835.1. GTDB lineage: Bacteria > Bacteroidota > Bacteroidia > Bacteroidales > Azobacteroidaceae > JAVBKX01. Next base: position 98,005 of record JAVBKX010000004.1, read on the forward strand.
TGATTGACGGCAGAGGCATTTTCCTGCCCGAATCGAAAAGGGGGTTCCCTTCCCCCCGCAATTCTTTTTTCAAGATGTTCGGATTGTCGAAATTTTTTCCTTACTCTCCGTTTTTCTCCCAATACCATCTCCGTTATCTGAACGAAAATGCAGTACATGATGTCGATGTTTTGGCCGGAGCATTTATGCTGTTGAGAAAAACGACATTGGACAAAACAGGTGGATTAGACGAGCGTTTCTTTATGTATGGAGAAGATATTGACTTGTCCTACCGGATCCGATTAGCCGGATACAAAAACTATTATGTACCAGAAAAAATTATTCATTACAAAGGAGAAAGTACAAAAAAAGATTTACGTTATGTGAAAATATTTTATAATGCGATGATTTTGTTTTACAAAAAACATTATCCGCATTATGGCTTTTTATACAACGGACTAATCCACCTTGCCATTTATTTCCGGGCATTTCTATCGGCTATCGGAAAATTAATTCCCGGAAAAACGTCTAAAAGAACGAAAATAGCAGCTGTAAATCAGGCTATGTCATTTTCGACCGGGACTATGCGATATGAAGAAATTATATCGTACATGAATCAGCATCCAAGGAGAGATGACTATTACCGGATTTTCCATCCGGATACGGGTATTACCCTGGCTACACACGAAATATTAACCACTTAAAATTCAATCTGAATGATGTTTTTAGAAAATGACACAATCCGTTTAAGAGCTTTAGAACCTGAAGATCTGGATGTTCTCTACCGTTGGGAAAATGATTCCAGGTTGTGGGCCTGTGGAAGCACATTAGCTCCGTATTCAAAATTTGCATTGAGAGAATACATTGCAGAATCGCGGCAAGACATTTTTCAAACGCGTCAACTCCGGTTAATGATCGTTCTGAAAAAAGAAAATAAAACTGTCGGTACGATAGACTTGTATGATTTTGACCCGATGAATCTCCGGGCAGGAGTGGGTATTTTGTTGGATGAACAATACAGGGGACAAGGTCTGGGAACTCAAGCGCTTTCGTTAATACAAGAATATGCATTTAAGTTTTTGACGCTTAAACAACTCTATGCCTACATCCCCAAAACGAATATCAACAGCAGAAAGCTATTTGATAAGGGAGGATATGTACAAACGGGCATCTTGTATGCATGGACAAAGTTACAACATTCATTTGAAGATGTTTTTGTCATGCAACTGATCAATGAAAAAGTAACAATAAGCGGTTGACTGACTGCTTAGTTCATAAACGGCCGTTTAGGGAAGTTAGCCCAGGAGCGATATTTGTCTCCTAAAGCCTGTAACGATTTTTTCCAGTAAATTTCGCCTTCTTCCCTGAAGATTCCGGATTCATCTAATTTTCCGACTAACCAGGAGTTACGGTCAATTTCCTGCTGCAACTGATCTTGTTCCCACCCCGAATAACCCAAAAAGAATTTGATAGTACCTTTGGCCGAATTTCCTTTTTGCAAATAAGATTTGACCGCATCAAAATCTCCGTCGAAATACAATCCGTCCTGAATGGGCAAGGCCCCCGGAATGACATCTCCTAATTTATGAATAAAATACAATTTGTTGGCGCTTACAGGACCACCTTTAAACAAGGGAACAGGATCTGCATTTTTTAATTCCGGGAAAAAATCATTTAGTTTTTCCTTTACCGGTTTATTTAGCACAAGACCCATTGTACCATGCGCTTCGTCATGTTCAACCAACAACACAACGCTTCGTTCAAAATACTGATCACTGAGAAACGGTTCAGAAATCAAGATATTCCCTTTTTGAGGAAGCACATTGTTATGTTTTATCTGAAACATGTTGTAAGACATATAATTACTCCTTTATTGCTTTAATAAATCGTTGCAATATAGGGCGATTTATTGAAAAAAACAAATTTGACCGGTTTTTTTTCAAAGAAATTTATTTACCTGTTGGCTTGAAATTGTGCCAAACGTTCATCTAATAATTGATATTGGTTTTCCTTAATAAATGAAGTACACGCCCGCAATCCTTCCTGGTTACTTCCTGTAGTAGCAAGAGATATTGCCGTAATTCCGTATGAAACCAAAGCTTCCATTAGTTCGCCTCCGGTCATTCCGGGATAACGTATTGTAAAATAAAAACCGTCGGCGATGGGTTCGTCTAAATCTTTATCATAAACAATTTCAAAGCCATGTTTCTGAAAAATCGCTTTCATCCGGTTAGCCCGCCGCCCGTATTCTTTCACATCATCGAGAAAATTAAAACTGCCATCGGATGCAGCTTTGAACATAGCAGCCAAAGCGTATTGGGCAGAATGGCTCGTCCCCGACGAAATAGCATACAATGCCCTGTGAATAAACACACTTCCAAATGTTCCTCCTCCATAACGTTCCGTCAATCCCGGATAAGAGCGATGGTAAAGTCGATTCGACATTGCCACTATACCAATACGTTGACCGGCATAACTAAACGCTTTCGAACCGGAGACAAGCAATAAATAATTGTCGGTATATTTACCTACACTGGGTTGAAAAGGCGCAACAAAGGGCTTGCTAAAATCATGGCGAAAGTCCATGGCAAAATAAGCCAAATCTTCCAATACTATGGCATCATATTGAGTGGCTAATTCTCCGATTATTTTCAACTCTTCTTCATTCAGACAAAACCAGGCCGGATTATTCGGATTAGAATAAATGATTGCCGCAATATTATTTTTACCCAAAAAATAAAGTAGCTTTTCCCGCAGTTTTTCGCCTCTGAAATTATATACATCAAAAGCTTCACATTTGTAACCCAATACTGTTATTTGTTGTTTTTGAACAGGAAAACCGGGATCGATAAACAAAATGGTATCTTTCGTTTTATCACATTGCCCGGCCACCAAAAATGAAGTAAAAGTTCCCTGCATCGAACCTACTACAGGTACACAACATTCGGGAGAAATGTCTAAATCAATAAAGGCTTTGATAAAACGGGAGGCTTCTGTTTTCAGTTCCGGAAGGCCATCAATAATCGGATAAATGGAAGCCACTCCATTTTCGAGGGCTTCTATTTCAGCTTTCACTCCGACTTCTGCGGGAGGCAGCCCCGGCACTCCCATTTCCATTCTGATAAATTCGATTCCTGTTTGCTTTTCTATAATATTGGCTATTGCAACTACCTCGCGGATAGTCGCTTTCTGGAAATTCCTGATATTTAAATGATGAATCGCCTCGTTAACGATATTTTTTTCAATGGGAGTTGCCATAAAAACTGTCTTTGTGATTTGATTAAGCTTGCAAATGTACATGATTCCTGGAATTATCCAACAGTAGTTGACAAAATAAATCAGCGAATGCGCTTCAAGTATTCTGTTGGATTTTCGTGAAAAAATTCCCGGAAGCATTTGGTGAAATAGGAAGGTGAAGTAAATCCGACATCGTATGTGACTTCCGAAATGGTCAGTTCGGTAGTGGATAACAAGTGGCGAGCTTTGTTCAGACGGATAATACGCAATAATTCATTCGGAGAATAATTCGTTAATGATTTGACTTTGCGATATAATTGAGTGCGGGAAAGTCCCATATTTTGACCCAAATCTTCGACATTGAAATTAGAATCCGCAAGATTTTCATCGATAAATTCCCTTAACTTATTCAAAAATGTTTTATCGACTTCGTTGAATGCGTCTTTCGATTCTTCAGCAAATAATTTTTTCTGAAAATGATCTTTCAACCGTTTCCTGTTTTCAATTAAATTCCGGATACGAATTTCCAATACATCCGAATTAAAGGGCTTGGCAATATAATCATCGGCCCCGCTTTGATATCCGACAATTCGCTGTTCGTCTAACGAACAGGCGGTAAGAAGAATCACCGGAATGTGACTGGTCGATAATTCCTCTTTCAACCTCAGGCACAGTTCTACACCATCCAATTTGGGCATCATCACATCGCTGACGATGATATCCGGAATGTTTTTGATGGCTTTTTTCAATCCCTCTTCTCCATCATTAGCCTCCAAAACAGTATATTGACCACTTAAAACCGACCGGATGTAAGAACGAATGTCGGGATTATCGTCGATGACCAGTATCATTTTTTTATTTTCCTGCCGGCTTTCGTCAAAAATTTCAGGTTGATCAAAATGCAGTATATTCTCCTCTGCTGCAACATCGGTCTGTATTACCGGACTTACAATGTTTTCTTCCGAAAACAGGTCTTGTGCAAATGGAATAGTAACAGAAAATGTTGTCCATCCATCCTGCCCGCTATCCACCCGGATCTGTCCATTGTGTAATTCAACCAATGCTTTTACTAAGGCCAGGCCAATTCCCGAACCGGCCATGTGCGAATCGACCTGATAAAAACGATCAAAAATATGTTTGATATCTTTATCTGATATTCCTTTGCCTGAATTAGACACACGAATTTCAGCAAAGTCCATGTTATCTTGTCTGATTTTATTCAAACTTACTGCGATTTTCCCTTTATCGGAGGTAAATTTCAAGGCGTTGGAAAGTAAATTAAAGTAGATACGTTCCATTTTTTCCATATCTACAGTCATCCAAAAATCTAATTCCTGCTGTACTAAAAATTCAAAGTCCAATTGCTTCTTTTTCGCCGTTTCCAAAAACGACTCATTCCATTCTATGAACTGTTGCCGGAGATCATACCGCCCTAAATCCAGGGTTAGTTTACCATTTTCGTATTTTCTGAAATCAATAATCTGATCGATAAGTTTAAGAAGTACGCCTATATTTTTCTTTGCAAGTGAAAGTAAGCGGCGTTGTTCGACATTAATTGATTTGTCGGACAACAACGAACTGACGGGGCCGGAGATCAAAGTCAATGGCGTGCGGAATTCATGCGAAATATTTGTAAAAAACACCAATTTGGCATGAGTCGCTTCTTCCAATTGTTTCGACAGCAGGATCAATTGATCGCGTTGCTGCTCCAATAGATTTTTTTGTTCATTGATTTCATTATTCCGGTTTTCTAATTCTTTATAGAGTTTATTTTTGGAGCTGTAGGCAAAAATCAGAAAAGACAAAAAGACAATGAAAAAGATGACGACAAACACAGCCCCCCAAAAAAGATACCGTTGTGTAGTATATTGAGACAAGTATGTATTTACACGATCATTCAGAAAATTAATTTTATTTTCCTGTTCTACTATTTCGTCCGATTGCAACTTCAGGATTTGTGCATTCGTTTTATCGACAACGGCTGTGTACAACAGGTTGTTCTTTTGAAATGGAACGCCCTGCAAAATATTCAATGCCAGCTGAATAATTTTATCACCGCCGGTCGGATAAATAAATGTTGCTTCGAGTTTATTCTCCAATACCTGCTCAATTCCGCCATCTTGACCGGGCAATGCATCAATGCCAAGGAAATAAATATGATCTGCTTTTTGTTGCCGTATAGCCGCATTGTACGCCCCCATAGCCATCCGGTCATTTTGCGCAAAAACGAGATCGATCTCCTGACAATTGGCAAATGCTTCTTCCATACGGCTTTCCGCAATCTCTTTCAACCAAGCGCCGTCGGTATCATACACAATCTTAATCTCCGGATAATTCCTGACAATACTGAGAAAACCCTGATGTCGTTCTAAGGCAGGAGTAGAGCCTTCCAGCCCCCGGATTTCAACCACATTGCCTTTTCCTTCCAACAGTTTAGCGACATAAATTCCAACTTCTTTTCCGATTTGATAATTATCAGCGCCAATAAAAGCGGTGTATTTGTCTGACAGGATTTTGCGATCGACCAGTACTACCGGAATGCCTGCGGCATAAGCCTCTTCTATAATGGGAGTAACGGGAGCCGCCTTATTCGGAGAAACGATAAGCAAGTCAACTTTTCGATCAATGAACTCTCGTATATCCTTGATTTGCTTTTCAGTATCATCAACCACACTTTTAATGTCCAGCGCCACATTTTGATGTAATACTGCTTCGTGTTGCATTTCGGTATTCATTTTCCGGCGCCATTCATCGTCACTACACTGGGAAATACCAATGACATAAGGGTTTGTTTTTTGTTTACAGGAAATCAACAAACAACTCGCCAACAACAACACAATCAGGTTGATTTTCATGTTTTACAGGCTATTAACCGTCCACAAATCGAATTAGCATAAACAAAGATACGATTTTCAATCCAAATAATTTTGTTTAATTCTCACTTTGCACTCTTCACGTGGGGCGCCAAAAAGAACAAATAAACAACCAATATGGCCAATACAATTATTGCTCCGCCTTGATTATGAAGCAAATCCGACCCTACTCCCATCAACCATGGAAAAATGGCTCCTCCGGCGACTCCCATAATCATAAGTCCGGAAATTTCATTGTCGCGTTCGGGCATAAATTGTAATGCCCTCGAAAATATCATGGAAAAAATATTTGAATTTCCAAATCCCACCAAGGCAATGGAGACATAAAGCAATGTGAGATCGGAAAATAAAAAGAGTCCAATCACCGACAAAGCCACACATCCGGTGCTGATAAGGAAAAATTTATAAATGGAAAAACGCGCCAGGACAAAAGTCCCGATCAAACAACCGGCCAACCTGAAAAAGAAATACACACTGGTAGCAAATCCGGCATCTTCCAATACCATTCCGGGAATACGCTCCATCAAAATTTTCGGAGCGGTGGCATTGATTCCCACATCAATACCTACGTGCACGAGAATCCCGACAAAGCACAATAATATGTACCGGTTGCCCAACAAACGCAGACATTGCACAAAAGACGTTTTTTTTGTATTATATGCAGATTCCTTTATGTTGGTGATTCCTAACAAAACAAAAGACAATAGTGTGGCTACACCATAAATCGGAAATAATAACCGCCAGTTATCGAACTTCGAAGCCGCCCATCCGGCTATAATGGGAGCTGCGAAAGACGCGATGGCTTTTACAAATTGCCCGAATGTCAGACTGCTCGCCAGCTTATCACCCGTCACAACAGTAGCTATCAATGGATTGAGAGACACTTGCATGATAGTATTACCGATTCCGAGTAAAGCGAAAGAAACCAGCATGATGTTAAAATTATAACCGAATAGTGGGACAAACAACGCTGCTGCCGTTACGATTAAACTTAGTAATACGGTTTTTCTTCGTCCGATTTTGTTCATCAACAAACCAGTGGGCACAGAGAAGACAAGAAACCAAAAAAATACCATAGAGGGTAACAGGTTGGCCATTTTATCAGACAAACCAAAATCCTGTTTTACATAATTGGAGGCAATTCCCACTAAATCGACAGCACCCATGACAAAAAATGCCAACATGATGGGAAGCAACTGAAATAAAAGTTTGTGTTTGTTACTCATAATATTAATTTTTGTTTTTGTAATGATTCGACCAACGTTTCCGGTAATTGCGGCATTGCACCGTGTTGAGTGCAAACATAAGCGGAAACTTCCACTGCCAATTGATGAGCCCTCCGGATGGATTCTCCATGTAACAGAGCGGCAACAAATGCTCCGGTAAAAGCATCTCCGGCGCCTACGGTATCTGCGACTTGCACTTGTGGCGTATCGATATACGATGTATCACCGGGCGTAAACACATAACTGCCAACAGCGCCTTTCGTTTCCACTACAATATCTAACCGATAGGTATCCAATAATCGCATGCACACCTCTTGTTCTGATAGTCCGTCATACCCCAGCAGACCGGCAACCGCTTTTACTTCATCATCATTGATTTTGAGCACATTGCATTTCAATAAAGAGTCATGAATGATTTCTTCCGAATAAAAATGCTGCCGCAAATTAATATCGAAAATTTTGTATGCGCCGGAAGGAATTAATTCCAAAAAGTGCAGAATCGTATTTTTAGATACCGTATTTCGTTGAGCTAACGAACCAAAACACACGGCACTACATTGGCGCGCCAATTGTACTGTCTGTTCGGTGAAAGGGATATTATCCCAGGCGACATTTTCACAAATTTCGTATTGAGGCACTCCGGCGGCATCCAAAGTTACCTGAACCGTTCCGGTAGGATAATTCACCACTTCAAGCAAGCAATCCAATTTTTTTTCTGCCAGATTATCCAGGATCTCTTTTCCTGACAAATCGTTGCCAATAGCGCTTACCGCATATCCTTTAAATCCGAATTGTGATGCATGATAGGCAAAATTGGCCGGTGCACCTCCTAATATTTTTCTTTCGGGAAATACATCCCACAAGATTTCTCCAATTCCTATTATTGTTTTCATTGTATTATGTACAAGTTGATTTTTCAGCAAATATAAAACCGATATACGTTAAAATTTGTCAAACAGCACACCAGTTCATTGCCAAATGGAATGAACCGGAAATACTGCCAACGATTTCACTTCAATATTATGTCCCCAAAAATGCAAGCCTTCTTTATTATTTGCATGAGGTTTGCGTTCCATGGAATAAGAATAGGCGCCATTATCAATAAATACCTCTATTGATGTTTTATCGATAAAAATATCAGCGGTAAGTTCCATACTTGTCCGGTCTTCGGGAGAATAAAAAACGCCGTTGATGCGATTGGAATTCATGTCGTAATCAATAACAGACTGACCAAATAAATTAATTCCGGCGCTGGTGGCGTGCGACAATTTAAAAGTCGTCCTGATGCGCATACAATCCGTTGCATAAAATGATTTCAACACTTCGTTGGCTTTATCCGAAGTCAGCGACTCCCATTTCACCGGCTCCCCCATCAATGTTTCCACCTCTCTGGCCGGTGTATTGTACAAACGAACTCCATCTTTTGTCGTACGCAACGTCAATTCTGTCGGCAACAACATCATTCCGTTGAACGGCATGCCCGGATGTTGCACCTTTCCCCATCCGATTTGTATCCGTCGTCCATCTGAATCAGGAATATTGGTAAAAGTTTGAGCGGCGTAAATCGCTCCTGTAGTATAATAATATTTCCCGGCTTCGGGAGTAAATTTTTTTCCATCAAATTTCCCCAACATGTATGTACCTGAAGCGCCATACATCACCCAGCGCGTATTGTTTTTATCGCCATCAACAGGCAATTCGAAAAGTTCAGGACATTCCCAAAATCCGGTTACATGGCTTTCATAATTCCAATCTTTTAAATTGGCAGATGTATAAATCGAATGTCCGTCTCGTTCATTCAATACCAATACCCAATGATTGCCCGGTTTATACCAGAATACTTTGGGATCACGGGTATCCTGGCTATTCCATTTTGCTTTCGAATCAATCACCGGATTGTTGTCATATTTCGTCCACGTGCGACCCTTATCCAAACTGTAAGCGATGCACTGAATTTGTTTTTCGGGACTGGCCGCCGTATAAATAGCGACCATCGCCGGTGTCTTGCCTTTGTTAAATCCTGCTGTATTATTGTAATCAATCACTGCCGATCCCGAAAACACAGCCCCTAAACGATCGGGATACAAGGCCTCCGGCAATTCTTCCCAATGAAACAGGTCTTTACTTACAGCATGTCCCCAATGCATATTTTCCCATTCCCTTTCATAAGGATTGTGCTGATAAAACAAATGGTATTCTCCATCATAAAAAAGCAAACCATTGGGATCGTTGTTCCAGCCTCTACGGGATGTAAAATGAAATTGCGGCCGATTATATTCCCGATACATACTGTCTTGACCGGCAATCCTATCATCCTGATAAATTTTGCTTAAGCCGCTGTCTTTTCCTTCATAACTGATTTTGATCGTTTTGTTTTTAAGAGAAGTAAGATCATAGAAAACCCAGTAATCGGGAATTCCCGATGCCAACCGGATTTGAAATGTTTGCCCGGGAATGCCTCCTGTTTCGATTTTCATAATAGCCCGGTCATCACGATGCGACACCGGTATATTCAAGTACTGCTTTGATATTTTCATCGAAATTTCGCCGGCAAATACAGAAATTCCGCCCATTACAACACAACAGAAAAGAATTACAATTTTTCTCATTTTCATGGTATTTAGTCTTTATTGTTATTTTTTCGAATATTTTGCCACAAAAATAAGTCAAACAAATGAAATTTTCCTATAACAAACGTTTCTTTTAAAAGCAATAATGTTGCATTGTTAAAAATGGTTGGGGCCTCACAATATCCAATGTACGAATCGCTCACATACATTCGTAAAAACCTTTTCATGTAAAAAAAAATATATACTTTTGCAATGAAATTTCTTCGTGATTAAAAATTCAGAGTTTAGTGATCAGTTTATCTAAAATAATTAAGTTTGTACTTCTAATAAAAAGCAACAAGATGATGAAATCGAGATTTTTTATCCCTGCAGCGCTGTTGATTGTTGTGGCTGGATTAAGTTCCTGTTCTTCCGGAAAATTAAGCCCGTTATCGGCCAATTACATTAAAGCAACTCCCCAACCGCTTGAAGCTGTCGGCAATCAGGTTCCGGTAACGATTAACGCGACTTTCCCCGAAAATTGGTTCAATAAAAACGCAACCGTTGAAGTAGTTCCGGTATTAAAATACGACGGAGGAGAAGCCTGGGGTACTACTTACACATTCCAGGGTGAAAATGTGGCGGGAAACGGACAGGAAATTCCTCAGAAAAAAGGTGGAAATGTTGTGATGACTTCTTCATTCCAATATGTTCCCGATATGCAAAAATCAGAACTCTATTTAACATTCACGGCTAAAATTAAAGATAAAAAAATAGAATTACCTGATGTGAAAATCGGTGATGGCGTTTTAGCAACTGCCGCATTAGCAACTGCCGCTACTGAAACTCCGTCTATTGCTCCCGACAAATTCCAACGGATTATCAAAGAAACTTATGATGCCAACATCATGTTCCTTATCCAACAAGCCAACCTGCGCTCCAGCGAAATCGACAAAGAAGAGGTGGAAGACTGGATCGGAGTCGTAGCCAATGCAGACTACACTCCCAACCAAAAGGTAGATGTGGAAATTTCGGCCTATGCTTCTCCCGACGGTGGTTATACATTAAATGAAAAATTATCCGAGCAACGGGAGAAAAATACAAAAGCATACGTTCAAAAACAATTAAAAAAGGAAGAAGCCGACAATGTGCCATTGAGCGCTCGTTATACCGCTCAAGACTGGGAAGGATTCAAAACGTTGGTCGAAAAATCCAACATTCAGGATAAAGACCTTATCCTACGGACATTATCTATGTACACTGATCCGGAAAGGAGAGAACGTGAAATCAAAAATATGTCAAGTACATTTACCGTATTGGCAGAACAAATTCTTCCGCAATTGCGCCGTTCCCGACTCATCGCCAATGTACAAATCATAGGCAAAAGCGATGACGAGATCAGTAAATTAGCAGCCAGCAATCCCGGCGTTTTGACTCCCGATGAATTGCTATATGCAGCCTCTTTAGAAAAAACCAATGATGCTAAAGAATTAGTATATCAAAAAGTAACCGAATTGTATCCGACTGATTATCGGGGTTTCAACAACGTAGGTGTCATGGAATACCTCAAAGGGAATTTCGACAACGCCGCCGAATTCTTTAACTACGCCGCTCACCTGAATGACAAATCGGCTGAAGTGAATTGCAACCTGGGTCTGTTGGAAATGGTAAAAGGAAACAATGCCAAAGCGCAACAATACTTAGGTAACGCAGCTGGCGCTGATGAGTTGAATAATGCGATGGCTGTTCTGGCGCTACAAAGCGGAGAATATTCAAAAGCGGTAGGTTTATTCGGAAAAACAGCATCCAATAATGCGGCTTTGGCGCAAATTATGACAAAAGATTATAATGCGGCCACTGCAACATTAAATGCCGTAACTAATCCCGATGCGATGACTGCATACCTGAAAGCTGTCGTAGCCGCTCGTACTAACAATGTCAACGGAGTGGTTTCCAACCTGAAACAATCCATTGCATTAGACCGCAATATGAAAAATAAAGCATTGAATGATTTGGAATTCGCTAAATTCGTAACCAACTCACAATTCAACGCATTATTCTAAATTGCAAATCCTGACATACTAACGTAAACGAGGCGATTCTAATAGAGTCGCCTCGCTTGTGCTTAAGAGACTAATGCATTATCATCATTTTTTTCTCTTTGCGTACATTTTCTTCCGATTGGGTCTGAATGCGAATAATATTCAACCGGAGTTGTTCTTGGGGATTGTAGAAAGTCGTATCTATCAGGATTTTCAATAAATTATTCTCATCAATCATAAAACGGTCATAATCGTCAGTATTGACGATTTTCTCATTTATCATGAATAATGTTGACGTACCATCGTCTAATTCCGTATATTTCTTTTTTATTTCATTCAAGGAAATGACTTGGGGGACCAGGGCAAACGCATCTTAATTTGTTAGGATTTTCAATAAATAGTCGCTCCTTAATAATAACTTTCCCCAACCACAATTAACATTGACCTTCCAGTTTCCGATCGGTTTGTCATGGAGATAATCATTTTCAAGCATTTTCCCCAGAACCAGGAAATGGCTTTTTGCATCCATTTTTTCAGGTTCCATTTCGAAATGGACACCCTTGTCTTTGGCTGGACACTTCCCGCTATCAGGGCGTGTTAAGGACTCGCACCTGTTAGAATAGAACCATGCTGGGTGAACACAAAAAAAAGGGCATGTGTTCCAACATACCCTTTTTTTATATGTTCAATGTTTTGTAGTCAACTCTACCCTTCATCAATCCTTATCCGCAATAAAATCGGCAGCTTTATTCCGCACATCTTTAATCGTTTGCTTAGCCTTATCTCCAAGATCTTCCAATTTTCCGTGCGCTTTATCCGCCCAATCATCTAATTTTGCACCCCAGGTTTGCGTTTTACCGGTCAATTCATCTAAAGCCGTTTTAGCAGAAATACTTAATTTATGGGCTTGAGCTTCCAGAAATTCTTCCCAATCAGGGTCCAATCCATTTTCATTCAAGTATTTGCGAATGCATTTTACAGCATTAACAGCTTGTTCGTGAGTCAACCCCACTTCTTGTTCCAATCTTGTTACTAAACTGTCCATAATAATACAATATTTTAGAATTAATCGAATTTATTTTATGACATAAATACAACAATTTTGCATCAGGAAAGTTGAACGGTCATTCCTTCTTCGGCTACAAGGGCATTAACAAAAACAGCCTGCGCTTCTTTCAACAACAGGGAGACATCCGGATACCGGGCCGAAAAATGTCCCAACAACAACTGTTTAACGTTTGCCTTACGGGCTATTTCCGCTGCCTGACGGGCCGACGAATGAAACGTTTCTTTCGCCCGGGCCAAATCCGCTTCGCAAAAAGTCGCTTCATGATATAGCAAATCGACTCCTTCAATCCACGGAATAATCTTTTCTGCATAAGCAGTATCCGAACAATACGCATATTTCCTGGGCTTGTCTGCCGGGCGAGTCAACCGGGAATTGGCAATTACTTCTCCTTCTTCAGTAATAAAATCCGCTCCTTCTTTAATGGCTTTCAACTGGCGAACCGGAATCTGGTAAAATGCTATCATTTCCGGAATCAAATGATTGGGATTCGGTTGTTCTTCAAATAAAAATCCGGCAGAAGGCACCCTGTGTTTCAAAGGCAATGTACTCACCTTTACACTTTTATCCTCATATATCACAGCATGGCTATTAGGATTAAAAGATTCAAAACGTACCGAAAAAGCCGATTCCCTGCAAAAATAATCTAACAGGGGACGAAATATTTTTTCGGCATCCGGTTGGGCATGAATCACCAATTCGCCTGTGCGCCCCAACATTCCTAATGTCGAAATCAATCCCGGAAGTCCAAAACAATGATCGCCATGTAAATGAGAGATAAAAATATGGTTTAACTTACTAAAATTGCATTTCATCCTGCGCAGTTGAATTTGAGCTCCTTCCCCGCAATCTGCCATGAAAAGCTTCTCCCTGATATTGACTACCTGACAACTGGTGAAACGTTTCGGAGTCGGCAAAGCTGAACCACAACCCAATATATTGATTTCAAATTTTTCCATATACTACGATTAGAAATGCAAAAATATTAAAAAAACCGGACTTCGGGACAATCGTATTTTTTATAATCTTAGCATCTCCCCGATCAAATAATGGAGAAAAATTGTATTTTTACACGCTATATAACAAAAAATTTACTCTACTTGATTATGAACCAACTACATCCGACTCAACAAAAGAAAGGAAACAAAAGGAATAAGCCCGCCCTTTTCATGTTAATCTGTTTAGCCCTATGTCCCATATCCATCCAAGCCAACCGGATGGAACACAATGTGGCCGACAAAACAATTAAAATGACAGCTCCTAATGGCAATCTCACTATCGTAATCACCTATGCCGAAGGCTGTAAAATGACTCAATTAAACATTAAAGGGAAAAACATGCTGTCATCAACCGGCGTATTTACCGGTTTCAGAACCAAAGGTGGCGTTTTTTCTTCCGGGATGACATCTGCTCCGATAAATATCAAAAAAATCGAAGACGGAATACTGCTAAGCAATATTATATACGGCGATCATTCTATTCAGGTAAATGAATCGTGGAAATTTATTTTGCATGACAAAAAAATAACCTGGACTATCAACCGTGCCTATAACAATCCGGCTAAATTTGAAGAAATCGCTTTCCCTCAATGGAATTTTGATAATTTACAGCTATGGAAAGGTGGAATATTAGATAATGGAGGAATGGTTTGGTGTAAATACTTATCCTCAGTTAATGACTCCTATGGAGTGCATACCGGCGGCGTAACTTTTTGGAATCCTGAATCGGGAAACGCATTACGCATCACGGCTACGCCAAAAGAAGGATGCCATATTGCCGCAAAATATTCCCATAGCGAAAAAGATGAATTCACATGCACCCATTTTGTTTCCGACATGGAATTAGAACCTCGTTATAACCTCAACCGGTTCGTCCATCAAAAATCCGATATATTTGCTCCGTTCAATGTCAAAAAAGGCGACACATCGATTGATATAGAAATGCAATGGATGGATTACTTTGCCGAATATTCCAGGGGAAACCTTCCCGGTGTAGATGCCGACGCTATACGCGAATTATTAAATACGACCGGAAGGTATGGCGTGGTGGACAATAATATTGTAGGCGCCAACGGATGGATTACCAACTGGAAATGCTTGCATGAGCCTTTCTTTGCCCAAATAGGAATGGCGTTGAATGATGAAAACTATTTGAAGAATATGTCTGCTACTTTAGACCAGGAACGCGATTTCGCCATGACCCCCGAAGGACGTGTATTATCCCGATGGCACAATGCCGATGATGATCAGATGCCGGGCACTTTCAACTATAAAACCGGATATTACGAAGCAAGATGGGGATACACCATGGATTCTCAAACAGGATATGTCATTAATACTGCCGAACAATTCGATTTGTGTGGGGATATCCATTGGTTATCAGCTCACAAAAATAGTTGCGAAAAAGCATTGGATTGGCTGATCAAACGAGATTCTAATCACAACGGTATTTTTGAAATGATGAATAACTCGATCGCCGAAAAAACGGCCAGCGACTGGTTGGATATTGTTTGGGCTTCTTTTGAAAATGCATTTATAAATGCCCAACTGTACGAAGCGCTTCATTTATGGGCCGGCTGCGAAACAGCGCTGGGCGATCAGGTCAAATCGGATAATTACAAAAGGATCGCCGCTTCTCTAAAAGAAAATTTTAACAAATCGATATATGAAGGTGGTTTTTGGCATCCTGAAAAACAACAATACATTTATTGGCGCGATCAAGATGGCTCCATCCACGGAGATAATCTGGTAACTCCGGTCAATTTTGCTGTTATCGCCTTTGGCTTATGCGACGACCCGGAACGTGTCGCCATGATTTTAAATCAGATAGAAGAGCGAAATATGGCGGAAAATCTTTTCCACTGGCCGCTTTGTTTCGATTCTTTCAAGCGGGAAGAGGTCTCTGGAAATAACTGGCCTTTTCCTACCTATGAAAATGGAGACATTTTTCCGACATGGGGGTATTTGGGCGTTAGAGCATACGCCCCATACAACAAGGAAATTGCCCTGAAATACATCCGCAATATTCTCGAACAATACAAGAAAGACGGACTTTCTTCCCAACGCTATAGCCGTACCACCCAATTGGGATTAGGCTCGGATATCCTGGCTGGAATTTGTACCAGTGTTACCGCGCTTTATCGCGACATTTACGGCATTCGCCCAAAATGGAACAGAATGGGCATCGAACCCAATCTGTCTGAAACGCTGAATGGCACCGAATTCAACTATCATCTTCGTGGTATTACTTATCAATTAAAACTAAATGTCAATGACTATACTGTCGGCGCAGAATCGTGTACAGTAAAAAGCAAAGAGGGTTTTGGCATTGCTAAAACAAACAATCAATTGATTTTTTATCCCCATAATAAAGAAGATATGAACCTGATTACCAATATTAACCCGGGACAACCGGTCCGGTTGACAATCAATCATTGGGGTGCGGATGTATATGCCTGGGAAACTATTACACCGGGGAAATGCACTTTTACTCTGACCGGACTGCCTGCAGGAGCCCAATATGAAATTTTGATCAACAATGAGCAACGGAAAAACATCAAAACAGCTTCCGACGGTCGCATTCAAATAAAACATGACAACAAATCAAATACTCAATACGTTGTAAAAAGACTCTGAACGACATGTGATATGGAGTCAAATTAGTTAATGAATGTTAATGTTTTGTCAGATCTGTAACTTTTGTCTGACTCATCCGTCATTTTAATTGCAATGCAGTACAAAGTTTTTAATGACCGTATATTACCTTTGAAAGACAAGTTTTTCCGTTTAGCATTGAGCATTACGGGAAACCGCCAGGATGCGGAAGATATTGTACAGGATGCTTTGTTGCATGTATTGAATAAACAAGATCATTGGCATACTATCAATAATATAGAAGCATATTGCTTCCGGGCTATACGGAATCTTTCGTTAGACGCGTTGGCTTTGAAAGACCGGCAAACCGGCAGTATCCCGGAAAATATAGAATATCCGGATGTAAAAAACGTTGAAGAACAACTGTCTGCCAATGAAGAAATGAAATTGATTCACGAATTGATCGACCAATTGCCCGAAAAGCAGAAAACAATTATGCAATTGAGGGATATTGAAGGTTTAAGTTACAAAGAAATTTCAGAAGTGATGGAAATTTCGGAAGAACAGGTAAAAGTAAATTTATTCCGGACACGCCAAAAAATTAAAGAACATTTCATGGCTATTTATAATTATGGAATCAAGTGAAATTAAATTATTGATCGAAAAATACTGGAAATGTGAAACAACAGTAGAAGAAGAAAAAAACATTCGCGATTTTTTTACTCAATCTGCCGTTCCTGCTGAACTTCAACCATTGCATTCTTATTTTGCATGGCAAAAGGCGCAGGCTGCCATTTCCATGCAGAGCGATAATCAACAACCGGTGGCGGCAAAATCGATCCGGAAATATTTCTATCCGGCCTTACAAATTGCAGCATCCATTTTGATTTTATTAGTTTGCGGCATAGGAATTTACACACAAACCACCGAAAATCAAAAAATTGAACAAAGTTATTCCGATACTTATACCAACCCTGAAGATGCCATGCGTGAAGCCCGCGAAGCATTGGGAAAAGTCTCGTTATCGATACTGCAAAGTCAGGAATTAGTATTAAGAACCGAAGTAAACTCTGATTCAATCACTGAATAAAAAATGAAAAAAATTGCTTGTATCTGCTTTTTTGTATTCATCGCCGGAGCGCTTTCGGCACAGGATCTGGTATCCTCTTTTCTAACGAAATATAATGAAAATGAGGAAATCCAGGTCACCACGATCGGCAAAAAAATGCTCGACATGCTCATTACGATTGCTCAAAAGGAAGAAACATGCATGGCCAAATCTTTGGAAGGATTGGATAACATCCGGGCTTTATCATCTGCCGATACGACAAAATACAATGAGTTTTATGATGCAGCATCCGATTTAATTAATAAATCCAAAGGATTTGAAATATTAATGTCTTCGCACAACTCCAATAGCAATACTGTGTTGGCTGTCAAAGAATCAAAAGGAATTGTGAAAGAACTGGTGTTACTTTCGAGAGATGAACATACCGGAACTTTCAACCTTATTTCACTGACAGGGAAAATAAATTTAGATACATTGGCCAAATACGCCAACAAATTGAATATTGAGGGATTGGACCAATTGAGTAAATTGAATGTGAATGAATAAATTTATAAGTCTTTCTTTTTTTAACTAACTTTTTTGATTAAAACGGTAGAGAACGGCCGGACGTGATGTCCTGCCGTTTTTGTTTTTATTGTAAATTGTTTTTACATTTGCATAAATACTTAATACTCTGAATTATGATTCCTGAAAATTTTATCAAATTATACGAATCCAGTTTCAAAAAGAACTGGGAACTTCCGGCGCTATCTGACTATGGAGAATACAATACTCTATACTACAAAGACTTGGCCTTAGAAATAGAGAAAATACATGTCATCTTTGAAGCCTGCCGATTACGGCGAGGAGATAAAATTGCATTGGTGGGAAAAAACAACACCAAATGGTGTATCGCCTATTTAGCATCCGTTACTTATGGAGCAGTCATTGTTCCGATTCTTCAGGATTTTAATCCGAACGACATTCATCATATCATCAATCATTCCCAATCGTGCTTGTTATTTTGTTCGGATTCCATTTGGGAAACATTAGAAGAAAGTAAAATTGATGAAATCAGAGGAGTATTTTCACTGACCGATTTTCGCCTGCTTCATCAAAAAGACGGAGAAACATTTCATAGCATCCTTCATCAAATCGACTCGCTTTTATTTAACAAATACCCAAACGGTTTTACAAAAGAAGATCTCTGCTATACCGACCTTTCCAATGAAAAAATAATCGTATTGAACTACACTTCAGGAACTACCGGCTTTAGCAAAGGCGTAATGATTACCGGAAATAATTTAGCGGGAAATATCACATTCGCCCACCGAAAACAATTACTTAAGCGGGAAGACAAAGTAGTATCATTCCTGCCTTTAGCACATACTTATGGTTGTGCGTTTGAATTTTTGTATGCTTTATTCGAAGGATGTCACACTACACTGTTGGGCAAAACGCCTTCTCCTAAGATATTGATGAAAGCAATGGAAGAAGTGCGCCCCAATATCGTGATTGCAGTGCCGCTCATTTTGGAAAAAGTGTATAAAAACATGATTTTACCTCAGTTGAGTAAACGATCCATGCGTTGGGCGCTTACTATTCCGTTGTTGGACTCACAGATTTATCATCAGATCCGCAAAAAATTAATTGACGCTTTCGGAGGACGGTTTACTCAGGTAATTATCGGCGGCGCACCATTAAATGCGGAAGTTGAAGCATTTTTAATCAAAATAAAATTTCCATTCACAGTAGGTTACGGAATGACCGAATGCGCACCATTGATTAGTTTCGACCAATATGCTGACTTTGTACCTTCATCCTGCGGAACCATCTTGGATATAATGGAAGTACGGATTGATTCTGCTGATCCATATTCTATTGCCGGAGAAATCCAGGTCAGAGGAGAAAACGTCATGGCCGGATATTACCGCAACGAAGAGGCGACAAAAGATGTTTTTACCGAAGACGGATGGTTGAAAACAGGCGATTTGGGTACGATCGACAAAGAAGGGCATATTTTTATCCGGGGTCGTTCCAAAAGTATGATTTTAGGAGCCAACGGACAAAATATTTATCCGGAAGAAATTGAGGCCAAATTAAATAACCTGCCTTTTGTGATGGAAAGCCTCATCGTTGAACGAAGCGGAAAACTGATCGCCTTAGTGTATCCCGATTATGATGCTGTGGATGGAACCGGCGTTCAAAGCCAGGATCTTCCGCTTATTATGGAGGAAAACAAAAAAAACCTCAATACTATGCTGGCATCATACGAACAAGTTTCTGAAATTCAGTTATATCCGACAGAGTTTACCAAAACGCCGAAAAGGAGCATTAAGCGGTATTTGTATAAGTAAAAGCAAAGCCATTGCATGGCGCAGCCTCATGAGGCTGTCTCAAAAGCAGATTAATAGAACACAGATGACACGGATTACACAGAAAAGCGCAGATTGATTTTTTATTTGTAATTCTGGGATGGGTGAAATCCCCCACCTTTAGGTGGAGAAATATTGATTCCGGAGTACCTGATAATGATTTCAGAAGCAGTTCATAATTTATCAAGGCTTGTGAGCTCACTCTATTAGGGGGCTTTAGCCTCAACAGGACTTTCAGTCCGCATATCAACCCACCGCCTTAAGGCGTGTGGTCTATTGAGTTGTAGTGTCCGATAACCGAAATACAAATGGAGAAGGACGTAAAACATTTTGAGGCATTATTCCAACGACTACAGCCACGACTGTTTGCATTTTGCTGTAAATATGTGGATAATAAAGAACTGGCGCGCGATTTTGTGCAAGAGTGCTTTATCAACCTATGGGAAAACTATGAAATGGTACAGTCTTCATATGAATCTTATTTGTTTAGGGCTGTAAGGAACCGGTGCTTATCGCATTTTCGCCACCTTAGTATTCATGCCGACTATGAGCAGTCGGTGTTGCTTCGTATCAAAGAGTTTGAATTTCATCCCGAAAATCCGGAACAGCTTACCAAAATGTATCTAAAGGATATCAATGATCTGATTGAGCACTGTATTGCAAAATTACCAGAGAAGTGTCGGCAAGTGTTTATAATGAGTCGTTATGAGAGAATGAAGAATCAGGAGATTGCTGACGCTTTAGGCATAAGTGTACGGACTGTTGAAGCACAAATTTACAATGCCCTTAAGTTTCTGAAAAAGGAACTACACGACTATGCACCCATACTATTATTGTTCTTCCCTTCTTATTGAAATTAATCTTTTCGTTTTTTTTTCTAAAAAAAATGCTTCGCCTTTAAGTAGTCAATCTCTCTTGTGCGTCATATCTATGAAGAGCATAAATAAGAATGGAGAAGATTGATATAAATATAATAAAATATCTAACTAAAAATGCCTCTCCTGAAGAGCAGGCATCACTACTTGCCTGGCTCGAAGAGAGTGAGGAAAACCGCACTTACTTCCGCTCACTGAAGGATGCTTACGACTTGGGACATTTAGAATCCTATATGAAGGATAGCCAAATGAAATTGGAATGGAATAAACTGACGGAAAAAATTCGCGAGGTGAAGTCCATTCGGACTATTTCACGATTTCGGTCAATCAGCTATACATTTTTGCGTTATGCGGCAGTCTTCTTACTCGGTGCATTGTGTATTCAGGTCTTCCACAACCTGAACAACCGCATAGAAGAAGAGCTTTTGGTGAATACATTGGTGGAAACAGGCGTTGGCGAACGGTCGAAGATAACGCTTCCTGATGGTTCGGTTGTGTGGGTGAATGCTTGTAGTTCGGTGACTTACGACAATGCTTTCGGGCAGAATGATCGTGTTGTGACATTGCAGGGAGAAGCTTATTTTGAGGTGGCGAAGGATACTTTGAAGCCTTTTATGGTACAAGCCGACCGGTTTACTTACCGGGTAACAGGAACCTCCTTCAATGTGTATGCTTTTGATGAAGACGAGGAAGTGAGTATTGCCCTTTTGGAAGGCGGAGTGACAATTGAATATGACGGGACGACTCACGTGCTTTATCCCGAACAGATGTTTACCTATAATAAAACAAGTAAAGAAGTGACATTGAGCAAAACAAATGTCAACTTGCTGTCATCATGGCGTCGGGGCGAATTTGTTTTCGACAATATGACATTCGACGAACTAGTCCGCCGCCTGGAACGTTCGTATAATGTAAAATTTGTGTTTGAAAACCAAAAAATACGAAAAGAGACTTTTGGTGGGACATTGCGCAATTACGATTCATTGGAAATGATTATGAAAGTAATCCAAACAGGTATTCCGGTTCAGTACCGGATTGAGGAAAATGTAGTTTACATTAAGTAATTAAGACTGAAAAATTAAAAAAGGAGGATTTGCCTATGACATAAACAAAAGAGGCGCAAAAAAATCGGTAAAAGGTTGCACTAATTCCGGTTTCATACCAAGCAACAAAAAAATTATTGTTTAATATTAATACGACAAGACAAAGATATGAAAAGACGAAACTTCCTCCGAAACACCTCCTTAGTTGGCATGGGTATACTAATTTATCCATCGTTCAAATCTTACGGTTCGGGTTCAATCTCTTCTGAACAAGCCGAACAAACAAAAGCCAACGCTTTTTGGGATTTATTCGGTAATGATTACCGGGAAAACTGCAAAGCCTGGATGCATAATCTAAAAAAGAACCCTGTTATTCCCTCCGGTACAAAAAACTGGAAGAAAATGTGGACTGCGAATCCGGATATTTTGGAATTGAATGGTAAAACCCTGGTTTATTATAGAGGAAACGGTACCAAGGGCAATGAACCAGACAGGCACGACCGGATCGGAGTGGCCGAGATAAGAAAAGTAACCGGCGATGAGTTTTTATTTGAAGATTTAAACAATGGTAATTTTATTGTAGATGTGGGCCCCAAAGGAAGTTTTGACGACGGCGATGTTTTAGACCCCGGAGTAATTATTTTTAATGGGAAAGTTTTTCTCTATTATTCTGCCGTAGGAACCGGACCGGATTCGATCGGATTAGCGGTAAGCGATGATGGTGTTCATTTTGAAAAATACGGAGAAGTTTTAATAGGTCGTTCTCCCGACGTGCTTATCAAGGACGATAAAATGTATTTGGTTTACCAGCTGGATAAGGGAGAGGGCTACCGGGGATTTTATCTTGCGGTTTCTGAGGACGGTTATCATTTTCAGCCGGTATCGGATCAGCCGGTATTCAGCTCGGGTGATAATTCATGGGATAAGTATATTGCAACTGCGCGATTTCACATGGACGAAAACGGATTCTATATCTTGTATGGCGGTAGTCCGGATATGAATGACCAACCGGATTATTTCGGATTGGCACGTTCGCAGGATCTTTTCAATTGGGAAAAACATCCGGGGAATCCGATATTCGGCTTAAGCGCCAAAGGCGAAGAGGATGGCGGTGCCATTTGGTTCCCGGCTTTGATCGAGACTCCGGAACATTATGTGATAATATACGAAGGGAGTCGGGGGCGGTATTCGTGGGAACTTACATCTCAAATATGCATGTCTTCCATCAAGAAATAGCGAGGACTTCCTATGACATAAACGAAAGAGCTTCAAAAAAACCGGGAAAAGCTGGTACCAATCCCGGTTTCATACCAAACAACAAAAAAATCATTGTTTAATATTAATACAACAAGACAAAGATATGGAAAACATCATTCATATCAAAGGTGAATACCTTTTGATACTAAAAAAAATATGGCTACAAATGAGACTAATAACAATACTATTATTCCTGATCACTTTTTGCATGCAGGCTGAGACCACTTATTCACAAAATGCGAAAGTCAATCTGAATATGAAGAATGTAACGCTGACAGAGATCTTCAGAGAGATTGAGAAACAGTCGGATTACCGCTTCTTCTACAGCAATACTCGCTTAAACACTTCCTCCAAACATGACCTAAAAACGGACAATTCGGAGTTGAATGAGGTTTTAGACGAGCTTTTCAGTGATACAGATTTCACTTATGCTTTGGTGGATAACTACATCGTTATTACATCAAAGGAAAACACTCGATTACCTCAAATTCCACAAAATCCGGACAACCGTAAGCTTACAGGGAATATCAGGGATGACGACGGTGTTCCGTTAATTGGCGCTAACGTGTTCATAAAAGGAACGAATGTCGGTGTAATTACGGATTTCGATGGGAATTTCTCCATCTCAGCACCTAAGGATGCTTCGCTGCAAATTTCCTATATCGGATATGCCACCCAGGAAGTTGCCGTAGGTAACCGGGATGTGATAAACGTTATTCTGAAAGAAGACATACGCGTAATAGACGAAGTGGTAGTTATTGGTTATGGAACGGTAAAGAGGGCTAACCTTACGGGAGCGGTTTCAACAACAGATGCTAAAATATTCGAGGCTCGTCCTATACAAAACGCTGCAAATGCCCTGATGGGTGAAGTGCCGGGGTTATCCGTAATTCGTGGCAGTGGTGCACCGGGTAGTAGCCCTATTATTAGAATCCGTGACGTTTCTTCCGTTAATGGAGGTTCACCTCTTATATTGATCGACGGGGCTGAAGGCAACTTGACTTTGATTAATCCGGCAGATATTGAGAATGTTTCGGTATTGAAAGACGGTACCGCTGCCATCTATGGCGCACGTGCTGCCGATGGTGTGATTCTTATTTCTACAAAGAGCGGGAGGCGGAATCAGAAGTTAAAAATAACGTTGGATGCGAACTTCTCCGTTAAAACACCAGCATTGTTGAGAAGACCCGCAAACTTGTACGAACATGCAGTAATGGCGCTGGAAATTACCGACGGTTCGTTCCCTATTGAATACTCACTGGAAGAATTGGAACTGATCGCTCAAGGAAGCGAACAGGTAATACCTGCCGGCACTGCATGGGGCCGCTGGGGTACTCTGTATCCGAAGTTTTATAAAGACCAGGATTGGAATAAACATATCATTGGGAATGGTAACCTGCAGAACTATAATGTAAGCCTTTCTGATGGTGACAAGAAATATTCTTATTTGATCTCTTTAGGTCATCAGAGCGAAGAGGGATTACCAAAATACGGCCGGGATAATAATAAACGTTATTTTGTACGCGCCAAGTCGGATATCGAAATACTTAAAAACCTGAATTACGATATCAATATCTCTTACGAAGGAGGCGACCGATCTTATTCGACGGGGATCGGCGACTCATACTCATTGTGGGAAATGCTCTACAAGACTCGTAGTTGGGCTCCGATGTACAACCCTGCGGGTAATTATTATTCCTTTGAAGGATTTCCATCTCCACAGCAGTTATTGGAACAGGGAGGCTATACGAACGTGACAAGTGGATACTTTACAATTAACAACCAACTGACTTGGCAAATCATTGACGGATTGAATCTTATCGGACGCGCGATAGTACGTAAACTAGACTCCGACAATTATGGTGAATATAAAACCTTATATCTCTACAACTGGGAAAACGTTAATCATGGAATAAACAGAACGCCAAATAGCGCCCATCGCTCTTATAGCAAAAGTTTGTTCAAAAGCTTCACCCTGTATGGTGAATACAAAAAAACATTCGGAAAACATGATATCGGTGTGATGGTTGGGGGATCACATGAATCGGAAAACAATAATGGATTCTGGGCAAAACGCATAAACTACGACCAGCAGGAGAATATGGCTTTGCCTTTGGGAGGTGCTGATAACCAAGAGGCAATGAGCAATGGTTACGCATGGACTATCAATTCGTTCTTTTCCAGATTGAGCTATGCTTTTGCCAATAAATATCTGATCGACGCAACATTCCGTGCGGACGGCAGCTCACGCTTCCACCCGGACTCTCGTTGGGGTTACTTCCCCGGTGTATCAGCTGCATGGCGTTTCAGCGAAGAATCGTTCATGAAAGACCTGAACATCTTCGACGACTTCAAGTTTAAAGCATCTTATGGTGAAATGGGCAATCAGTCGGGTATCGATTACTATGACTATATTAAGTTGATTTCTTTAGGAAATTCCTATCATCCGTTTGGCTCGGGACAGAAAGGACAAATAGCGGATGTCAGAAGTCTTGTATCGACAGCACGTACTTGGGAAACAATCAAATCTACCGATATTGGTATCGAATTTACATTCTTACAGAACAGGCTCTACGGTTCATTCGACTACTTCTGGAAAAACAATGATAATATGTTGATCTCCGTTACCTATCCTTCGGTGCTTGGAGCAAGCACGCCTAAGACAAATAGCGGCCGGTTTGAAGTAAATGGTTGGGAAGTTTCGCTCGGATGGAGAGACAAGATTGGCGATTTCGGCTATTCGGTAAGAGGTAGTTTAAGTGATGCCCGGAATAAAGTGGTAGAAAGAATTGGCGGGAACTTAATCACATTAGGTCAAAACTATGCTGCGACAGGCTATCCTCTTAATTCTTATTTCGGATATGTATTTGACGGAATTATTCAAAACGAACAGGAATTGGCTGATTACGAAGCTCGTTATCCTAAAGGTGGTATACCCGGACATGGTACTTTGTCGGTAGGTGATGCTAAGTATAAAGATTTAGATGGCGACGGAGTCCTTTCTGTTTTAGGTGATGGTAATCCGGGTAGTGGCGACGTTAAATATTTAGGAGATGCCAACCCCCGGTATTCTTTCGGATTGAATCTGGGCGCCAACTATAAAGGTTTCGATATTAGCCTGTTTATTCAGGGCGTAGGCAGGAGAACGATGTTCCTCGAAAATGAAGCGCGTATGCCTTTTGCTGAGCCTTGGTTTCAGTCGGATTCGTATTGGTATGGAAAGACTTGGACAGCAGAACGTACGGATGCTAAATATCCTGCTATAACCAATAATGGAAAAAAGGGATACAATTATTATGTTTCCACAAACACTAAACATAATGTTGCATATGCTCGCCTGAAGAACCTGCAATTAGGATATACAATTCCAAACACTCTTGTTTCAAAAATCGGATTGGAGAATATAAGAGTTTATTTCAGTGGTGAAGACTTATTTGAATTTACCAATTCTCCTTCAGGATGGGATCCTGAGGAATTGGGTGTACTGAATTTTTATCCTTTCACCCGCAACTTCTCCATTGGCACAAGTATTGTTTTTTAATTTTAAAAATGTAATCGTATGAAATATATATTGATAGTTGCAGCCTTTATTGGTGCGTCAATTGCATTCACCGGCTGTCAGGACATAGATTTGTCACCCAAAAATAATCTTGCGGCTGATTTGTTCTGGAAAGGTCCGGCTGATTATATCAAAGCTACAAACTGGTTGTATAGCCGCGCGGAAACATTCGGCACGAAAGACGCGGATTGCGACATCGCGTATGAACAAACCGGCAATACGATAAGTAATGGAACATTCATTGCTCCTAACTCGGATGGTGATTGGTCTGGCCGCTTTGAGGATTTACGTCAATGCAACATTATTATTGAAAAAGGCGAATCGTATGAAGGAAATTTCTCCGAAATAGAACGTTATATAGCAGAAGCCCGCTTCTTCAGGGCATATACTATCTGGCGTTTGATGAAAAAATTTAGTGATGTCCCGCTTATAACGAAGTCGTTGACTATGGAGTCTAAGGAATTATTCGCCAGCCGTAACTCACAAAGTGAAGTGGAAGATTATATTCTTTCCGAGCTGGATGCTATTTATTCAAAGTTGCCGAAGCAAAGCGAACTAGCAGCTAATGAGGCAGGACGTATAACACAAGGCGCAGCCTTGGCATTAAAAGCCAGGATAGCTTTATACTCCGGCACATGGGCTAAGTATCATCAGCACCGCTCTGATTACGTGCAATTGCTGGATCAGGCAATAAAGGCAGCTGAGCGTGTGATAGAAAGCAATGAATACAGTCTGTTTGAAGGCCAAGGTGATGATAGCTATCGTTACCTGTTTATTGACGAAGGTGATGACGCGCCGGAAGAAATCTTCGGAAGGCGTTATGCCGATGATATTGATGTGCATGCAACAGCTCACCATGTATATTGGGGATGGAGAGCGACTCCTACCAAAAAGTTGGCGGATATGTATCTTTCTAAAACCACCGGATTACCGATTGAACATCCCAATTCAGGATTTAAAGGGTATGACAAGATAGCGGATGAGTTCGCGGATCGTGATCCACGTATGACACAAACGTTTCTTATGCCCGGAACGGCTTATAAAAGCCCGCAGGATGGCCCTGGTGTTTGTTCTTCAGGTTTTACAATGCGTCCCGAAACAAGAACGGGTTATAAGCTGTGGAAGTATATGGGGGAAATATTTGGTAAGCAAACGTCTTCATTCGACTTCCATATCATCCGTTATCCGGAAGTTTTGCTGATCTTAGCCGAAGCAACGTTCGAAAAGAACGGGAGCATCAACGACGACGTATTAAATAAAACGATCAATGTTGTCCGTTCAAGAAAAGGAGTGGAAATGCCTCCTTTGACAAACGGGTTCGTGCAAGCCAACGGTTTGGATATGCAAACGGAGATTCGTCGTGAGCGTACAATAGAACTATGCTTCGAAGGTTTCCGCCGCGATGACCTGCGTCGTTGGAAAACCGCAGAAGCAGAATTGAAAAAGCCGATAATGGGTATCAAATATACAGGAACCGAATATGAAGAGCAACAAGCATTGAATTCCGGATACGCCGGCCAGATCGACGCAAATGGATTCCTTGTCATAGAACCTTCTACGAACCGTTTCTTTGAAGCTCCTAAACATTATTACTATTCTCTTCCTTTAGACGAAATATATCTGAACCCAAGCCTGGCGCCAAACAACCCAGGTTGGTGACTTTATTATTGTATTGTAAAATAAACATAAGCACATGAAAAATCTTTTAGAGAAAATGAAAAATACTATTGTAAGAAAACTTCTTCTGTCATTAATGACTGTAACTCTTTTGACAACTTTTTTATATGCTACGGAACCAGTCGTTTCGGTAACGCAGCCTTCCATCAAGTTGAACGGCAAACGCTTCGTGACACTTTGTATCATGATACGCACAACGCCGTGGGAAGTGTCGCGTGACGTAAAGGTACATCCTCGCGATGAAGCAGATTGGCATACCCTCGATGGCGTGCGTTCGCTACGCTGGGCCTTCGCTAAAAACAATCCTAATGGACGTCTTACATGGGGATTTACGATGAATGCATTGGAAGACGATCGCGAGAATTTCCAGCAAATACGCGAGTACGTCGTTGAATGTCAGAAAAAATATGGAGACGAAGTGACCTACTTCCCGGGATACTTTCCGGCCATGTACCTGCCACGCGAACGGGTTAACCGCGAAATAACGGAAGCATTGCAAACAATCACGAAAATGGTGGGTAATGGTTATCGTCCACAATCCATCATCGGAGGATTTCTTTCGGCGGAAAGCTTGAAATACCTTGCCGAGAAAGAAAATATTCATGTGGCACATGCCGTTATATGGAGCCAGCACAACATCGATGGTGGTGGTGCCGATGGTTCTATTTCTTATCCTTTTTATCCGTCGACTCAGCATTTCTGCAAACCGGCACAAGGCAAAGAAGATTTTATCGACTGCGTCAATCTCGACGGATGGACTATGGACTTTATCTGTGCCCGCCGAAGCGGAGCCATAGGTCATGAGATTACAGGATATAACAGTCGCCGCGGAGTAGGCCCGATTGAGACGTATAAGGGTTGGGGACTCGATCTTGGACATCGGGAAGTGATGCACACACAATCCATTCATTTCGACAAAGGTGTTGAGCTCAACGGCTTCGGATGGGTGACCAACATATGGGAAGTACAGTTGGTTCACGAATTCGGTAAGGATCTGATTTGCGATGCGATGGAACTATGGGTATCCGACACGAAGAAACGCTGGCCCGACACCCGTTTTGTCTCTTACGGTGAGTTCGGCATGATCTGGCGCGAAGCTAATAAATCAAACGAAGGCCTCAACTATCGCTTCGAAGAACGAGGTTCAGGCTTGGGTGATTCTTACAATAATCTTGAGATCAAATGGTTTATGAATAAGGAATTTCGGTTGGCGCTTCTGCGCGACTGGCATAAAAGACACTCGCCGGCCTATGTCATCGACTTCACACGGTACGATATTGATGCTCAAGAACCGGCAGATGCTTTTCCCGGCAAACCTATCAAAGATTGGAGTCTCATGAACGTCATGAATCAAAAAGGTCTGCGTCCACAAGACCAAGCCAGGCTCATCGAAGAACTATCCTCCGAAGATCAAGCTCAAATCCGTAAATATTACCCTGAACTTTTTATAGATATTAAGAATGTAAATAATAACTGAAAAGATCTTCAGAGTCTATTGTTCTATGGGCTATAAATCCACTGCGTATAAACGTTTCATTTCTAAAGATTTAAACCGAATTTCCGCTAAAGATGAGCCGTCACGGCGATAAACATCCATAGAGATGTCTTCAAATACATCGCTTGTCCGACGGGAATTGGCTTCGGAGAGCGTACTGCGTTTGACTAAATAATCCAAGCCCAAATGGGACAGCTTATGGGCGTTGGAAAACAGTCCCAACACCGTTTCCCGCAAGGAATGATAACCTTCAATCACGGCAAAAAGCATGACAACCACATGATGATAAGTGGAAAACTTCTTGACATAATGCTCGGCATGATGTTTCTTCGCTATTTTTCGAATAGATGCTTTATCCATGAAAAATAATAACTGATTTAGAATCGGCTGTCCGCTAAAATTTGTACTTTTGCCCATGATACCTTGGTTTTTGTTGTAATTACAAAGGCAATCATTCCCGGGCGGATGCCTAACATAGGCTATCCGCCCTTATTTTTTTACCGGACAGTAGTGATAAAAATATATAAACAGTGTATTTTTGTGTATTTCGTGTTCTAATTTAACTTTTGAGACAGCCTCAAAGTAACACCACAAAAAACAGAAGCCGCATCGCAACGTAGCTGACAGAAGGCTGCGTTGCGATTTATTCTTGAGGCAATACATTCAAAATTTCTTTTGCCCAAGCATTTACCTCTGTATATATTTTTTTAACTTTGCCTTCTGCGGTTCTGAACAAAAGTTTTGGAAAATCATTATCCACCGAATTATCATACACATACATTCTATCTACAATTTGTGCTACTTGAGAACAATTTGCAATAGATTTGGCATATCTACTTACTATTTTTGAAATCGGGACATCATGTCCTCCCTCTAACACTCTATGTACAATACGTGAAGCATTAATTGCCGGGTGATTTGTTCCCACAAAAAATAATCGAATAAAAAACCCTGCATTTTTAGCTTTTGCTATAAATTCTAATTTATCCGGAGCAGATAAAACCGTTTCAAATAAGAGGCTTTGTCCTTTTTGTATACACTCTTCTCTTTTTTGAGTTGCATATTGCGCCGCTTTCATCACAGCTTCAGGAGAATTCCAGTCGCCAAAAACATCCCGGGCGATGTCATCAGGATTAATGTAAACACAACCTTCAATCCATTCATGCTTTAGTATTTTTCCGGTAATCGAAGTTTTTCCGGAACCATTGGGACCTGCAATGATAAGCAATTTTGGTCTTACTTCCATTGAACGGTATTTTTAATAATGGCCTGGCTTCTTTCGGCGGCTAACTTTACTTCTTCATGAATTAATTGTTGAAATCTCTCATCTGCGGCTTCCCTCCGTTTTTGGGCGTCAGCAGCAACCTCGCGCATAAGAATTTCCAACTGTTCCTCGGAAGGCTCTGTATCCTGAAGAAAATTGTACTTTAAATCCATAATTATTTGTCTTTAATATCATTACAAAAGTACTCATTTTTAATCACTTCACGCCAGCTTTTCCAACTTGCTTACATTTTTCAAAATATCTTCGTCCTTTAATTCGTAATTGGTCAAATCACCCGAAATATAAGTGTCGTAAGCGGTCATGTCGATCAATCCGTGACCGGACAAACAGAACAATATGTTTTTTTGCACACCTTCTTCTTTGGCTTTGTTCGCTTCATTGATCGCAGCCGCAATGGCATGGCACGATTCGGGAGCAGGGATAATTCCTTCTGCCTGAGAAAATAGAATCCCAGCTTCAAATGAATCTAATTGTTTGATATCTACCGCTTCAATCAGATTGTCTTTTTTCAACTGACTGACAATCGTTCCAGCGCCATGATAACGTAAGCCTCCTGCGTGAATATGAGCGGGAGAAAAATCATGCCCCAGGGTAAACATAGGTAACAAGGGCGTATATCCGGCTTCATCACCGAAATCATATTCAAAAACGCCGCGGGTCAATTTAGGACAGGAAGCCGGTTCGGCAGCAACAAAGCGGGTATTTTTATTTCCTGCAATTTTATGACGCAAAAACGGGAAAGATATTCCGGCAAAATTAGAACCGCCACCAAAGCAAGCAATGACTACATCGGGATATTCTCCGGCCATTTCCATTTGTTTTTCAGCTTCCAAACCAATAACCGTCTGATGCAAAGCCACATGGTTGAGTACGCTTCCCAACGTATATTTACAATTGGGTGTTTGCATCGCCAGCTCTACAGCTTCCGAAATGGCGGTTCCCAAACTTCCCTGATAATTAGGATGTTCGGTAATAATTTTACGTCCGGCTTTGGTTGACATGGAAGGAGAAGCGATTACCTGCGCTCCAAAAGTTTGCATAATCGAACGCCGGTATGGCTTTTGCTCATAGCTGATCTTTACCATATACACTGCCAATTCCAGTCCGAATGCTTTAGCTGCATACGACAAAGCGGCTCCCCACTGCCCGGCGCCTGTTTCGGTGGTAATATTGGTAACTCCCTCTTTTTTGCAATAATATGCTTGCGCCAATGCCGAATTTAGTTTGTGCGATCCCACAGGACTTACACTTTCATTCTTAAAATAAATATGGGCGGGAGTATCCAATGCCTTTTCCAATCCATAAGCGCGAACCAACGGTGTGGAACGGTAATTTTTGTAAAGTTCCCTAACTTCCTCCGGGATCTCAATATACTGATCTGTTTGATTGAGTTCCTGTCTTGCCAATTCTTCGGCAAAAAGAGGATATAAATCTTCGGCTTTTACAGGCTGTTTGGTTCCTGGATTCAACATCGGCAGCGGCTTGTTTGTCATATCCGCCACCACATTATACCATGCTGTCGGGATTTCATTTTCAGGTAAAATGAATCGTTTTGTTTTAGCACTCATTGTTTTTTAATTTTTAAGTTATAAATTTTTATGATTTTCAGGATATAAAAAAACCGCAGGATGGATTTCCTACGGTTTATATTTTATTTTGATAACAAACAACGTCGTGGAGCATCCATCTTTCAAGATCGATACAGCCACCACCAATTGTTAGATATCATCACTTTTTTCATCTCTATTGTTACGAAATATGGCACAAAGAAAATAAATTATTTTTCAAATGCCAAATAAAATAACATTTTTTTATTTGAAGTGAGCTGTACCGGACTCGAACCAGTGACCCCTACCCTGTCAAGGTAATGCTCTGAACCAACTGAGCTAACAGCCCTCACTTGTTTTGCGCCACAAAGATAGTAAATTAATTGAGAATTGAGAGTGAAGAATTTAATTTGTTCTCCATTCTCAACTCTCCATTCTCCACTCTCAATTCTCAATTAATTTATTGCCACTGCATCAATTCTGCGATTGTCAATTGCAAATCACGATGGGTTGACAATACATTATTTACTGCTTCATGGTAAATTGCTAATTCCAACAAATACTCTACCAAGGAAATTTGACCTTCTTTCAATGCCTGGTGAAGCAACGGTTCATTATTTACAGCAGATAAATTTTCCTGATAATCAGCAACTAATTTTTGTAGTTTATCCGCTTTTGCATATAAGGCTTTTGCCTCATTATAAAACCGGACGGATTCATCGTTAGCTGTCGCTTCGTTGGCTTTAGTTTGCGCTTTTATCTGCCTGACTGTATTTTTATTTTCCCACAGCGGAATGGAAACACCTACTACAACACCTTGCAAATGCACTTCCGGTTGTTTTTCGCTCATGTATCCGGCAGAAAGTTTCGGCAGATTTAACGAACGTTGCAATTTTTCCTGCGTTTTGCCTAAAGCAATTTCCTGCTGCATGTATTGTAATGATAAATTATTTTGACTGATTGAAGCAAACCATTGTTCAAAATCATCGGGCAGAGATATTAAATCATAGCTGAATGGTAATTTTTCCAATGTAATTCCACCATTCATCCGGTTCAATTCCGCCAATAAATAATCTTGTTCCATCTGACAATTTTCCCACGCTTTTTCGGCATTCAGCAGATTGAGACGAGCTTTATTCCTGTCTAAAATATTCGCTTCTCCTTTTTCAAACAGGGTATCATACGATTGTTTCATTTGCCGGGCCTGACCGGTTCGTTTTTTCAACTCTGTCGAAAGTAGTTGCTGATAAATCAATTGGATACACAATTGACGAGCTTCGAGCAGGATGTTTTTCCGTTCAATTCCATATTTTAAGTCTGTCTGTTTATTTTTTCCATCTGCAAATTTATTTTTATAATGATAGGCAGAAGGAAAATCAAACGATTGTGTCGCATTGAAGTCAACACGATTGCCGGCTTCGGCATTATTGCCCCATAAGTAATGGTATTCCACTTCGGGATTGGCCAAATAAATACCGGTTTTATTACCGATTTTTTCCGCCTCTGCCTGCTGACGCAATGCCTGCAATATCGTATTATTTTGCTCTATTTCGTGCAATACATTTTCAATGGATGTTTGCGCCATCAAGGAAAATATGTTAGACACAAAGATACAAAGGCACAACGTTTTTATTTTAATTTTGCTGTATGTCTTCGTGTCTTTGCGTTTATATTCTCTCGTATTTATACTATATTTTTTCATTATCTTCATTCTTTTGATTTCTTCATTCTGAGATGCATTATTTCATACATCATCGGAACGATATAAATATTCAATAATGTCGAAGTAAACAATCCTCCAAGAATAACAATCGCCATCGGACTCTGGATTTCATTTCCGGGTTTATCTCCATTAAATACCAGGGGCAATAATGCCAATCCGGCGGTAAGAGCTGTCATCAGAATGGCATTCAGCCGATCGACAGATCCACGCACAATGGTTTCATGCAACGGAATGCCTTTTTGAGTTAATCGTTTATAATTGGACACCAGCAAAATTCCATTCCGCGTAGCGATACCAAACAGAGTTATAAAGCCGATAATGGAAGGAATGCTCACGACTCCCGAAGAGAAAAATACGGCGAAAATGCCTCCGATCAATGCCAACGGCAGGTTCAACAGAATAATCCCGGATAGTGTTGCATCCTTAAATTCCTGAAACAAGAGGAGGAAAATAATTCCAATAGCTACTATAGATGCGATCAACAGTGTTCGCGAAGCATGTTGAGCGCTTTCAAACTGTCCGCCATATTCCAGGTGATACCCTTCGGGTAAAGCGATTTCCTCTTTTATTTTTTGCCGGATATCGCTGACTGCGCCACTTAAATCCCGTCCGGCAACATTGACGGAAACTACGATTTTACGTTGTACATTCTCACGGCTGACGGCATTGGGTCCTACGGTTGAAACAATTTCAGCCACTTCGCTCAATGGAATTTTACCTCCGTTTCCTGTATCGATCCAAGCCGAACGAATTCCTTCTATGCTTCCGGTATAATCTGGACTCAGTCTCAAAATCAAGTCAAAACTGCGTTGCCCTTCATAAATTTCCGTCAGTTTTTCTCCGGCAAAGGCCAGGCGGACAAAGCGATTAAATTCTTCCATCGAAATGCCGTGCTGTGCCAACATGGCCCGATGGGCGCGGATTTGTAATTGCGGAACTTCCGTTTGTTGTTCGACGCTGACATCCACCAAACCGGGAATATCAGCAATGGTACGTTGAATCTGGTTTCCTAAGGAAAACAAATTATTCAAATCGGAACCAAACAATTTAATGGCGATATTAGCGCGTGTGCCCGACAACATGTGATCGATCCGGTGCCCTAATGGTTGACCGACAGTCGTTGCAATGCCGGGAACCGAACCGAGTTTTTGTCGCACCTCTCCCATAAATTCGGCTTGCGGACGTTTTTTCAGTTCGAAACGCACATCAATCTCAGCCGCATTGGTCGATTGAGAATGTTCGTCCAATTCGCCGCGCCCCGTCCGTCGAGTGGTTGTTTTCACTTCCGGAATGCTTAATAACTCCTGTTCCATTAAATTTCCCAACCTGTTGCTTTCATCGAGCGATATTCCCGGTTTGGCAACAGCAGAAATGGTCAATGCACCTTCATTAAATTCCGGAAGGAAACTGCGTCCCATGGTAGAAAATAAAATGATCGAAACGACAAACAGTACTATTGCTGAAATCAATATCGGTTTTTTCCGGTTCAATGCCCACACTAACGATCGATTATAACCGGCTGTGAGCTTACGGGAAATCCAACTGTCTTTCTCATTTTTGCTCAAATATTTTTCATTTGAAAGCATCATTTTGCATAACAGCGGCGTAATGGTCATTGCTACCAGCAACGACATGAAAAGCGATACGATATAAGTAATTCCCAACGGTTTGAGCATTCGCCCTTCCATTCCCGAAAGGAAAAAAAGAGGAAGAAACGCTACGATAATAATAAATGTAGCATTGAGAATGGATGCCCGAATTTCAGTCGAGGCATGAAAAACGATGGAAAAAGAGGATTCCCGTTGTCCCTTCGGCTTGCTATGATTCTGTCGCAATCGTTTATATACATTTTCCACATCGATAATGGCGTCATCGACCAGCGAACCGATGGCGATACACATTCCCCCTAAACTCATGGTATTGATATTCATCCCTAATAAATGCAGGATGATAATGGCGCCCAATAACGATAAGGGTATGGCGATGACCGAAATCAGTGTTGTACGGAAGCTGCCCAGAAACAGGAACAAAATGATAATGACAAAAGCGGCTCCTTCGAGTAATGCCCGCGAGACATTACGCACTGAGGTTTCAATGAAATCGGCCTGCCGAAATACTTTTGTATCCATTTTTACATCCGGAGGCAGCGTTTTCTCCAATTCGGCCAGATTCTGCTCAATATGCCGGGTGACATTGAGCGTATTGACATTCGGTTGTTTGGAAATGGAAATGATAACCGCGGGTTTTGCATTTTGCGAAGCGACTCCCATCTTCACGGCGCTTCCGGTTTTCACTTCAGCAACATCTCTCAGATAAACCGGTTTTCCATTATTCATTTTTACCAAAGTAGAAGCCAATACTTCAAGGTCGTGCGTCCGGGCAATGCCACGCAGCATATATTCATTGCCGTATTCCCTGACCACGCCTCCCGAAGTATTATTGCTGATATTCCGGCAGGTGGACTCCATTTCATTCATATTCACATTGAAGTACTTCATTTTTAAAGGATCCGCTAATACTTGGTATTGTTTATATTCGCCGCCAATAATCGTAACCTGAGAAACGCCTCCTGTAGCCAAAATGGCCGGACGAATCGTCCATTCTGCCAACGTGCGAAGTTCCATTTGCGAAGTAGAATCGGACTGTAAGCCAACAAACAGGATTTCTCCCATCACGCTCGATTGAGGCGCCAGTACGGGCTGCACCCCTTCGGGCATAGCACTTGTCAGTGTTACCATTTTTTCGCTTACAATCTGGCGGGCTTTGAAAATATCGGTTCCCCAATCAAATTCAACCCAGACAAAGGAATATCCCTGCATGGAGGCCGATCGTACACGACGTACATCGGTAGCGCCATTCACAGCCGTTTCAACCGGAAAAGTAACCAGGCGTTCGACTTCTTCCGCCGCCATTCCTTCAGCATCGGTCATCACTACAACAGTAGGAGCCGTAAGGTCGGGGAAGACATCGATGTCCATTTTTTCGGCAATGTATATCCCGGCAACAACCAGGACTACAGCGCTCAACAAGATCAACAGTTTATTGTTGAGCGAGAATTGTATGATTTTGTTTAGCATAGTGTCATTTCATTTAATGCGCATGCCCTGCATGAGGATCCAACATCCCCGAAGCCTGAGATAGTTTTACCGACAAGGCTCCTTTGGTTACAATAGATTCTTCGGCTGTAATGCCCGAACGAATTTCGGTCAAAATACCATCGGTCATTCCAACAGCAACTTCCCGTTTTTCATATAATTCGGGAGCTAATTGTACAAATACAAAAAAAGCGCCCTGGTCTTCTGTTAAAGCACTATTGGGAACCGTCATGACGGATTGATGCGATTGGGTGCGAATATAAATTTCCACCAAACTGCCCGGAAGAAAACCGGCTTTATTATCGATTTGAAAAGTAACCGGAAGACTGTAATTGTCGGAATTAATCGCATGAGCAAATGACAAGACTTTGCCGTTGAGCTCTTCCAATGTATAGCGATTCGGCATACTCAAACTGCCGATAGTCGCTGTTTTAATGAAAGGCAACAGGGAAGCATCTTTAGGCTGTACGTCGGCAACCAGTAAGAGCGATTGACTGTTGGATACGCTAAACAAAGGCTGTCCGGCTTCCACATATTGATTGTTGGTGACAAATATCTGTTTCAAAAAACCATTTTTCGGACTGGTAATGCGTTGGCCTTTTTCATTCATATTGCGGGACAAATTGTCGAACACTGCCTTGGCAGTCTCGTATTCGTTTTTGATTTGTATCCATTCTTTCCCCGAAATAAGCGTGTCTTTTGCCAACGCCTGCGCGCGGGTGTAATCGGCCTCCGCTTTCCGGTAATTGTTTTGCGCTTCCGTAAATCGAACGGCAATATTATTATCGGCCAACCCGCTACCGGCTACAGAGCACAATGTCTGCCCGGCCGACACTTTTTTCCCTTCGGTAAGATTATTCCCGTTAAATCGCACAATACCTGACATTTGCGCAGGAATCAGCATTTCTTCGTCTTGAGACGATTGTACTTTAGCCACCGTTTTAATCACCTGCCCAAAAGATTGCACAACCGGTTTTTCAATTGCAAAATCTACTTTCGAGGCTTGATAGTTTGAAAAATGAATGGCTCCGGGAACTTCCGTTGTTTCGTCTATATCATGATCATGTCCATGTTCGGAATGGTCGTGGTCATGATCCTGATCGCAGCCACTGCCATGTTCATGCTGGTCTTCTTGTTCTGTGGCATGAGAATGTGAATGTTTGCATCCGAATAGCAACATTCCTCCCATGATAATTATTAATATTATCTTATTCATTGCTTAAATTTTAGTTGATAATTATAGATGCACATCAGGACTAAGTCAAACACAATAAAACAAATGTGTTCTATGTACCTATGTGGTAAAAAAAGAGAAATTAAGCAATGGCAGGAGGCGCCCGCAAACCAAGACTGTGGCTTGCAAAAATAGAATGGTAATGTATTAAGTAGGAAATCCCCTGTAAATTGGGATTCTTTTCGACAGAAGCAAAATTATATTGGCATAAGGCACAAAGGATAGCAATATCCAAGTGATTAGCCGGAGCAATTAGTTGTGAATGTTCGTTAGACGAATTAGCTGCTGCAATAACCAATTGATCTAACACACAAGTTTCCGGTTCGTCACTTGCGGAATGATCATGATGATGACATGCTTCCTGCGAACAAGCATCGGAATGATGTTCGTGTTGATCATTCATGGAGAAACAAGGCATTTCCCCATGATGGTGATGGGGAATTACAGCGATTGTCAGTAAGGAAAAACTGAGCAATGTGGCTGTAACCATTGAGATGAGTTGTTTCAACATGTTGACAAAGATACAAATATAAACTACAAGAGACGCATTTTGTAAGTATATTTTAACTGCTTCTGCAAATAAATGCCTTACTAAAGGCATAAGCCTTACCTTTAGTAAGGCAACGACATTGGGTTACTAAAGGTAATGAGAATACCTTACGTATGGCAAAATGCACTTTCTGGGACATACCACAAATCCATGTTCTACAACAGGTATTTTCTTTGTTAATTTTAAATAATTTTAATTACATTTGACGCATGATGTTGAACCGGAGAGTTTGATGATTTATTTACCACAAAAATCTTCAAGTTATGAGAACATTAAAATCTTTCCTTTTTTGTTTGTTTTTGTTTATTTTCTTTTAGTGTAGCAGCGCAAGTCAAAATTGCCAGTAATGGGAAAATGTCGATCGGCTTATCGCATACCTTAGACAATGGTTTTCTAAAAATGGGTAATGATGGCGTTACAAACGGACTATCTTTTTATAGTGCTTCGACCGGAGGTACCGATTTCAAAATCTACCGGACAAGTAACATCGCTTACCTTACTCGCGGTAGCGACCCGGGCTATGGAATCAGGATCAATTATGATGGCAGGGTAGCGATAGGCTCACATCCTATAAGTGGCAATAACACAAAGTTTGGCAGTTTATTCTGTGTTTATGCTAAAGAAATGAGTGCGATTAATTCCTGGACTTCTCATTCGTTCGACTATGGAGATGCCGTCAAATCTGTTGTTTATAGACCTTTGAGTGTCACTTTTGCAGGTTGGAACAATAATGATAAAACATTTTGGGTTCTGGGTGATGGCAGTATTTATTCCTGTGGAGCGTATATAACCTCAGATTTTTCAACCAAAGAGAACATAGCCGAAATTACGAACCCTTTAGATAGGGTCTTAAAATTGAGAGGAATCACATTCGACTCCAAATTTTCCGGCAAAGAAGATATTGTAGTCGCAGAAAATCAAAAAAACAGTGATAATTTTAACTTGGAAACAACAGAAGCGATATTGGACGATA
This sequence comes from Bacteroidales bacterium, assembly GCA_031553835.1. Taxonomy (GTDB): domain Bacteria; phylum Bacteroidota; class Bacteroidia; order Bacteroidales; family Azobacteroidaceae; genus JAVBKX01. Next base: position 138,306 of record JAVBKX010000004.1, read on the forward strand.
ATGCAGTATCCCCTGCTATTGCCAAACAAATCAATGCAGAAAAGAATCGTAAAAGAATTGGCGTCATCGCCCAGGAAGTAGAAGCGGTCGTTCCTGAAGCAGTACGAACCACTCATACAGGAATGAAAGCGGTCGCTTATTCCGAATTGGTCGGTTTGTTGATCGAAGCAATCAAAGAGCAACAAACTCAGATTGAAGAATTAAAGACCTGCGTCTTTTCTTCAAAGTTGCGTTCGGAATCTTCTGCAGAAGAAACAGCTTCCGCATCCATGATAGATGCAATAACCGGTTGCCAATTGTATCAGAATGCGCCGAACCCCTTTACTGTAAATACGGAAATCAAATATTACCTTCCTGCCGAAATTGTCAAGGCAAATTTATATTTTTATGATATGCAGGGCAAACAAATCAAAAACATTCCGGTTGCAGACCGGGGAGAAGGTACGATACAAATTCAGGGATCGGAATTGAGCGCCGGAATGTATATCTATACACTGATAGCAGATAATAAGGTCGTCGATACGAAACGGATGATATTAACAGAATAAAAGAAGAAACAATCATGAAAACACGAGCATTGTTGTTCACAATTTGTATAATTATCACTACCATCCACTCGCATGCTCAGAGCCAAAAGACCTGGGAATATGTTAATACTATTGAAAATGAATGGATGAACAAAGTATATGCCCAAGGCTCAGACGTCGTTTTTGTGGTAGGAGAAAATGGACTGGTCGCCAAATCAACTGATAAAGCGTTGACGTGGCATAAACAATATATTCCAAGCCAAGTAACATTGAATGATATTCTATTTTGTAATGAAAATATCGGATTCATTGTCGGTAATAGTGGTACTATCCTGAAAACGGAAGATGCTGGCATTCATTGGGAACAAATACTTATTGAAGCTACCCAAGACATCCGTGCCATTTCTTCAGAATCTGATAATATTTGGATTGTGGGTAATGAAGGGTTGGTAATGTACTCTATCGATCAAGGAAAAAGTTGGATTACAAAACATATAATTCCAGACAATCGGGATTTGTATGACATCAAATTCCAAGACAAGTTAGGATATATCACCGGTAAAGGAAAATATATTACCAAAACTACAGACGGGGGAATAACTTGGATTGATCAACCAATTTCTGAAAATATTACTAATGCCGATGTTGCATTTTCATTAAGCATCACAGAAAATAAAGTGCATGTTCTTGTAGTCAATAATGATCCCCATACCTCTATATTTACAGAAAGTAACAACCAATGGATAATGGATGATAAAATCCAATTCTCTACAGGAATTTACTTCTGTAATGATTCAAAAGGAATGTTAATAGCACATGATTGGCCTAGTTCTTCCAGTAGCCGTTATACAATATTTATCTATCAGACAGAAGATGGCGGAATATCTTGGGAGATGAACCACTCTTTATGGAACTATGCACACAATCAACCAAATCGCAGCCCAGAGAAAGGGAATTTTGTATTTGCAGAAAATAATGACTTTGGATATTGTCTTGCCGGAGAAATTTTACTGCGAACTCCTTATACTGGAGAGTTTTTAAATAACCAAGGAGGTACAGATGAAATAAAACTAAAAAACAACCTTCTGTCAATCCGTCAGTTTGAAAACACTCTAAGGATAAGTTCTTCCAAAATAATATCAGCTCTTGAAATCGTTTCGCTTGAAGGTGTGACATTCGCAAAAAAAACAAACATTACAGCTACGGAAATTGCTATTGATGTAAACCAATTACCTCATGGCATCTATTTCATGCATTCTGTATTTACAGACAAAACAAATCATATTGTTAAATGGATAAAACGATAAGATTATGAAAAATACAAAAATCACATATCTTCTTTTTCTTTGCCTATATTCTATTAATGGCCGTGTTGGAATTTTCAACAATACTCCGAGTGTTGCTTTGGAAATCGGCACAAGCGGTTCTTCTCAACAAGTTAAAGTGAATGGTAATATCGTAATCGGCTCAGATGAACGGATGAAGGAAAATATCCAGGATATTGATCATACTGCTTCCCGGTTAATGCAACTGCGCAGCGTAAGCTACACATTGAAAGGCGCTTCCAACAATAAAGTACAATTACAAAAAGAGATTGCAATCAATGAAGTCGGAGGCATTGAAAAACCGGAATTTATCCCTCAACCCAATCCACAACTGGCCAGCCGCACTTTCTACGGTTTCTTGGCGCAGGATGTTCAGAAACAGTTTCCCGATTTGGTTTATGAAGATGATAAGACAGGGATGTTGTCGGTTGATTACATTGGCTTGATTCCTGTCATGCTGGATGCTTTAAGAGACCAACAAGCCCAGATTGAAGAGTTGAAAACCGGGGTATCGCCAGTAAAGTTGCGTTCTGAATCATCTACTAATGAAACTGCTTCCATTGATATGACCAATGAAACAATAGCCGGTTGCCAATTATTCCAAAATACGCCGAATCCTTTTACAGTAAATACCGAAATCAAATATTACCTTCCTGCCGAAATTGTCAAGGCAAACTTATATGTTTATGATATGCAGGGAAAGCAAATCAAAAACATTCCGGTTGCAGAACGGGGAAAAGGTACGATACAAATTTAGGGATCGGAATTGAGCGCCGGAATGTATATCTATACACTGATAGCAGATAATACGGTCGTCAATACGAAACGGATGATATTAACGGAGTAAAAGATAATGATTATGAACCCCCAACTAATACTGACCATCACTATAGGTCTTTTATCCATAAACTCGGCCTTTGCCGAATTAAAATATTTTTTGCCTCGTAGCCGTGCTTGCATGTCTGTTTTAGATATGAAATATTGGTTTGAAGGAGATACGATTATTGATAATAAACGATACACGAAAGTTTACGAACAATATTGTTATTCGGCAACAGAATGCAGCGATAATTTACGGTATTTTGCTGCTATAAGGGAGGATACGACAGCTGAAAAACTGTATTGTCTCCATGTCGATGACGGAGAAGAAAGGTTGATAGCTGATTTTGATGTAAAGGCAGGTGATGAAATAATGGTCGCCTCGTACTGGGGATACGAACTTATGGACGATATATGGTACACGCAGGTTGAAATTGAAAGTGTAGATTCTGTACTGATCCAAAATCAATATAGAAAAAGAATCAATGTGTGCGATCGTTATCCTGGTAATGTAAAAGACAGCTGGATAGAAGGAATTGGAAGTATAGGATATGGTTTGCTCTTCCCTTTTGCTCCGGGGATTCCGGATGCGCGGGATGCCCCCGTATTCATCTGCTTTCAAGAGAATGATAGGCTCATTTACCGGAATCCTAATTTTGAATCATGTTATGCAAAAGATATGGGCGTTAATATTCCTGCCAATACATATTCAAACTATGCGATTTTTCCTACATTGGTTAATGACCGGCTTTTTGTCAACATGCCCAATTCCATTGGTTCATATAGTATGTTTAATTACCAGGGACAATGGGTGAAATCCGGGAGTCTTCCTGTTGAGTTCATTGACATATCCGATTTACAATTAGGAATTTATCAAATTATATTCTATGATAATGATAAGTCGAGAATTTATTCCAATAGATTTATAAAACGCTAATTAATATAATGTTAAATGAAAGCATGTATCATCCTTGTAATTAGTTATATAATTACCCCTTTTCTTGCAGCAAAGAGTTCTGCCTCTGAGTTGGGCATTACACCTGCGGTTCGTTGGTCTGAAATCACATTGGGCAAAGCGCCTGATCAACCGATTATTTATAACTATGAAGTTGGCGGAGACACCATGATTAATGAGTTGTTGTATTACAAACTAATAAAAGACAATATTGTTGTTGCTGCTGTTCGAGAAGATGAAGAGCAAAAAATATTTGTTTATTTTCCCGAGACTAATCAAGAGCAATTGCTATACGATTTCCATTGGGAAAATGACACAGATTCTATTCGTTTGTTTAACAACCAATCGTATGCTATCAAAAATAATGAATATGGAAAAGTTATTCAGGGCATTGGTTCGTTAAATGGATTCTTTGCGCCATTGCATGAAGCAGGAACTTCACCAACAGAGTTATTGTGTTATTGGAAAAACGGACAATTGCTGTATTTGAATCCTAATTATACAAATTGTGAAGGAGGAACGACGTATAAATCTTGTTTTGGGAAAGAATATACAAAATATACAGTGATCGAAGATAGTCGTCTTGACTATGTTGGTTCTATTTCAATTGTTATCAATGACAAGTTAGAAGTAAATGATAATCCTGATAACTATTTTACAGAAGATGTATCTTCTGGTGAAGTGACCTTTAAAACAAAGGTAGGAGAAGTAGAAAACATGAGGAAAATAATGAATTTGAATGTTTGGATTGGAGACACTATTCTATTGGGAGATTATTTCCAATCAACATGTTTTCATTCTATTTATGAATATTATTATGGAAATAAACATTATGTCAATTCTGATGGAGAGAAGGTGTGGTATGCCCTGGTAGATTCTATTTATTTTGAAGACAATCGCAAACATGTCCGTATGGATGTCGTTGTGCGTAATTACCATTGTACAAATGGAATCTGCGATGATCCTTACCTCTTTATTGAAGGAAGAGGCCCGAATATCGGATTATCATCTTATTTAGATTCAGATGCTTGTACATATTTACTCTGTTATGAAACTGAGTCTGAGTCGTATTTGAATCCTTTTTTTGAAAAATGCGATTATTATTTGAGAATTCCTTCTCTTGTTGTTTCTGATTTTTTTCAAGCGAAACAAATAGACAATAAGTTGCAAGTGACTTTTATACAACCATTTTCAGGCAGATTGTATTTATATGATCACCTTGGCCGAATATGTTGTGAAACATTTATTGAAGAGCAAAAGGAAACAATGCTCCCAATTATAGGTTTTCCACGAGGAATTTATTTTCTACGATGTAATGATATAACAGGAAAAGTATTAAAACCAACAAAACTAATTATTCAATAATTAGGGGATTGACCCCTAACCGTTTTTGACCAACAAAGCTCAGGCTCAACATTACCCATTGGGAAAAACAGAGCCGAGTATTTGAATGAAATTTAAGCTGACACAGTTTACTTTACACTACCTTTGTGTATTGAATCAGAATGTTTTTATTCAGAATGAAACAATTGCCACCAGCAGATATATAACCGGCAAAAATATCTATATCGGTCGCAATGTCACTTCGTCCAAGGCTCAGGGTGATGTGATTATCAACAATAACGCCACTGTCATTTTTGATGCTGCCGAAAATGTGATTTTTGATGCAGGTTTTGAATGTGCTGCGGGTGCAGCTTTTGAAGTAAAAAAACAATAAGACCGTGGATATAGTACGAACTTTCTTCGGGAGAATAAACATTCTCCCGTTTTTTTTTGTTTCTACTCTTGAAGTAAAATACCTTTGTGCACATTATAACACTTAACACATGAAACTGCCTTTTCACGACAAAAAATTTGTATTTCTATTAATTGCAGTAATTATCGCTTTGATTTTAGAAATCTGTTCTATTTTGGGAATGGACATCCCCGCTCCATACGCTGTATTCGTATATATTGCCTTTATTGTATTGATCGGTCATAATGTGCTGCGGGAAGGAATCGTGGCATTATTCAAACTGAATTTTTCGAGTATCAATTTATTAATGTTGATTGCTGTTTGTGCGGCTTTCTATTTGGAAGAATACCCGGAGGCCGCTGTGGTCATTGTATTGTATGTATTAGGCGAAAAATTAGAAGACGTCGGAATCGAAAACAGTATGTCGGCGTTGAATCAATTGGTACGTAATACTCCTAAAACAGCTACTGTCAGCGCAACACAACAAACAGTGCCGGTAGAAAATGTAGAACCGGGAACCATCATCCGGGTGAAACCGCATGACATGATTCCGTTGGACGGTATTGTTGAATCGGGAGAAACTGCCGTCGATGAATCGTCTATCACCGGCGAATCTGTTCCGAAAATGAAACTAACCGGAGACGAGGTGTTTGCAGGAACATTAAACCAAAATGGCTTTATTGAAATAAAAACGACGAAAAAAGCGACCGATACCGCTTTCGCCAAAATTATAGAACTCACTTACAAAGCGCAGGAAAATCAATCTCAGGCACAAAATTTCATTGAAAAATTTGCTTCCATTTATACTCCGATTGTCATTGTGATCGCTGTACTGTTATTCACCGTTCCGGTCTTTATTTTACAATTGGATTGGCATCATTGGCTCAATCAGGCTGTTACCTTACTGGTAATTTCCTGTCCCTGCGCTCTGGTTATTTCTACTCCTGTGGCTATTTATTCGGCTATTGGGAATGCGTCTTCCAAAGGCATCCTGGTAAAAGGGGGTAAATACTTAGAAGCATTGGCCAAAATACGAGCCATCGGGCTGGATAAAACGAGAACCATTACTTCCGGAAAACCGGTTGTTTCTGACGTCCTCCCATTTCCGGGAGTCGATCGCGAAGAACTGTTAGCTTGTGGCGCCGGCACCGAAATATTTTCCGAACATCCTTTAGCTCAAGCCATTGTAGATACTGCAAAACAAGAAGGATTCGAACCGCATAATGTACAACAATTCAAGAGTGTGGTCGGACAAGGCGCTCAATCGGTTTGCTTAGATTGTGATAACAAGACGGTGCTGGTTGGAAAAATTGATTTCATCAAATCAAACCATCAGGTGGATGCGAATATCGAGGATTCTGTGACTAATTTATCCAATCAGGGAAAAACGTGTGTGGTGGTAAGCTGCAACGGACAAACAAAAGGAATTATAGCCTTGTCCGACAAACTCAAACCTGACAGTTTGGAAGCTATTCAAAAACTTCAAAACGAAGGCATTGAACTGGCGATGATTACCGGCGACAGTAAAGAAGCGGCTCAACATATTGCCCAACAGGTAAATATTCCTCTTGTTTACAGCGAATTATTGCCTCAAAACAAAGTGGAAGTGATTCAGCAATTAAAAGAAAAATATCAGTCTGTAGCCATGGTGGGCGATGGCGTAAACGACGCGCCGGCCTTAGCCGAGGCCACTGTAGGAATCGCCATGGGAGCTGCCGGAAGCGATACGGCCATTGAAGTAGCCCATATCGCCCTGATGAACGATAAGTTGTCGTTGATTCCGTTTTTAATCCGGCTGGCACGCAAAACGACACAAACCATTCGCCGGAATACCATCGGCGCCATTGCCGTAAAAATCTTGTTTATCTTATTGGCTTTCTTTGGATTCAGCAACTTAGTGTTTGCTATTGCTGCAGATGTGGGCGTAACGTTGGTAGTCATTTTGATCAGCTTGCGATTAATGAACACCAAATGAAATTCACTTTTTACACAGATTCAGCAACCGTTGTCCTTCTTCGGGATCATATCCCAACGAAAGCGCTTTTTCAATATCTTCCGATGCAGATGCTTTTTCAAACAGACGCAATTTGATGCGGGCGCGAAGGATATAAACATAAGGATTGTTGTCGGGTTGCAAAGCAATAGCCTGATTAACATCGCTGAGCGCTTTACCCGGTTTTTCCATCAAAAGATAAAGTTCTGCCCGTCCGGCATATAACTCCGGGTTATCTTTGATCCTATCCATCAGGTACAAATAGATTTTTTCGGCCTCATCGTATTCTTTACGTAATTTGCACAGGGAAACAATTCCAAGACGACCGTACAATGTATTGGGGTTTAATGCGATAATGCGTTCAAAATCCGCCTGCGCCGATTCATAATTTTTCAATTGCATATAAAGGATTCCCCGTTGATATAAAGCCTCCTCATCTGTCGGATCTTGTTCCAATAAAACAGAATAATCGATCAAGGCATTTTCAGATTGCCCCATTTCCGCAAAAAGGGAAGCCCGGTTAGCCAAAAAGGTAGTATTCTTAGGCGATCTGCTTAAAGCAGCCGTATAGGAAACAATGGCATCTGCATCCTTTCCTTCACGGCGCTGCAATGTTCCCAAATTGGAAAGCAACAAGGCATTTACCGGATTGGCAGGTTCCAAACGCATGGCATTTTTCAATGCCACTTCCGCCGAATCCAACCGATTAGCATCGATATAATCAAATGATTTGCCCACCCAATCGTTGTAGGATTGAGCGGAAAGGGAAACTGCAAAGCAGAGGCAAAGGGCAAAGGGCAAAAGGCAGGTGCAGGGTACAAGAATTTTCCAACTCCGCACCCTGCACCCTGTACCCTGTACCCTTTTCTTATCCTTCCTGCGCAGGAGCAATAAGCTTATACCCTTTGCCATGTATATTGATAATTTCAATATTCGGATCTTCTTTCAATAATTTACGTAATTTGGTAATGTAAACATCCATACTACGGGCGCTGAAATAATTGTCATTTCCCCAAATAATTTTCAGAGCATAGCTGCGTTCCAGAATTTCATTGCTGTGAGCGCACAATAAACCGAGAAGTTCGCTTTCTTTGGTCGTCAGCTTGGATATTTCGTCGCCCAGCGTCAGTGTTTGTTTCTGGGTATCAAAAGTAAACTTCCCGATTTTGTAGGAAGCCACTTCTTTTATTTTCTTCCCATTGACACGCCGCATGATGGCTTCGATGCGCAGCAACAGCTCTTCCATACTAAAAGGTTTGGTCAAATAATCGTCCGCACCAATTTTGAATCCTTCCAATATGTCTTCTTTCAAGGTTTTAGCTGTCAAAAAGATAATCGGAATGGTCGAATTTACCGTCCGTATTTCCTGCGCCAATGTAAAGCCGTCTTTTTTAGGCATCATTACATCGAGCAAACAAATATCATATTGTCCCTTAGGAAATGCTTTGGAACCGCTTTCCCCATCTCCGAACAAATCTACAGCATATCCTTTTGCCTGAAGGTATTCCCTCAACAACATTCCCAAATTCTCATCATCTTCACACATGAAGATTCTTACTTTTTCTTCCATAATTTTTTTATTTTATATAAGGTAATGTAATTATAAATTTTGTTCCAACACTCAATTCACTTTCTACTTTTATATTTCCGTTCAAGTCGTCGATAATTTTCTTCACATAAGCCAATCCCAATCCAAAACCTTTCACATCATGGCGATTGCCCGTATGCACCCGGTAAAATTTATCGAATACTTTTTTCAAATGTTCTTTCCTGATCCCGATGCCATTGTCCTGAATACTGATGAATATTTTGTCTCCGTCGTTCCAGGTACGAGCTTTCAATAGCAGGGGAACGTCTTCTTTCCTGTACTTAACAGCATTTTCCATCAGGTTAAACAAAACATTGGTAAAATGCATTTCATCTACAAAAATAGTTGAATCCAATGCATCCAGATCAACATCCAGCGTGCCGCCTATTTTTTCCACCCGAATCACAAATGTATGGGCAATGTTGGCCAACAAGTCATTGGCATCCAACTCTTTCATTTTCAGGGTTGTTTTTTGTGCCTCAAACAAAGACATCTGCAATACTTTCTCTACCAGAAAACCCAGGCGTTTAGTTTCGTCATTGATCACTCCTGAAATGTGCCCGAACATTTGCGGTGATTTCACCAAAGCCGGATCTTTCAACATCTGGGCAGCCAGGGATATGGTGGAAACCGGTGTTTTCAACTCATGTGTCATGTTGTTGACAAAATCATTTTTCATTTCCGACAAACGCTTTTGTTTGAAAACGGTATAAATTGTATATACAAAAATGACAAGCAACACAACGGTAAATCCAACAGACGGTACAATCAATGTGACCGATTTGAGGAGGTAACTGCTTTGAGCCGGAAAATATACCAACAAAGTATATAATCGCGAAGGCCGATCTTTCGGAAACAGCACTTGAGAAAATAGTTCTTCGGCTTTATTTTCCTGAAAATCAGGGCTGGCATAAGCAATTTGCCGATCCCTGTTTACGACTGCAAATTGGTAGGGTAATTGTTTTAGTCCATTATTAAATAATTCCGCACTTAAATAATTATCCATCTTTTTGTAATCCACACGCTCTTCAATCGGACGTGTATCCGATTCGTACATCAGATTACGCGCCACTTCTTCCTGCACCAAACGATCGTAATACAAATACCGATCTTGCTGAGATTCCTGCAACTCCTGCGATTTGTCCACGATGGCACTCTTGCCATAGCTGGGAGAGATTTTCAACGCCTGACGTGTAGTGATCGAACTGATTTCGATGTTCATCGTACCGGCAGGGTTTGTAAACCGAAAACTATGTTCGTCTTTCGACAATATTTTCGTACTGTTTTTCAATACATAATCTCCCAAATACCGACCGGTTTCATCCAACTCTAAGTTCCTCGACACCTGGTAAAGACTCCTCTTTACCGATTCCCGGAATTGTTCTTTACGGCTTTTTAATATATCCTGTATATAATATACTTGCAATAGCAACAGTCCGACAAAAGCAAAAATCATTACACAGGTTAAAAACCATATTGTTGACTTCCTCATAAATGACTCTCCTTTAATACAAAAACAAAGTTCGACACTTTTTGTTTAACATTTCCACAAAAAATGAAAAAAGATTAAATCGAATGCTTAAATGATTTTAACAAATTGAATTTTAACAATTGAAATTGAGAAATTAAGTTAAAATTAACGGTTCGATCAAGAATTCCGATTATACTTTAAAACCATCCAACAATTGAATATAAATGTAAATGGCTTCCTTCAATTCACGTTGCAAAATAAATTCTCCCGCCGTGTGAGAACGGGATGAATCGCCCGGCCCGATCTTGACCGATGGAAAAGGCATCAATGCCTGATCAGATAATGTAGGTGAACCAAATGGCTCTTTCCCGAGAGCAATAGCGCGGTTTACAATGGAATGATGCATAGGAATCGACGACGAATTCAACCGGAAAGACCGGGCGTTGACTTCATCGCAGCCGCTCATCGAGCGAATCATTTCATACAAGGTATGATTGTCATAACATTCATTCGTACGTACATCTACCGTAAATTCACAGCGATCGGGAATGACATTGTGCTGTGTTCCGGCCTTTATCAGAGTCACGCTCATTTTTACTGTTCCCAACCATTCGCTCTTCAAAGGAAATTCAAAGGTTCTAAACCATTCGATACAATCCATCGCTTTATAAATCGCATTGACTCCTTCGTTGCGTGCTGCATGGCCGGCTTTTCCATATATTACACAATCCAGTACCATCAATCCTTTTTCCGCCACGGCGGGACGCATTCCCGTGGGTTCGCCTACGATCGCAAAATCAATCGGAGGCAAATCCGGCAAAACACTTTCAATACCATCCTTGCCTGATATTTCTTCTTCGCATGAAGCCAGGAAAATCAGATTGTATGATTGCGTCTTTCCCGTCAGATGCAAAAACGCATGCAACAAGGTCACCACACTGGCTCCGGCATCATTACTTCCCAGTCCTGTTAATTTATCCTCTTCTTCCAATGGAAGATACGGATCGGTACTCCATCCGGTCACCGGACGAACGGTATCAATATGCGAATTGAGTAAAATGGTCGGTTTTGTTGCATCAAAATCAGGAGAAATCACCCAAAGATTATTTCCTTTCCGACTCACTTTCAACGCTTTGTTCCTCATATAATCTGCCAGGTAATCGGCAACAGCCGCCTCTTCCCTGCTGTGCGAAGGAATGGCAATTATTTTTTTAAGTAATCCCCAGGCAGACAGATATAAATTGTCCACTATTGTATTTTATTATCTGCAATTACAACCATAAATACAAATGTACAGCAAATTTCCGTACAAACAATACAGTCGAGTACATCATACATGTTTTGCATAAAAATAAAAAATTATGAGAAGCAGATAGAATTCTTCAACAAGGGTCAAAATAAAAACCGTACCTTTGTACCTTAATCGTGCCTCAATATGAATGATCCAATATTATTATCCGGTTTAATTGCTTATAATGCGAAAAGGTTAGGAGAACGTACTGCCTTAAAAACCAGAGACAAAAAAACCAATTCCTGGAACAATATTTCATGGACTGCATTTTCGGAAAAAATCCAGCACACTGCCTGGGCGATGTGCCAATGGGGAATCAATGCAACCGACCGGATTGGAATTTATACTCAAAACATGGCAGAATGCCTTTATGTTGACTTTGCAGCTTTTGCCAACCGGGCTATATGCGTGCCCATGTATGCCACTTCCTCTGTGGCTCAGATACAATATATGATTGACGAAGCTGAAATCAAGTTGTTATTTGTCGGCGAACAATTGCAATACGACCATGCTTACCTGGCACTGAAATCATCTGCTGTTTTAAAACAATTAGTTGTTCTGGATGCTTCGGTACAATTGTCGCCCGAAGACCATTCATCTGTTTTCTTTCATAATTTTATTCAAAATACAGAGGTTTCGGAAAAAGTAAAGGCCGAAGTAGAACGCCGCACCAAACAGGTGAGCGAAGAGGATGTGGTGCATCTTATATATACTTCGGGAACTACCGGCGAACCGAAAGGGGTCATTTTAAAACATTCGAATTATTTGGAAGCATTCAAAATTCATGATATACGATTAGGTTATATTCCTAAGCCTTTTGTTTCGATGTGCATGCTTCCGTTGACTCATATTTTTGAGAAGGCCTGGTCATTTCTCTGTTTGTATTGGGGGTGTACATTAGCGATCAATTTAGATCCGAGGGAAATACAAACGACAATACGTGAAGTGCGTCCTCATGCCATGAGTTGCGTGCCTCGATTTTGGGAAAAAGTATATGCCGGCGTGCAAGAGAAAATCGCAGAATCAAGCCCGTTGGTCAGGAAAATTTTTATGGATGCGATTGAAACCGGGCGAATTCACAACCTCGAATACCGGAACAAACAAAAAATTGCGCCGTGGTGGATTCGTACTAAATTCAATTTTTATGATAAAACAATATATCAACTGTTGAAAAAAACTGTCGGAATAGAAAACGGCCTGATTTTTCCTTGCGCCGGAGCCACTCTCTCCGATAATATTAATACATTGATACAATCGGTCAATATTCCATTGGTTTATGGATATGGACTCACTGAAACTACGGCCACCGTAAGTTGTTTTCCTCAAACCGGTTTTGAAATCGGCACGGTTGGACAAGTGATGCCTGAAGTAGAGGTGAAAATCGGAGACGATAATGAAATTCTGATCAAGGGCAACACAGTCATGCACGGCTATTACAAGAAACCGGAAGCTACTGCGCAAGCGTTTACCGCCGACGGTTGGCTGCGTACAGGCGACAGCGGTTATCTGACTGAAACCAACGCAATTGTATTAACCGACCGGATTAAGGATTTATATAAGACTGCTAACGGAAAATACATTGCTCCCCAACAAATCGAGACCCGATTGGCAGAAGATAAATATATTGAAACTGCTGCCGTAATAGGAGATCGAAGAAAATATGTGACTGCCTTACTGATTCCTAATTATGAAGCGTTGGAAGCGTATGCTGTCAAGCATAATATTCCTTATGAAAACAGTATCGACCTGTGTCAAAATCAATTAATCAATGACATGGTCAAAAATCGAATTGAGCGGCTTCAAGATATTTTTGCCGGTTTCGAACAAATCAAACGTTTCACTCTCCTGCCCCGTCCGTTTTCGATCGACACCGGAGAGTTGACCAATACATTAAAATTGAAACGTTCATTTATTGCCGAAAAGTACAAGCAGGAAATTGAAGCGATGTATTAATTACGGCATTTCGATGATCAATACAAAACCGCCATGGGCTTGCAATGGCATGGTTACTTTTGCATTGTGTTTCAAAACGACCGGCTGCAATGTCAATTCATTGCGCGAATTCTCCTGATCGACAATGCATTTTGCCTTGATTTCATGGTTGAGAAATGGTAAAGAAAAAGACAACTCTGCCGGCTGGTTTTCTCCATTGATTCCGGCAACATACCAGGTCGATGCTTTCCTGCGGGCCATGATTACATTTTTGCCCGGATAACCATCGATCAGCATCGTTTCGTCCCAGACAGTCGGTATTTGCTTAAAATAATCCCAAACAAAATCAGGAAATTGTTTTAAATTGTCGGGCACCAAGCCGAAATGCTGAACTGCAGAATAAAACACTACAGGAAGCGCCAATTCGAAGGCGGCCGTGGTGACTCGATAATTACCTTCATCCGGTTTGACCCAAAGACGAGGATTCAATATTACCGGAGTAAAATCCATGGGTGCAACAACATTACGTGTAAATGGTAACGTAGTTGCGTGCAACGGACGCAAATCTTCATTTTTTTGTTCGAAAGTACAAAATTCCATTCCCATTACAGCCTCATCCGTTACAAAATTCGGGAACATTCTGTCCCAGCCCCGGGGCAATGTACAGCCATGGAAATTGACGACAATACCGAAATCATTGGCATCGCGCAAAATATCTTCATACAATTGCATCGTATTTTGCTTGTCGCCGCCAAAGAAGTCAACTTTAATACCCTTAACCCCAATCTGTTGCAACCATGCCATCTCCGTTCTTCTAATTTCCCGGTCAATCATCCTGTCTTTGGGAGTCTGAGGCGCATCGTTCCAACTGCCATTCGAATTATACCACAATATTAAGCCGACATTTTTCTCTTTGGCATATTCTGCCAGTTCCGCCATTTTCTCTTTTCCGATCTGCGGATCCCAATAATTATCGATCAGGCAATATTCGAAATTTAGAGCGGAAGCCATGTCGATAAATTCTTTCGAAGTCTGATAATTAACCGATTCGTCTTTCAATACCAACCAGCTCCAGGTGGCTCTTCCCGGAGAGTAAGTATATTTGGCTTCATATTTGGGAGTTACTAAATCCTGGGCTAATGTGGATGCGACTATAGGCTGTAAAGTTTCCCCGACATTGATAGTACGCCAGGGAGTGGTAAACGGCAATTGTACAGAGATCGTAGCCGGATCTGCCGGCACGCTGTGATCTGCATGGGCAAACTCTACCTTATATAATCCATTCTCCGAATTATCAGCCAAATGTGAAGCTGCATATTTTCCATCCACTCCGGTTTCACTCACCAATAACCAGGCGTCATTTCCAACTTTAAATAACGCCGGAAAAACCCATCCCTGGCCATAATCGGAAAGTGTTCCTACCGGAATATCCCGTTGATACTGGTCTTCGTAACTGGGATTAGTCCGCGCCCAAAACGTTTTGGCTTTAGCCAACGGAGAAACAAAAGCGGTAGATGCAGCAGGCAATTTAAATCCGGATGTTTCTTGCAAAATAATATTTCCGCCCGTTCCATGAAGTTGGTAAGCAAATGCAACTCCGTCATTACCTGCTCTAAAGATAATATCCAATTGTTCTCCTGCCTCATTTTTAAATGAGAATAAACGCTCGTTGTAGCTGGCTTTTACCTGGCTCTTTTTTCCAAAAGTCAATGGATAATCACAGACTACTTCTTTTATTTCATCCGAATAACTCCATTTAAGATTGGAAGACAAATCGGCTTGTTCTGTCACAATTCCAAGAGGAGAAGGTTCAAGCAATTGTTTTCCATGTAAATGAAGATCATATTTTACTTCCCCATTTTCATTATAAAGATTAACTACGATCTGTTGATCGGGACTTGTCAGCGACATCTTGTCTTTTGCATTACAAGAAATAAACACAATCAGGCAAAGGAAGAATGCTATTTTTTTCATACACAAAGCGATTAGAAATATTCTGGCCAAAGATACATATAATAAGTGTAAGTCATTACACTTATTAACATGTTATACAACACATAATTGCGAATTTCGGGATATGTAGCGGCCGGGCTATTTTTATAAGAAAATGAAATCACAAATCAAGCAAAACACCGGTTATTTTCTCAAAACAAAAAATAGGGTTATGTTGTTTTTTTATCAATTACAAACTTTTATGTTATTAAATAGTTATGAATCGATTTTATATATCATTGGTTTTGCTTTTATGCAGTATATCAATTATACCGGCAAAAGCCCAGCAAAGCTATACACCCAACATTGTCAAACCCATTCTTGATGATCAGCAGTATAAAGCTTTCACTTATTTTATCAACTATACAGATCCCGCATCATGCTTAGCATACGAAGGAGATCAACGTGGCTACAACGTAATCACAATTGGAGGCAGTGGCTTCGGAGTAATGTCTATCATCGTCGGCGTAGAACGGGGTTGGATAAGCCGTCGGGACGCTGCATCACGAGTACAAAAAATGGTTCGATTCCTGGCAACTGCTGAACGAGTGCATGGCGTATGGTCTCATTGGGTAAATACAGACGGAACCATCGCTTCATTTGGTGAAAGCCAGGTGAAAGCCGGAGATTTGGTTGAAACCTCATTCATGATGGCCGGACTACTTGCTGCCCGGGAATATTTCGACACCAGCGATCCCATCGAAGTAGAAATCCGGGATAAAGTCAACTTATTTTGGAATGAAATCGACTGGAAATTTTACACTAACAATAAGGATGTCCTTTACTGGGCCTTTGACGAAGGCCGTCCAAATGACGGAGATAATCGATGGGTACTTGAACTTCGAGGATGGAATGAAGGCTTGATTACTTACTTATTGGCATTGGCTGCTCCTCTTGAACACGCCATCCCGGTAAGCGCCTATTCCAACGGATGGCTAAACGGAGAAAATATGTACACACTTACTAATGTCCAATATGGTTATCCTTATGCTTTAGACAGAGACAAAGGGGGTCCGTTATTTCTTTCCCAATATTCATTCTTAGGTTTAGATCCTCGCTTGATGCAAGACAATCAGGTTTTTTATTGGCAACAACAGGTCGCACATGTGATGATCAACCGAGCTTATTGTCTTAGCGATGCTCCGGCCGCTTTTGCTTATGATGAACAAAACTGGGGTCTTACAGCATGTTATGGAGTGGACGACATAAGATCTTACCTGGCGCGACACCCCAATGATGACGATGGCATCATTGCACCTACGGCCGCCGTTAGTTCCATTGCCTATACACCCTATTATGCATTACAGGTATTATTGAATCTGGCTCAAAATCCATCCATGCAAACAACCTACGGATTAGTAGATGCTTATGCTCCGGCAGACGGTTTGACAGCAGCAAAAAATCTGGCTATTGATCAAGGCCCAATTGTAGTCATGATAGAAAATTACCGTAGCGGACTTATCTGGAATTTGCTGATGAAAGCACCTGAAATACAAAGCGGACTGGCTAAAGCGGGAATAACTGTTCCTACGCTTAATTCCGGATTTCCTCTTGTGATTAAAAACGAACAAACCCATGAATACGATATGGTACGTCATCCTGATAAGGATATATATGAATTGCCTTATTATGTACAAAACACCACTCCAGTGTTGTTTAAACTAAAAGATACCGGCAATAATGTAATCCGGAAGTTTTATTCCTCTCCAACACAGGCAGGAAATAATATTTGCAGCTTTTCCGAAGATTGCAATGTTCTGGCTGGAAACCAATATACAATAGAAATGTATGCGGATGGCGGCGTTTATACCTTGCCTGTCCATTTAAGATAAATTTCATAAAAAAACTCGCAATGAAAAAATTAATTACAATTATATTATTGATATCCA
Source organism: Bacteroidales bacterium (assembly GCA_031553835.1). Classification (GTDB taxonomy): domain Bacteria; phylum Bacteroidota; class Bacteroidia; order Bacteroidales; family Azobacteroidaceae; genus JAVBKX01. The sequence continues at coordinate 155,823 of JAVBKX010000004.1, forward strand.
TGGCTATGGTTTTACTTGCCCAGCCGGTTCAACAGCCGGCTGACGGCAATGTAATTCTTGCAGCGGATAGCGCCATTCCCGGCAATGACATCAATCCGGATGCATCGTTCAACAATTCTACTATCAGCAACTGGAAAGAAGGCAGTGTGTCCTGGTCTTTGACGACTACACGAAAATCAACATTCTCTGCAATTGTTAATTTTGCAGGAGATTGGGATCCGACTGTTTCTTTGACAATTACTGTCAGCTCTTATACCCTGACTCAAGAAGTGACGACGACCGGAGGATGGGGAACATACGAAGACCGTACGATCGGTGATTTCGCATTAAACCCCGGAACTTATACGTTGACTCTTCGGGTGAACAATCCGGCTATTAATTTCGACCATATTACTTTATCTCGTCATTCAGACAATTTTATGATCAGTACAAATGTCAATAATGCTGATTATGGTTGGATTGCAAAATCTCCAAATAAATCCGCATACGAAAGTGGCGATATAGTGAATCTGATGGCTGTTCCCATGCCCGGGTACCAATTTGCATCCTGGGAAGATTCGCCTGCTCCAGAAAATCGAACCATCATAGTGGATGGTCATGCAAGTTACTCTGCAGTCTTCGAAATGGGGGCTGTTTTTCCTGACGGAAATGGCAGGGTTATCTTGCCGGCAAGCGTGGCTCGCTTAAATGAATCGGGGATCAATTATGATCCGGAAGCCCAATCAATTATTGACTGGCAAACCGGCGCCGCAACATGGAAGTTGGAATTATCTTGCCAGGCCGATTTTATAATCAAAGGAGAAATTGCAGGAATGGAAACCATTACAACCGGACATTTGAATATTGCGGTTATTCACGATAATATACCACGCAACATACAAGGTCAGTACACGACAAGTGGAATTGGCAGCAATCTTTATGTTGATCAAGAGTTAGGTTCCGTTCATCTTGACGGGGGAAATTATTCCGTTGTAATCAACAGGGTTATAGAACCAGGTATTGACAACGCTATTAATTTGAAAAATATTAAGTTAGAGAATATCGCTACCGACAACAATCAACATTTCCTAACCTTAACGGTCAATAATGCATTACAAGGCACAATAAGCATTACTCCTTTCAAAGCATTGTATAATACAGGAGATGCCGTTTCGATCACGGCCACACCGGCGGCCGGTTATGCATTTGTTAATTGGACTGGCGACATGAATTCAACCAATCGAACAGAAACAGTTACTATGAATACGAATAAAAATATTCAAGCCAATTTTCAATTGGATGACTCAGGAGGTTTTCATGATAACAAGTTGGAGAATAATATCACTATTTTCCCAAATCCATTTACGAATCAGCTATTTATTACTTCCCCCGATAATACCGGGATTAATACAATTCGAGTCATGAATGTAAGTGGGATTGTTTGTTTACCAGAATTGAAAGTCAATGCCGTTGCTGCTGATCTAACCAAAGACATAACGCCATTACCGATCGGTATGTATATTTTCAGAATTGAAACCGGGACAGGTATCCTTTATCGTCGGGTCATGAAGCAATAGGATATTGAATCCCAGTAAATAGGCAGATGGGATATAAAATTGTACAATCTTTTTTTCTTTTATTCAACTTCTATGCTCAAATCTTGATCTTTTATTACTTTTGCAAAAAATTTTTTAGACATGGAATTTTTAGAAGTTTTTTTACTACCCGCTGCCTGGTTGGCATTACTGACCTTAACTTTTCTGGAAATAGTGCTGGGCATCGATAATATTGTATTTCTTTCTATTGTCACTTCCAAATTGCCTGAACAACAACAACCTAAAGCGCGGAAAACCGGATTGTTTTTAGCTATGATTTTCCGCATCGGTTTATTGTTTGGGATTTCTTTGGTAATGAGTCTTACCAAACCGATTTATACTTTTGCATTGCCATGGATGGAAGGATCTGTTTCGGGGCAAAGTATTATTGTATTTGCCGGAGGATTATTCCTTTTATATAAAAGCGTGACCGAAATTCATCATAAGCTGGAAGGAGCCGGCGAAACGCTGAATGCAACCAGCGTCAAAAGCAAATTTACAGCTGCCATTGTACAGATTGTAGCATTGGACATCGTTTTCTCATTCGACAGTGTATTAACTGCTGTCGGATTAGTGAGTTTCGACGAATTCGGATATGGAGGCGCCATGATGATTATGGTAAGCGCCGTTGTGATTTCCATTATCATCATGATGTTGTTTGCAGAACCGGTCAGTCATTTTGTCAACACCCACCCCAGTATTCAGATATTGGGATTGGCCTTTTTAATTTTGATCGGCGTAATGTTAATAACAGAGGCTGCTCATTTATCGCATTTGAAAGTAATGGGTACGGAAGTCGGTTCCATTCCGAAAGGTTACTTATATTTTGCCATTTTCTTCTCTTTGATGGTTGAATTTATCAATCTGAAAATGTCTAAAAAGCAGTCTAAACCCGTACAATTACATCAATCGGAAATTCTCGTAGAAAATACAAAGCACAAGAAAAAATGAACGTTTCCATTGGTTGGTATCATTTGTCCGCTCTTTTAATTGTCATGATATGGGGTCTGACATTTGTATCGACCAAGATCCTGCTTTTTTCGGGATTGGCTCCGGATGACATTTTCTTTTACCGGTTTTTATTGGCTTATATCGGGATTTGGTTTTTCGGAAAAAGCCGGCTTTTTTCAAAACACTGGAAAGATGAATGTATATTTCTCCTCCTTGGCATTACAGGCGGCTCGTTGTATTTTCTTACGGAAAATTATGCTTTGCATTATACCCAGGCTTCCAATGTCGCTCTGTTAGTCAGTACCGCTCCTTTGATGACAGCTATTTTGTCTCATTTTTTTGTCTCCAATGAAAGGCTAAATCGCAATATTATCATCGGATCTTTCATTGCGTTGGGTGGCGTGGCCTTGGTGGTATTTAACGGGCAATACATCCTGGCACTCAATCCCTGGGGCGATTTTCTTAGTCTATCGGCAGCTTTATGTTGGGCGTTTTACACTATTTTGCTAAAATCCGTAGAAAAGCGATACACTACATTGTTCATCACCAGAAAAATTTTCTTCTATGGTTTGTTGACTATTCTTCCTGTATTTTGGTTTAAACCACTGAATATTAACACAGAAATACTTTTTCAGCCTAAAATATGGAGTAATTTATTGTTTCTGGGAATCGGAGCCTCTTTGTTATGTTTTTTCTTTTGGAATCTGGCAGTAAAAAAGTTAGGCGCAATTCGTACCACCAATTATGTCTATATTATTCCCCTGATTACTTTAGTGGCATCTTCTGTGATTATTCACGAAACCATCACGATGGTGGCGATTATTGGCGCTTTATTGATTTTGGCCGGTATTGTTTTAGCTGAACGGAAATGACAAATGTTATGGCACACGGATGACACAGATTGGGCAGATTGTATTTTATTTCTATTTTATTCAACAAGAAAAATATCCGTGATAATCTGCCCAATCTGTGTCATCCGCGTGCCATAACGTTTACATCTTATTTCGTTCTGAAAGGAGAAGCCGGCAATCCAGCCCCATTATATAAGTTGCATACCGGATTATTGGCCCATGCGTAGCGCACGGCAACAGGATATGGAACATGAGGCGAACTTACCACAATTTCATTTCCTTCTATTTTAGCATCAGCCCAGTAAAATTTATGATCCGGCCCGGCAATGGTAAATCCTTTCAACGGCTCGTTATTTTTAGTTTTCAGTCCGCCATCCGTATTTGAGAAGCGAATGCGCATCTGATTTTCTTCAATAGTATAGGATTGATAAATCGGACCCGAGTAAGCAATGTTTTGCCCATAAGTTTTAGCACGGGCGGCCAACGCGAGGCGATTTCCTACATCCTGTTTATTTTTCGGATGAATATCCACTGCGTCTCCAATATCAATGATCACGGCCATTCCTGTATTTTCAAGATTTAATGTTTGTAATTGAGCTTCCCGCAATGCCGCCCAATCCGATTCTTCCGGTTCGGTCTGAAGTTTCATAAAATTGGCCAATTGCACAAAATAGAATGGAAAATTGCGATTCCATTGGCTTCTCCAATCCCTTATCATTAACGGAAACAATTCACTGTATTGCGCTGCACGATCGGCATTGGATTCGCCCTGATACCAAATAGCGCCTTGAATTGCGTATGGAACCAAAGGATGGATCATAGCATTGTAAAGCACTGTAGTCCGGTTGGGATTATTGGGTGATTCAGGCGCTCTTTCAAATTTATTCAAATCGACCGCAAGCTGATATTTCCAATTGCCCGACAAAGAAATTTGTTCTCCCGGTTTTTCTGATTTCAACGCCAGGTACATTTCTTCCTGTTTTCCATGAAAACCGCCGCCTCCTCCGGTATCCATTACTCGAACGGAGATCGTGGCTTTTCCTTTTTTTACCAATTTACCAGGTATTGTATAGACTCTCGGAGTAGAAAATCCATTGGTAGATCCGATTTGCCTGCCATTGAAATAAGTAATATCATTATCGTCAATCATGGCGAGGCTTAAAGTCAAATCTTTACCTGCAAAAGTGGCCGGAATGTCCACTGTGTAACGAAACCATACGATTCCATCTACATTAGCCATACCTTTGTCTTCCCACAAACCCGGAAGATACATTTTTGTCCAACCGGTATCATTCATATCGGGAGCCGCCCAAACAGCGACACCATCCTGCAAACCATTGTCGGCCTTTTCTAATTGAACTGTCCAGGCTTGCAACTGTTGCTGATACGTTTTTTCATTCAGATCAGACGCTTGTACTTTCTTGATTGCATTTCTGAAATCAGGCATATTTTCAAGCGTTTCTGCACTTGTCCAGGCTTCGGCAATCGTTCCTCCCCAAGATGTGTTGATTAAGCCGATGGGGATGTTATTCATATTTTGATATAAATTCCGTCCAAAGAAATAAGCTGTAGAAGAAAATTCAGCGATGGTAGCCGGAGAACATACCTGCCATCCACCTGTAGAAACTTTCAAATCGGATTGAGGCTGTGAAGCGGTTACTTTATCGACTTGCAATAAACGGATATCGGGGAAATTAGCTGCAGCTATTTCCTGTTCATAATTAAGAACTTGCCCCCATCCGGCCAATGGCATTTCCATGTTGGATTGTCCTGAACAAATCCAGACTTCTCCGATCATTACATTATTTAATTCCACTTTCTTTCCGTCGGAAATAGTAATAGTATAAGGGCCTCCTGCAACAGGAGTTTTCAGACTGGTTTTCCAATTGCCATCGGCAGAAGCTGTTACATTATACTTCTGATTGTTCCAGGAAGTAATAATTTCAACATTTTTTCCCGGAGATGCTTTACCCCAAATCGGAGCATCGGTCTGTTGCTGTAATACCATGTTGCTGGTAAACATGGGAGGTAATTCCACTTTCGCAAACAGCGAAATGGAAATCATTAATAATAAGGAGAATACAATTGCTTTCATGATTTGATTATTTTAGTTTTTAAAGATCATATATCACTTGCCTCTGCCAGAAATTCATAAAAAGGCTTCATTAGTGTAAATTCATTGCCCAACAGGGTTGCAAAGTTTGCATCAAACATTTCTTTTCCAACCGGACAGTTTTTAATCAGGTAAACGCTTTTTCGTTGCATCCAAGGCTGAAAATATTCCGGTAACTCATTCTTCACCGGTCGTTTGTATTCTTCGCCTTCCAACTTGAAACCACATTTGGAGGTTAATTCTTTTGTAATTTCCTCGAAATGTTTTTGCTCATATTCAATCTGGGAACGAAAACTATTCATGATTTTTTTATCAGAGCCGTACAATCCCATACCGTACGCATATCCATCGCCGGAAATTTCCATAAAGAAGGCGGGAAAATTTTCCCATTTTTCCACCAACCGCTGGAAAGTCATCCACATGTGCGTTTTATATGGAGTTTTGTCATGAGAAAACCGAATATCCCTGTAGATACGTGATAATACGCGGTTCAGGCGAAAATCCATTCGAGGATCAATATCATACATAGCCGGTGTCATCGCCGTCACCAGGGCTTTCAGCGGCTCTAACAATACCGATTGATAGACCGTTTTATTTTCGTCAAACCATGGCTTATTGTTATTCTCAGCCAAATCTTTAAAAAATTGGATCGTTGCAGGAGTAAACCCGGAAAAAACTGTTGTTGTATTTCCCATTTATTTATTTTTTAACGGAGCGAATTTAAGGTTTTTTTTTGATAATTCCTTTCTCCTTGCAGCGTTTTCATATTATTATCAGTTATAAATTGATGTTGTTTTGTTAAACATTCAATGAGCATCATTTCAAACAATAATTCCACTTCAAGAAATATTTTCTTCACAATCCTGTAATCGTATAGCAACATAATACTCCGAATTTTGCTCCCGAAATTGATTTAGTAGTTTATTTTATGACAAGCAAATTCGGGTATTTAGTAATCATTTTTTTATTATGTGTAACCTCCCTGTTGGCTTCTGGCAATGGAAGTATTGAGGGCATTGTTCTTGATAAAAAAACAGGAGAGGCCATTATCGGGGCAACTGTCGCCCTGGAGTCTTTAAACAAAGGTACAGGAACCAATTTGGATGGTAAATTCAAATTAGAGAATATTCCTGCCGGAACCTATAAGTTAAAGGTCAATTACATTTCATACGAAACAGTCGAATTATCAGATGTAGAAGTAGCTTCCGGACAAGTTTCACCAGTAAATGTAGCTCTCGTCGAATCGTCTCAATTGTTAAACGAAGTAGTTGTCACCAGTGTGAGAAGGATGAACTCGGAAGTATCCATGCTTCACTCACAAAAAATTGCACTGACAGTAGTCAGTGGAGTTTCGTCCCAACAAATCACACGTACACAAGACCGGGATGCATCAGAAGTAATCAAGCGTATTCCTGGCATTTCTATTATCGATGATAAGTTTGTAATTGCCCGCGGATTGTCTCAACGATACAATAATGTATGGGTCAACAATAGCGCCGTTCCCGGAATGGAAGCGGATTCCCGTTCATTTTCCTTCGACGTTATCCCTAGTGGACAGATTGAAAATATTATGATTGTGAAATCTCCCTCTCCCGACCTTCCGGCCGATTTCTCAGGAGGATTTATTAAAATCACAACGAAAAATATGCCTTCGGAAAATTCATTCAATGTTAACTATGGAATGAATTACAACACCAAAACAACATTCAACGATTTCAAATACAGCAACGGAAGTTCGACCGATTGGTTGGGTTTTGACAACGGCTTCCGGAGCCTCAACAATATTGTCCCCGAACGGTTGAACAATAACGATGCAAATCAGGTGGACGCAGTTACCAAAGGCGGTTTCAACAACAATTGGGATGTTCATGAAAAGAAAGCGATACCCGATCAACGCTTGTCCTTAGTGTTGAACCGCCGTTTTGACACTCAATCGGGCAAGCAGTGGGGGCTGATTGGAGCCTTGAACTACAGCTATACGTCCCGTTCCTATACAAACATGGAAAATTCCCGCTTCGGAGTTTACAATGTGGAGCAGGATAAACCTACCTATTTATATAAATATACAGACGATATTTATCTTACAGATTCTAAAATAGGCGGATTATTTAATTTAACATTCATCAATAACTCCAATAATAGGTTTGAATTCAGGAATATGTTCAACCAACTTGGGAGGGACAAATACACTGAACGTGAAGGATATCAATACCTCAGCGGGCTATATAATCAGGAAAAAACAGAGTATGTATATAGCAGTCGAAGTGCTTATTCCGGACAATTAGCGGGGAATCACACTTTTACTGATACGAATAAAATGGATTGGACATTAGGGTTTTCCTATTCCAATAAAAATCAACCGGACCGGAGAATTCTTGAACGTGAAGAAAACGGATTTGCAGACGACCCTCATTATGGAGAAATGCATATCGATCAAAATGAAATATTCAGGGATTTCATCAAGCTCAATGAATATCTTTATTCTGTGACAATGAATTATGATCGTGAACTATCATTAGGAAGCAATTTCAAACCACTGTTGAAAACCGGAATTTATGGAGAATACCGTACCCGCGACTATGATACCCGCGCTTTTTATTATCGCTGGAATGATGGGAGCTTTTCGAGTGATTTTCCCTATCGCAATGTAGTTCAATCTATTCTTATTCCCGAAAATTATGGTTTCGATAAATTATATATTTATGAGGATACAGACAATCGCAACAGTTATTCAGGAGACGATATGTTAGGCGCCGCTTATTTAGCATTCAACCTTCCTTTTAATAAATTCAATATTTATACGGGAGCCCGGTTGGAATACAACAAAATGACATTAACCAATTATACAACCATAAAGGAAGACTTGACTAAAGAGACTAATTATGATCAGCTAAACCTATTTCCCTCGATCAATGCAACTTACAATTTTAATAAAAAACAGTTGATGCGTTTTGCTTATGGTTCATCAATCAACCGTCAGGAATTCAGGGAAGTATCGTCCTCTGTTTATTATGACTTCGATTTATTCAGTTCGATCAAAGGAAATCCCAAGTTAAAGCCAGCTTATATACAAAATTTCGATTTGCGATATGAATTTTACCCTTCTCCTGCGGAATTGATTTCTTTAGCTGTGTTTTATAAACATTTCAAAAATCCAATCGAATGGACTTACCTGGATGCAGGAGGAAGTTACACCTATACTTTTGAAAACGCCGAAAGCGCTAATAATGTAGGATTGGAACTGGATATCAAGAAAAGTCTGGATTTCATAGGGATGGACAATTTCTCGCTGTTATTCAACGGTTCTTTGATCGATAGCAAAGTCATATTTGGAGAAAACAGTATGGAACATGATCGTCCGATGCAGGGACAATCGCCTTACTTAGTCAATGCAGGACTATTCTACCAATTAGAAAAACACCAATTCAATGCTACATTAATGTATAATATTATCGGTAAGCGTATTGTCGGGATTGGCAAAGTTGACACCAGCGAAGGAGGTAGCATCAACAACGATGTACCCGACATGTATGAAATGCCACGGAATGTACTGGATCTGTCTCTCAGTAAAAAATTCGGCAAAAACATAGAATTAAGCGCAGGAATACGTGACCTCTTAGCGCAAAAAGTGATCTTCAAACAATTCCCGAAATTCTATGATGCCGACGGCAAACTTCAAACCCGGGAACAAATTACCAAGGAGTATACTCCCGGACAAAATATTTCTTTAACAGTAAAAGTTATTTTTTGATTTATTAATAAGTTTAGTATGAAAAAGATGAAATTTTTTAGTTTTATGACAATTGCCCTGATGGCAATGTTCAGTGTTAGTTGTAGTGATGATGACAACAATGATCCCACTCCGGAACCGGATCCTAACGAACAAACTCCTATTGTTTTTAATGGCAATCAAATTGGAGATGGAGCCCAGGAATTTGAAATCAATGGAGATTACACCTTAGAAAAAGGCGTTTATACTATGAAAGGATGGGTATATGTAACCAACGGTTCTTCGTTGACCATTCCGGCTGGAACTATTCTTAAGGGGGATAAAGACACAAAAGCTACCTTGATTGTAGAACCGGGAGGAAAAATCTATGCCCAAGGAACTGCCACCGAACCAATTGTGTTTACTTCTGCACAACCGAAAGGAAGCCGTAAACCGGGAGACTGGGGTGGTTTGATTATTTGTGGCCGTGCGAAAAACAATGCCGGAGCACAAATCATTGAAGGTGGACCTCGCACTACGCACGGAGGAGGCAATGATGACGACAATTCAGGAGTATTAAGTTATGTACGTGTTGAATTTGCCGGATACCCATTTATGGCTGACCAGGAAATCAACGGAATCACTTTGGGCTCGGTCGGTCGTGGCACTCAAATCGATCACTTGCAGGTTTCTTATTCCAATGATGATTCTTACGAATGGTTCGGAGGAACAGTAAATTGTAAATATTTGGTTGCTTTCCATGGTTGGGATGATGAATTCGATACCGATAACGGTTTTTCCGGAAATCTTCAATTCTTATTAAGTGTTCGCCATCCTAAAATTGCCGACACATCATTATCTAACGGATTCGAATCAGATAACAACAAAGACGGAACAACTGCTTCTCCGAACACAAGCTGCGTTTTCAGTAATGCAACATTCATTGGTCCAATCGGACAAGATGCGGCTTTTGAAAATACCACAACATACATCAATGGAGGTGGTTACAATCCAAACAATGGTGCAAAACCAGGTGTATTCCAAGCTGCAATGCAAATCCGTAGAAATTCCAAGTTAAATTGCTTCAATTCTGTTGCCATCGGTTTCCCTGTTGGTTTATTATTGGATAATGAAAAGGGTAAAACACATGATGCTGCTAAAAACAGAGAATTATCTTTACAAAATATCTATTTCGCAGGAATGACAGTATTAGGTTCAGATAAAAACAAAAGCTGGAAAGACTATTATTCTGCTGATGGCGTAAATGAAGATACGAGCAAAGAATCATACTCAAGCACTTTCTTCAAAGCACAAACAGGAAACCAATATTATTCGGCGATTTCTGAATTGATGTTGAACCAGCCTAATAGTTTGCAAGCTAGTCCGAATTACGGTCCAAAAAGCGGCAGTCCACTTACAGGAAAAAACACCAGTGATTTGTTCAAAGATTCCAAACTTTCGGGATTCGATAAAGTTGACTACATTGGAGCATTCAAAAGCGATGCTGATGCTGACAACTGGATGAAAGGCTGGACAAATTTTGATCCGCAAAATACGGAATACTAATTGAGAATGGAGAATGGAGAATTGAGATTGGAAATGAGGTTTCGTCCTAAAATAATTCCATTCTCAATTCTTCTTGTTCGTTTCCACGTACTCCGTTGGAGACATACCATAATGCTCTTTAAAAATATTGCTAAAATAAGCCTGGGAAGAAAAGCCAACGGCATAAGCAATTTCGGCAATAGCCATATTTTTATTTAACAACAACCAGGCTGCATGTTTTAAACGATAGCTGCGGATGTAATTACCCGGTGAATCATTTGTAATCGTCTTCAATCGGCGGTTAAGATGCACCCGGCTGATCCCAAGCTCTTTACTGATCGAATCCACATTCAAATCGGGATTACTGATTTGTTCTTTCAGTTTTGCATTGAACCGGGCTATTAATTTTTCATCGGACGTTACTACTTTGATATTTTCTTCAACAACTTCCATTTCGCCGGTATATTTTTGTTTCAATGTTTCCCGCAATTGGATCAATTGCCCGATACGGGTTTGTAAATGTTTGATATTAAATGGCTTAGGAATGTACGAATCCGCTCCCATTTCCAATCCCTCTATCCGTTGTTCGACACTGGTTTTCGCAGTAAGCAAAATAACCGGAATGTGACAGGTTTTTTCATTCGTTTTTATTAATTTACACAATGTCAACCCATCCATTTCTGGCATCACAATATCACTGACAATAATATCAGGCAAATATTGTAATACTTTGGTTAATCCCTCTTTTCCGTTGTTGGCCGTATAAACATGATAATTCGCGCCCAATTCCGATTCTATATAATGCAAAATATCCATATCGTCTTCGATGACAAGCACCGCTTCAAATCCTTTCTGTTTTCTCTGTTTCATTGTCGAGGCTTGTTTTTCATCCACAAAAGCAGGCATAGATGGTTGAAACATAGTGACCGGAGCTTCCTCATTTCCAGTTCCGAATTCGTCAGCACTGTAAGCTGCTTTCGACAACGGTATCCGGATGCTGAACTTACTGCCTTTTCCCGGTTCGCTTTCGACTTCAAGAGAGCCATGATGCAATTCGACCATCATTTTGGCTAAATGCAATCCAATGCCTGTTCCCATTTTAGTATTTCGAGCTCCGTCCCGAACCTGATAAAACCGGTCAAAAATATACTCCTGCTGTTCTTTTGAAATCCCAATTCCCGAATCCTGAACAAAAATTACCAACTGCTCACGCCTGTCTGTTTGTACATCCACGACAACACTTCCACCCTGGGGAGTAAATTTAAAAGCATTTGACAACAAATTAAAAATAATCTTATCTAAACAATCCTTGTCAATAAAAACGACAGGCAAATTGTCATCAGTCCTCAATTTAAAAGCAATTTGACGGGTATTCGCCAATTCAGTAAAAGAATCCATGATATTGCGAATAAACTCCAACATATCCACCTCTTCTATTTTGAGTTTCAACTTGCCTTTATCCAACGCTCTTAAATCCATCAATTGATTGATTAACCGAAGAATACGAATGGCATTCTGATACATAATACGATAGGAAGATTGCAAAGCAGAATCGCATTGTGTATCTAACATTTTTTCCAATGGAGCAATGATCAGAGTCAATGGCGTCCGTATTTCATGGGATATATCGGTAAAAAATTGCAACTTACTTTCCGACAATTGTTTTTGTTGTTCTTTTTCCATTAATTCCCGGCGCTGTCTCAACCGAAAAGACAAATAAACATAGAATCCATATAACAATATCAGACCTAATATAATATACAGCGCTTTCGCTGCAGTAGTCCACCACCAGGGAGGCAAAATCACCACTTGTATCTCTTTTTGCAAGGCATGTTTTCCATCAATAGTCGCCCTCACTTTAAAGACATAGTTGCCGGGATTTAAGTTTGTATAGGTAACACTACGGCTGGGATGTTTGATCTGACGCCACTGTGTATCGAAATTTTCCATTTGAGCATAATAATTGACACGCTGAGGCATCCCGTATTCAAGGGCGGCAAACAGAAAAGTAAAACTTCGCTGGTCGTATTCCAAACGGATAGTAGTGGTTTCATCCAAAGAATTTTTCAAAATATCCGACTTACCGACCCTCACCGGTTGGTTATACACCAGGAAATCCGTAAAAACAAGCTCTAACAATGGATTTTCATGCAAAATCCGGGAAGGATAAAAGGAAGTAATCCCATTGATTCCTCCAAAATACATTTTATCGTTTTGCCCTTTAAAATGGCTTCCCCGGCGAAATTCATTACTTTGAATGCCATCTTCCGCATAAAAATTGGAACATTCTTTTGTTACCGGATTGTACCGGCAAAGACCTTTTCCTGTACTAATCCACAAAGCATGATCCCGGCCTTCTTCTATCCCGGTTATCATATTGTCGGGAAGGCCGTCTGCAGTAGTAATTAAAGAAGGTTTTCCTGTTTTTTTATCTAAACAATGGAGGCCATAATAACTGCCGATCCAGATATTTCCTTCACAAGTTTCACACAACGTGTACATCAGATTTGAGTTTTTCCTGTTATCGGCTAAAGTATATGCTGCAAAAATATTGTTATTCTGATCTAAAAGATTAAGTCCATTGGAAGTTGCAGCCCAAATCAGGCCCTCCCTGTCAATAAGGATATCATATACCCAATTACTGGATAATTGATCTCTTTTTTCATCCGAATAAAACAAATACTGTTTGAACGTATGAGTGGAAGGATTAAGAACCGAAATTCCACCGCCATTAGTACCTATCCAAAGCTGCCCTTCATTATCTTGAGCGAAAACGGTGACATGATCGTAGCTCAAACCATCGTCCGAATCGGTTTTCCGATAATAGGAATCAAATTTACCTGTTAACGGATCATACCGAAAAAAACCATTCACATACGTTCCTATCCAAATATTGTGATCCCGGTCTTCAAACAAGGCAGTAATCACATTTCCAGAAAAGCCGGGAGTGTTGCTTGTAGTAAAATGATCAATATCTCCGGAAGGCCGGACCCGGTACAAGCCATCGCCATCAGTACCTGCCCAAATATTCCCCCTGTAATCTTCAATTACAGCTATCACACAATGTGTCCCGATACTCTTGGAGGCATCAAACGGATTAAAACCTATATGCCGGAAATTATTTCCCGATGCAGAAATAAACAATACTCCTTTTTGATACAAAGCAGCCCAAATATTGCCTTGCTTATCCTGAAATAGATGGTGTACTTTCGATTTTGCCAAATCACAGTTGGCTGAAGGCGACTCCAAACAGGGAATTTTATTACCATTAACATCGTACCTGAAAATTCCGGCGCCATCTGTTCCCACCCAAATCGTTTGATTATTATCAAGTAGCAAAGAATAAATCTGGTTCTCCAAAGAAGTAGTACCCGTCTTCAAAATTTGAAACGTTTGAGTAGATTCGTCAAAGATACTAATCCCTCCTATGGTTCCGATCCAAATTGCTCCGGCAGCATTTTCACAGATAGTAAATACCTTATTATTTCCCAGACTGCGAGGATCTGATGAAATATGTTGATAATGTTGTGTGGTATGACGTTGTGGATTAAAGACAAAAACGCCATGGTCTTCCGTTCCAAACCAAATATTACCATGCCGGTCTTCAAACATACAACTGACCGGATGATCCCCAAGTCCACCGGCGCCTTTATTAAAAACCACCGGAGACAGTGTTTTTGCATCCAACCGCACTACTCCATCTCCCGTATAAGAAATCCATAAGTTATTATGGCGGTCTTCCAAGATATAATTAGCACGGCGTTCTTTAAACAATTCGTTTATTTCACCCAATTGCCATCGGAAAAATGCATTTTTTGTCCGGTCATACTGTAATAACCCGTTGGAAGTCGCCACCCAAAACAATCCCCGACTATCTTCATATACACATGAAACATAATTGCCCTGGATAGAAGTCGAATCATCCGGAATCGATGAATACACTTCAAAATCATATCCATTGAACTTATTCAACCCATTTTCGGTTGCAATCCAAATATATCCTTTCGAATCCTGGTAAATTTGATTAATATGACTATTTGAAAGGCCATTATCAGGAGTAAAAAGCCGAGTTTTATCCGCCCTCAAATAAAAAGGACAAAACGACGAATGAAGAATCAACAATACTGAAAGTATCAGTCGTTTCCAATAATTGAGTTCATTTTTCATGGTTTCGCGAAAAAAAATCAATGTTACAAAAATAGTATAAAATAGTTTCAAAAACGAAAATGATGTAACAAAACCAAAAGGATATGAGCATTTGTTTGTTATCAATCGTTAATAATAATCTTATATTTGTATTATCAGAACCTTGTCCGAAAGGACAATTGCAGGCTAAACAAAACAATAAATAGGTGTATATATTAAATCTAATGAATAAAAAACATGAAAAAAAAGTTCATCCTGTTTTTATTAATGTTACTCATCGGTAGTCACATCACTGCACAAATTACCATATCGGGTACAGTCATCTCCGATACTGATGGAGAAGCGCTCCCGGGTGTATCTGTAGCAGTAAAAGGTACATCAATTGGTACAATCACCAATCTGCAAGGCGTGTTTTCGATCAATCTCCCTGCCGAAAAAGGCGTTTTGGTTTTCTCTTACCTTGGTTATCTGGAGCAGGAAGTAAATGTAACAGCCAATACCAAAGGACTTCGGATTATCTTATCAGAAGATGTCAAAGTAATTGATGAAGTGGTGGTGGTGGGTTATGGCTCCATGAAAAAGAAAGATATTTCGGGAGCATCCATTTCCGTTGGAGAAGATAAGTTGAAAGGTTCTATCATCACAAACTTAGACCAGGCTCTTCAAGGCCGTGCAGCCGGAGTCAGCTCCGTTATGACATCCGGAGCTCCGGGTTCTTCGGTGTCTATCCGTGTGCGTGGAATTTCAACCATCAATGCCAATGCCGAGCCTTTATATGTAATTGACGGAGTTATTGTGCAAGGATCTCCGTCCGGAGGTCATGCACTTGGTTTGGGAGACGCTTTGGGTAATGGGTCTGTCTCTACTGTTTCCCCGTTGGCCAACATCAACCCTTCCGATATTGTATCCATGGAAATTTTAAAAGATGCATCGGCTACCGCCATTTATGGTTCTTTAGCTTCCAACGGTGTTATTTTAATTACTACCAAAAGAGGAAAATCCGGCGAAGCCAAATTCTCTTATGAAGGAATGATGGGAACTCAAATTCAGAATAAGCGGCTGAATATGATGAATTTGCGAGAATATGCAGAGTTCAGCGCTTCGATTGCTGCCGAAACAAACAGCCAGGTCGAAACGTCGGAATATCAGGATCCTTCGTTATTAGGAGCCGGTACAAATTGGCAGGATGCGGTTTTCCAGCATGCCTTTATCCAGCAACACCAGATTTCTGCTCAGGGAGGCACTGAGGCCATCAAATACTACGTTTCAGGAAACTACATGGGACAGGAAGGTACGATCATCGGAACCGATTTTAAAAGGTATGCTTTTCGTGTAAATCTGGATGCCGATTTGAAAAAATGGCTGAAATTAGGTATAAACGCCATGTATTCTTCTTCTGCTGAAGACTTGGGATTGGCGAACGGAGAAAGCGGAACCATTAACTATTCTTTATTAACCCCTCCCGACATTCCTATTTATGATATTGACGGTAATTATTCTGCGATTGTGAGGGAAGGCTATTATATCGTCAATCCCATTGCTACAGCGCTGATGAATGATATTACCCTGGATCGTAATAAATTGAACGGAAGTCTTTTCCTTGAAATCAAACCACTTAAAAACTTAGTCTGGCATTCCGAATTAGGTTTTGATTTCGGCAATTCGAAAGCAGATACATTTTATCCGACTTACGACTTTGGAAATGTGAAACGTACCCTCAATGAAATGCGGGAGCAAACAAACCAGAATACTTATTATCAGTTGATCAACAACCTGACATATTTCGGTAGTATCGACAAACATTCTTATACTATTATGGCCGGGCAAGACCTTTGGGAATCTTCCTGGAATTATTTGAGCGGGTATGGAACCGGACTTCCTTCCAATGATATCCATAGTCTTGCTTTAACTACGCCGACTTCACAAAGAACTACTACCGGCTTCGGAAGTTCTTCCATGGCGTCTTTCTTTGCCAGGGGTACTTATAATTTCGACGACCGGTATCTGGCTACTTATACTTTCCGCCGGGATGGTTCTTCCAATTTCGGGCCGAAAAACCGTTGGGCGAATTTCAATTCATTTGCCGCATCCTGGAGGTTCTCAAACGAAGCATTCATGGAGCCTTACGAATCGGTACTGAGTAATGGAAAATTACGTATCGGATGGGGACAAACAGGTAATGCCGGCATCGGAGGTTACAGATGGGGTTCCGGCATTTCAAGAATGCCTACCGGATTGGGAATGGGATACCGGCAATCAAATGTTGCCAATCCCCGCATTCACTGGGAAACACAAGAGCAGTGGAACCTCGGTTTAGACTTGGGTTTTATTAATAACCGCATTAACCTGGTTATCGATTTGTATGATAAAACTTCGGCAGATATGTTGATGCTGTTAAACTTACCTTCATATATGGGAACCAAAGGCAATAGCAGTTCCGCATTAGCTGCTCCATGGGGTAATTTCGGGGAAATCAATAATAAAGGTCTTGAAATCAGCTTAAATACACAAAACCTGAAAGGACAGTTTGAATGGGATACGGATATTCAACTATCTTTCAATAAAAATAAATTGGTTGCTTTAATCGAAAATGCACCTCCTCTCGAGGGTTATCCTCAATGGGATGGAATGGGTGCAACTGTCACTTATACTGATGTCGGACAATCGCTATATAATTTTTACGGCTATGTAACGGATGGGTATTATAAAGACAAAGCCGATATTGAAAATTCTCCCAAACCGGCAGCTTATAAAGGTACTGATGGTTATAACAGATATACCTCGGTTTGGGTCGGGGACGTAAAATTCAAAGATATCAGCGGCCCGGAAGGGATTCCCGATGGAATCATTGACAGTTATGACCAGACTGATTTAGGGTCTCCATTCCCGAAATTTTCTTACGGAATGAATAATACTTTCCGCTATAAAAATATTGATTTGTCGGTATTTATCAACGGATCGTACGGCAATAAAGTTTTCAACTATACTGCCATTTCATTGAGCGATGTAAAAGGAAGTTACAGGAACCAACTTCAGTATGTAGTTGACAGGGCCCGCCTGGAACCGATCGATCCGGATAAAACTTATGACGGAACTGCCACCGGTATTTGGAATTGGTTTGAAGATATTGATAATGTCAGGTTAGCCAATAACCCGTCAGCGCCCCGCGCTATTTCAGGAGATCCGAATGAAAATACGAGAATCAGCGACCGGTATATTGAAGACGGTTCTTACCTCCGGATCAAAAATATTGTACTGGGATATACAGTCCCTGCCAAATGGATTCGTAAATATGGATTGGAAACCTTAAGGATATATGCTAATATCCAGAATTTATATACATTTACCAATTACTCCGGATATGATCCCGAAGTCGGAGCAAGCACCATGTCTCCCAATGTTTACGGATTGGATTACGGTCGTTATCCTTCTCCTCAAAGTTACACTTTCGGATTAAATATTTCTTTCTAACAAATTTACAGATATGAAGTCACTTAAAAATATAAAAATAATCTGTTTAATTGCCCTTTTGCCGATAACATTGTTTTCGTGCGAAGATTTCCTGAATCGTCCCACGGAAGACAACTTTAATGTGGACAATTTTTATCAAAATGAGGAACAATGCTTCCAGGCGGTGAATCCGATTTACAATTCCCCATGGTACGATATGCAACGTTTCTTTATTAAAGCAGGGGAAATTTTGTCGGGCAATATTTATAACAACGATGACAACAATCCATACCTGCGTTTTACAGTCACCGGATCGGATGCTAATTTAGGTCTGGCTTCCGCTTCCCTGTGGTCTGTGAATGCTTATTGTAATGGAGTAATTCAGAATATTGATATGAAATCGGCGTCAGGTATCAGTGAGGATGTTAAAAATACGGTCAAAGGAGAAGCTTTGGTTTGGAAAGCTATGACTTACTTTTTCCTGGTACGTACTTTCGGTGCGGTTCCTATTATACATGATAATTCGGAAATGATTGCCGCCGCCACATACAATGATGTATATAAAGCTACTATTCCGAATGTATATGATTATATCATTATGACATTGGAACAGGCTATCGAATGGTTGCCCGAGAAAAACGCAGAAGGGCGTATCGACCGTTATTCTGCTTATGGTTTGCTGGCAAAAGTATATCTGACAAAATCAGGTTATGGACAAAGCGGAACCCGCAACCAGGAAGATTTGGACAATGCGGCCAGGTATGCCAAAATGGTCATAGACAACAGCGGCCGGAATTTATTGGAAAATTATGCCGATATTTTCAGACTGGGCCATAATAAAAATGAAGAATGCCTGATTTCCTGGCATTGGGTTTCAGGACGTGATCCATGGACTCAACAAAATACGTTGCAATCTGACTTGAGTGTTACCGGATTTGATGAGTTTGCCAGCAATTGGGGAACATGGACCGGACCTTCTGTCGATTTGCAGGATGCTTTCGGAGAAAATGCATTGAGCCTGACTCGCAATAACCGTGATACCCGTCGTAAAGCCACTATGATGATGTATGGCGATCATTATGATTACTTCTGGAGAGACAAAGGCGGTTTTGACTGGACGGATTATCTTGTCGGAACATTGAAAGAAGTAGGCCCTGTCGGCGCCCATTGCGTCAAACATCTGGTTGGCAACAATGCCGACCATCAGGCTGAAGGAGGCGGAGATATGTATGTCATGGCAAATGGATTGAGTACGCATATCCTCCGTTTGTCGGATATTTATCTGATTTATGCCGAAGCTGTTATCGGGAATACGGCCTCTACTTCAGATGCAGGCGCGTTGGATGCATTCAATAAAGTATTCCTGCGTGCATGCCCGGGAGAAACTGCAAAAACTTCCATCACCTGGAACGATGTGTGGAAAGAACGCCGCCTGGAACTGGCGTGCGAAGGCGACCGCTGGTATGATTATGTACGTTGGAGTTATTATAATCCGGATGGAGCTGTCAATGAATTGAAAAATCAAAGGAGGGATGTGTATTATTCGTTGTTTGATTATTATGAAACCGGCAGTCTTAATCCTTCCGTTACGCGGTATAACCCGCAACCGGAAATTCCGAACCCTTCCGCCATGTACAACAGCAAATTAAAAACTTTTGCATTCCCTTTCCCGAATACCGATGTGGTTTCTAATCCGCATTTGAACGAAGATCCGGTAGATCAGGATATTTCTCAGTACAAATATTAAATCAGATTGAATTATGAAAAAAGTAATCATATATAAAAAGACGACAACAGCTTTCTTGTTGGGATTATTGGTTTGCCTGGGATTATCCTCTTGTGATGAATACCCCAACGCATACGAACACACCGGAGGCTTACCCGAAGTATTATACGTCCGTGTAACAAATGCCGCCAGCGCCGATTCTTTATTGGATGGCGCATATCTTGGGAATACAATATGTCTGGTGGGAAATAACCTGCGCAGCATTCATGAATTGTATTTCAATGACCAGAAAGCCATTTTAAATACAAGCTATATGACAGACAACACTTTAATTGTCAATGTACCGAATGAAATTCCATCGGATGTAACCGATAAAATATACATGGTAGCATGGAACAATGATACAGTATCGTATAATTTCAAAACAAAAGTGCCTCCTCCCGCAGTAAACACTATTTCCTGCGAATATGCTCATGACGGAAACGAGGCGATTATTTATGGAGATTATTTTATCGATGATCCGAACATTCCTCTGGAAATCCTTATGGCAGGAGAATTGCCCGTAACGGAAATTATCAGCATTGAAAAAACACAAGTGAGGTTTGTTGTTCCCGGCGGTGCATCTAAAGGCTATATGAACGTGAAAACTATATACGGGCAAAGCCGTTCCAAATTCCAGTTCAGGGACGACAGGGGCATGATTCTCGACTGGGACAACCTGAATGCCAACGGAGGATGGCGGTCGGGGAATACGGCTGATGCGGATGGTATTTCCGGCAAATATGTAATATTCAAAGGCAAATTGGAAGATAATGACTGGAATGAAGACGGATTTTCGTTCAATTTATGGGGTGTCAGTAACGGAAGACCGGAAGGAGACTTCTTTGATGCTACCGATTTGGATAACCTGTTGTTCAAATTTGAAATAAACGTTTTAGCTCCCTGGTCGGCAGATGGTATGCAAATCATATTTACTCCCTGGTCAACAACCGGAACCAATAGCTATTACGGAGATGAAACTTATCCCCGTGCGATATGGATTCCCTGGTCAACTACCGGAACATACAAGACCGATGGCTGGGTTACGGTAACAATCCCGATGAAAGAATTTAAATATGGCCCGACAGGAGCGGTATTGGAAAAACCTAATGGCGCCGGATATTATGGCGGATTGTCCATGTTCACATGGAAAGGAGGCGTAAGCGGTACCCCTTGTACTACTGAAATGTGGCTTGATAACATGCGTGTAGTTCCTGTTGACAAATAATTAAAGATATGAAGATTATGAAAAGATATAAATTACCGGCACTATTCAGAATGTGTCTTGTCGCTATAAGCTGTTTCCTTTTTGCTACGGCTTGCGAAAAAGCGGATGATGTAAATACCAACCAACTGGCGAGCGGTGATGTCACTTTGGAATCATTCGGACCATGCCCGATTCCCCGTGGCGCGGAACTCCGCATCATCGGAACAAATCTCGACCGGGTGGAAGCTATTATCCTCCCGGGAACCGGCTCTGTCAATGATATCAAGAGAATTAGTAATAATGAAATCCGCATAATAGTGCCTCAAACGGCGGAAGAAGGCCCAATAAAATTGAAAACAGGAAGCAACGAAATTTCTTCCATTACCAATTTGACTTTCGAAGAAACTATTTTGATCTCTAAAATAAGCCCGTTGTCTGTCAAAGCCGGAGATGTAATCAAGGTTGAAGGTGATTACCTGAATTTGATTGCCGAAATTATTTTTGCGGAAGATGTACATGTACCGGCCGAAAATTTCAAAAGCCAAAGCCGTGAAGCCATTGAAGTTGCTGTGCCTGTTGAAACGCAAACCGGAAAAATCATCGTTTCCGACGGGGCCGACATTATTCCTGATGCTTCCGGCGAATTCGGCATTCCAATCTGGGTATATTCGGAAGATGAACTGACCGTGACATTACCTTCGGTCACATCATTTTCTCCCGAAACGATCCGCGCAGGAAGCATACTGACTATTACCGGCAAAGATTTTGATTTGGTTGAAAGTATTCAATTCGGTGGAGATAAAGCGGCCGAATCATTCACTGTAAATGAAGATAAAACATCAATCACAGTAACAGTGCCGATGGATGCTCAGGATGGCACTGTTGTTCTGACAGCTTTCTCAGGCGTTGAAGTTGCCGGCGGGAAACCGTTGATCATGGTAGTGCCGACAATTTCCGCTATTGCTCCTAATCCGGTTAAAAACGGCGCTGTATTAACAGTAACAGGTAAAGACCTGGATCTGATTAGCCAGGTTATGTTTGGTGGTGAAAAAGAAGGTACGATTGCCGAGGGCGGAACTGCTACTGAAATTAAAGTAAATATTCCTGAAGATGCTGTAAGCGGAGCGGTTACTTTCACTACGTTAGCCGGCAAAACGGTTACATCGGCTGTACTTAATTTTGTTCTTCCGGTAATAACCGACATTAATCCGACCACCATTCTTGCCGGAGCTTCCATCACAATTACGGGTAGCAATTTAGACTTAGTCAAAAAAATAATTTTCGGAGGGAATACCGAGGGAATAATCGCCTCTCAGACCGAAACTTCGATTGAAGTACAAAGCCTGTCAAACAGTCTTTCCGATATCATCGTTTTGGTTACATCAAACGGTACGGAAGTCAAATCGACTCAGGAAATCACGATCAACTCCGATCTTCCGATTATCTCTTCTATGCCCGGACAGGTAAAACCGGGTGCAAAAATGACGATTGAAGGTACCAAATTGAATTTAGTGGAATCCATCACATTTGAGGATAATGCCAAAGCAATCAAATATGGTATAAGAAGCGAAACAATCATTGAAGTATATGTTCCCGACCATGCAAAAAAAGGAAGGGTGACATTAACATTGAATACTTTCGACGGAAAAACCGTAATATCTTCAGAATTCAAAGTAGTCGGCACCGATCCTATTGTGGATCCGTCATTAGTTATCGATGATTTTGAAAATCATAACGGACATGACGCCACCTGGGACAATTGGGGTGGAAACATCGATTACAATACTGACGAAGAAAATAACCATTACATTCAATTGCATTCAGGAATTTCCGGTTGGGCCTGGTTGTATGGATGTAATCATCAATCGTCGAGGGGAAACTTCCCATCCATTGCGAATCCGGACGATTATGTATTAAAGTTAGATTTAAGGGTTACAGGTAATTATGAATCAGGCGTAATGTTCGCATTCTCTTTCGGAGGATGGTCTGGAACAACCTCTCTATTGTCTGCTCAGGATAATTATACGACTAACGGTGAATGGATGACAGTAACCATACCAATGTCAAGCATCTGGACTGCCGGCGCTATTAACGGAGCATCCGGAGATTGGGGTATGAGCCTGAATGGCGGAACAATTCCTGTCGGAGTGGAAATCTCAATAGATAATGTCCGTTTCGAACAACAATAAACTTCACATCATTCGAAACCAGGGCTCCAAACCAATTACAGGAGCCTTGATTTCTTAACAACGACAAAATTATGAATCGATTCTTGAAAAATATCTTATTACTCACTTTCTGTGCTGGGTTAAATCCCTCATACGCCTGCTCAAAGAATGAAGAAGGCGCTGATGAACAAAACGATATTCATTTAGTATCAACAGATCCGGCTCAAAATGCCACCGTCAATATTACTACAGAATCCGTTTCCTTTATTTTTAACAGAGGAATCTATATTGCCGATAAAGCGAAAATAACCTTAAACGACACTCCGGTGCCGAATGCATCAGTATATGGAACTTCCCTGACAATAAAACTCAATACTTTGAAAAGTGGAACCGATTATACTTTAATAATCCACAAAGGAGCTATCAGAGAAGGCTCAAACCACCTCAACAAAGAAGCATTTTCTCTGAAATTCCAGACAAATGAAGCTCCTGTCAACGGTGGCTCGGTAAGTCAGCATGGTTTTCTATCGGTAAAAGGAACAGCCCTTGTCAATCAGCAGGGAAAAGAAGTCATTCTTCGCGGAGTTAGTTTCGGCTGGCACAACTGGTGGCCTCGTTTTTACAATAAAAACACCGTAACCTGGCTGAAAAAGGACTGGAAATGTGATCTGATCCGGGCTGCCATAGGCGTCGAACCATCCGGAGCATATATAGACCATCCGGAAATAGCACTCAAGTGTCTGTATGCCGCAATAGATGCTGCTATTGAAAATGATATGTATGTAATTGTGGACTGGCATTCACACAATATCCGTCTCAAAGAAGCCAACGATTTCTTTTCACTGGTGGCGGAAAAATATAAAGATTACCCAAACATTATCTATGAAATATTCAACGAACCGGAAAATATCAGCTGGAACGAAGTCAAAGCTTACTCTGAAGCCGTGATTAAAACCATTCGTGCCATTGATAAAAAAAATATCATTCTCGTAGGCTCTCCGCAATGGGACCAGGCCGTAGATAAAGCTGCCGCCGACCCTATTACAGGATATGACAATTTGATGTACACCCTCCATTTTTATGCTGCAACCCACAAACAATCGTTACGCGACCGGGCTGCAAACGCCTTGAAAACGGGACTGCCGTTGTTTGTCTCCGAATGTGCCGGAATGGAAGCTACAGGCAATGGTCCCATCGACCTGCAAGAATGGAACGACTGGTTGCAATGGATGAATGACAACCATCTCAGTTGGACGGCATGGTCTGTTTCCGATAAAAACGAAACTTGCTCCATGATTAAAAACACATCATCTCCTGTAAGCGATTGGGACGAAAGTGATTTAAAAGAATGGGGGCTAATCGTCAGAACCGAATTAAAAAAATAGAAATTAATGTGGCGATAATATCGGCCCAATGGAAGAAAAAAGTAGAAAAGACTTTGTACCTTCGCGTTTATTTTAATTACCTTTGCCCCATAATCTTAATAGTCTCAATATGAAGCGTATTTTTATCTCTTGCATTTTTTCCCTACTCATTCTTCCTTGTTTTTCGCAAAATCTACAATTGCATTATAGTCCGCGACATGGATTAGTGCCTGATGATTTTGCAAAAAACCACCTCTTCTCTACTGTCGAAATGTTCAGACCCGACAGTTGGGGCTCTACTTTCTTTTTTATCGATATGACTTATGATGGAGATAAAGGCGCAGTCGGATCAGCCTACTGGGAAATTGCCCGCGACCTGAAATTTTGGGACGCTCCCATTGCTGCACACGTGGAATATAACGGAGGTGTTTTTAATGGAGGATCGATTCCTAATGCTTACCTGATAGGAGCTTCTACCGATCGAATGTTGGGAAATGTATTCGTAGGCAGTTACCTCGCCTATAAATATAATGCTTTTGAAAAAACCAGCAATGATATTCAATGGACGGTTACCTGGGAATGGACAGGCGTCAACAACAAACTGACAGCCTGCGGTTTTATGGACTTATGGACAGAAAATAAAAACCACACCACAGGTAAAGACGGTAAAAAATGGATCCTTTTATCTCAACCGCAATTTTGGTACAATACGACGCAACATTTATCATTAGGAACCGAAATTGAAGTCAGTAGCCGTTTTTATCCACAAAGTAATGATGTATATGTTTTACCCACAATCGCAGCCAAATGGAAATTTTAAACGCTCATAAAGATTGGAAATTTATCCGGAAAGAATTTATTGCCGGAATTATCACATTTTTGACTATGTCGTACATCCTGATTGTCAACCCGATGATTTTGGGGAGCACAGGAATGGACAAAGCGGCGCTGTTTACTGCAACGGCGTTGGCAAGCGCTTTGGGGACATTATTTATGGCGCTCATTGCAAAAATTCCGATTGCTCAGGCGCCGGGTATGGGGCTAAATAGTTTTTTTGCGGCTACTGTAGTGATGACAATGGGCTATTCGTGGCAATTTGCCCTGACTGCCGTGTTTATTGAAGGCATCATTTTCCTTATACTTACTTTTTTCAATGTGCGCGAAATTATTGTCAACAGCATTCCGCAAACATTAAAAAATGCTATCCCGGTGGGTATCGGATTGTTTATCACTTTTATAGGATTACAAAATGCAGGAATTATCGTACAAAATCCCCACACCATGGTAACATTAGGTTCCTTTGCTGACAAAGGGGTATGGGTGGCATTGCTCGGACTATTCCTGATCGGAGTCTTATTGGCCCGTAATATTCACGGCGCTATCCTTATCGGCATTTTAGCAGCCACCATTTTCGGTTTGTTTGTGGGTATCACGAAACTGCCGGAGGGTCATTTGGTAAGCCTGCCGCCCAGCATTATTCCTGTATTCGCTCAATTTGAATGGGCGCACATTTTTACTTTCGACATGTTGATTGTGGTTTTCACCTTTCTATTCGTCAATTTATTTGATACTATAGGTACGTTGATCGGAGTAGCCTCAAAAGCCGGATTAATCGATGAAAAAGGAAATTTTCCACAAGTAAAAAAAGCATTGTTTGCTGATGCGTTGGGTACCACTTGTGGCGCCATCCTGGGAACAAGTACAGTTACTTCATACGTGGAAAGCGCAGCAGGTGTGGCTGCCGGAGGACGAACCTATCTGACTTCGCTCAGTACAGCCATCATGTTTTTACTGGCCTTGTTTTTTGCCCCGGTTTTTCTCATGGTTCCGGCACAAGCAACAGCGCCAGCGTTGATTATTGTCGGATTATTTATGCTCTCATCGGTAGTAAAAATCAATTTTAATGATTTCACAGAATCTATTCCGGCGTTTCTCACCATGGTGATGATGCCTTTTGCTTACAGCATAGCCCAGGGAATTATCTTCGGGATGCTCGGGTATGTATTCATCAAAGTATTGGCCGGGAAACATAAAGATATTAAATTAGCAGTTTACATTATTGCCATATTGTTTTTGGCAAAAATAATCCTTGACGTGGTATATTAAACCTATGGAAGAAATTTCAAACTCAACAGCATCCTCTATTTTTCTTGAAACACAAGATGTTGTCAAGCAATATGCCAATCATTTGGCGTTGAACAAAGTCAGTATCCGGGTTCCTTCCGGTCAGATCTTTGGTCTGCTGGGACCAAACGGCGCCGGGAAAACTACTCTTATCCGGATTATCAACCGGATCACTGCGCCCGATACGGGTTCGGTATTATTCAAAAGCCGGCCGCTTCAAGCCAACGATGTATATAACATAGGCTACCTGCCCGAAGAACGAGGCCTGTACAAAAAAATGAAAGTGGGAGAACAAGCTATTTATTTAGCCCGCTTAAAAGGGTTGGACGAAAATACAGCCCGTACACGATTGAAAACATGGTTCAAAAAGTTCGAAATTTTATCCTGGTGGGATAAAAAATTGGAAGAATTATCCAAAGGAATGCAACAAAAGGTGCAATTTGTAATTACGGTCATTCATGAACCGGAATTACTGATCTTTGATGAACCGTTTAGCGGATTTGATCCTGTAAATGCCGAATTGTTAAAAAATGAGATTCTTGAATTAAAAAAACAAGGGAAAACCATTATTTTTTCTACACATAATATGGCATCCGTCGAAGAAATCTGTGATGAAATTGCCCTTATCAATCGTTCTGAAGTCGTATTATCCGGTAATGTTAAAGAAATCCGGTCGCGATATAAAACAAACATTTTTCAAGTACAAGTCGCTGGAGAAGCATTGAATTTTAATCCTGATTTTTGTACATTGCTCGACACTAAAACCAACTATCAGTCAAACATTTGGAGAATACAAAAACAACAGGAAATGACCAACTCCGAATTATTGTCCGAATTAGTAAAGAATAACGAAATCCTGTTGTTTGAAGAAGAAACGCCGACAATGAATGATATTTTTATACAAACTGTAACCGGAAACAAATATGAATAAAATAGGAATTATTATCGGACGGGAATATATGAGCCGGGTACGTAAAAAATCGTTCCTCGTTCTCACATTGTTAATGCCTGTATTAATGGTCGGCTTGATGTTCGGCACAGTCCTGCTGTCGTCCGTTAAAAGCGATGAAGTAAAAAATATTGTTGTACTGGATGACACCAACCAATATTATCCGATCTTACAATCTTCCGACCAATACCATTTTATCAAAGGTTCCGGAGGCTTTGAATCTTTCCGCGAAAAATCGAACGAAGATATCTATGCGACATTAGTCATTTCGGGAAATTTGCTGCAAAATCCCAAAGCGGTTACATTGTATTCGCACAAACAAGTAACTGCCGATTTGGAACGGCTTATACAGACACAATTCAACGACTACCTGAGCGACCAGAAGCTGGCATCATACGACATTCCGAATATAAAAGAAATCATCAACGACAGCCATGTCTCCATTGACCTGCAAACTATCAAATGGGATGATTCGGGAAATGAGACAACCTCTTCGGCTGATTTAGCTAAGGTTATCGGCATGGTGTTTACATTCATCATCTATTTTTTCATTTTTGCTTACGGAGGGATGGTTATGCAGGGTGTACTGGAAGAAAAAACCAATCGCATCATTGAAGTCATGGTATCTTCTGTAAAACCTTTTGATTTAATGATGGGAAAAATCATTGGTGTCGGACTGGTTGGCATCACCCAATTTGTATTATGGGTAGTGCTCGGCGGAATCGTATATACTATCGCCGGAGTAGCAATGATCCCTGCATCAGGTATGGAGGCCGGAACCGGAGTAACCATGGCTGATAATGCTTCATTACTCACCACGATGGCTCCTATCATGGAAATTGTCGGTTCGATAAACTGGTTTAGCATCATTATTTGTTTCATCCTTTTCTTTATCGGCGGGTACTTGATCTATGCCTCCCTTTTCGCTGCTATTGGAGCGATGGTCAGCAGCCAGGAAGATACCCAACAATTTATGACGCCAATCACCATTCTGATTATCTTTGCTTTTTATGCAGGAATAGCCAGTTTGGAAAATCCCGATGGCCCGTTGGCGTTTTGGACATCCATGATTCCATTCACATCTCCCATCGTTATGATGGTTAGGCTGCCATTCGACATTCACTGGTATGAATTGTTGATTTCCTTAGTTGTATTATTTGTATCTGCCATTCTCTTAGTACAATTAGCTGCAAAAATTTATCGGGTAGGAATTCTCATGTATGGCAAAAAGCCAAGCATGAAAGAGTTAGCCAAATGGTTAAAATATTGAACTTTATCAATACAATAAACGTTATGAAACATAGAGGAAAGAAACATAATTTAGCAATATTAATTTTATAAATTCTTGCAAAATGAAAAAAGTAGTGGCAATTCTATGTGTGACAGCTACAGCATTTGTATTGGGAGCTTGTGACGGTCAAAAAAAAGATGTTCAAAAAGCGAACAGTGAAACCGAGTTGCTTGAAGAAGTAACGAGCGAAAAAGAACTCAACAAAGTAGTGAAAGACGAAAGAGAGGCAGAGAAGGACACTTCTTCTGTAAAAATCAATGTCAATGCGATCGGTGAACCTAAGGATACAAAAGCTGCTGCCGAAGAAATATTGACGAAGTATGAACAAACTGTAAAAAACTATGTGGATGTGCTGGTCAAATTTCAAAAAGGCGACATGTCTGTTGCCTCGGAATACCAAAAACTTTCGCAAGAACTTCCTCAGATATCTACCGATGTATATAAATATGTATCTGACTTCGATGCCAAACAAACCAAACGGTTAGAGGCTGCTACTAAAAAATATACCGATGCTACCAAAGCGTTAACAAAATAACATCTTCTTTCATAAGGTGCAGGGTGCAAGGGACGAAGCCTCCTACACCCTGTACCCCAAAAATCTAATCAGATTGTTCTTTTGACCTAAAATCTCAAATTTTTGATTGTTTTTTTATATCCCGAATCAATAATAATAACTAATATTGCATTCGTATTAACAATAAAAAAATAATCTTCATGAAGTATTCCTTATTTTTATCATTAACACTTGCAGCATGTATCTCCTGCGGATGTCAAAGCAACAAAGACTCCATCGAAGTCGTAAATCGTCCGGATACTAATCAGTCCAATGTTAACTACATTAGCAACCAAACTCCTCTTTTACCGTCAGCTTTTATAAAATTGCCGGTAGGAAGTATTCAACCAGGCGGTTGGGTGAAAAAATATTTGGAGTTGCAACGTGATGGCCTTACCGGACATTTAAACGAAATCAGCGCTTGGTTACAAAAAGACGGCAATGCATGGTTAAGTCCCGATGGAAAAGGCGAATATGGCTGGGAAGAAGTTCCGTACTGGCTCAAAGGATACGGCGATCTGGCGTATATCCTGAATGACGAAAATATGATCAAAGAAACTAAAATCTGGATTGAAGCGGCTCTTAATAGTCAACGTGAAGATGGTTATTTCGGCCCGTGGATTGAAAAAAACGGCAAACCCGATTTATGGGGAAATATGATTATGCTCTGGTGTTTGCAATCTTATTATGAATTTTCCAATGATCAACGGGTGATTCCTTTTATGACAAACTATTTCAAATGGGAAAACAACCTGCCCGACTCGTTGATGCTGAAAGATTATTGGGAAAACAGCCGGGGCGGAGACAACCTTTACAGTGTGTATTGGCTATACAACATTACCGGAGATAAATTTTTACTTGAATTGGGAGAAAAACTCCATCGTAATACGGCCAATTGGATGCAGGATGATAATCTTCCCAACTGGCACAATGTAAATATCGCTCAATCTTTCCGCGAACCGGCTACATATTATTTGCAAAGTCACGATGCTGCGCATCTGCAAGCAACTTATAATGACCATTTCCTGATTCGCAAACGGTTTGGACAAGTTCCCGGAGGAATGTTCGGCGGTGACGAAAACTCTCGTACAGGATACCACGATCCACGCCAGGGAGTGGAAACTTGTGGAATGGTAGAACAAATGGCATCCGACGAAATATTGTTGCGCATCACTGGCGATCCTTTTTGGGCCGACCATTGTGAAGAGGTAGCTTTCAATACATATCCGGCTGCTGTAATGCCTGATTTCAAATCATTGCGTTACATTACATCCCCTAACATGGTATTATGTGATGATAAAAATCACCATCCCGGCATCGATAACGGCGGACCTTTTTTGATTATGAATCCATTTAGCAGTCGTTGCTGCCAGCACAATCATGCTCAAGGTTGGCCTTACTATGCTGAAAATCTATGGATGGCTACACCAGACAACGGGTTATTAGCTGCTCTTTACGCCGAAAGCTCGGTAAAGGCAAAAGTAGGAAAAGGCAAAGAAGTTGTTTTAGAACAAACAACGCATTATCCTTTCGATGAACAAATCCGTATTGATGTCAAATCAGCCAATAATGTCAATTTTCCCCTTTATTTACGGATTCCTGCATGGTGTGACAATGCTTCTCTCAGCATCAACGGCGAAAAAACGGATATTAAAGCCCCGGCTTCACAATACATCAAAATTAACAGGACCTGGAAAACCGGCGATTATATCGAGCTCATGTTACCTATGCATTTTGATCTGAAAACCTGGGAACAAAATGGCAACAGCATCAGCATGAATTACGGTCCAATCACCTATTCTTTGAAAATACAAGAAGATTACCTTCAAAAAGACAGTAAAGAAACTGCTATCGGAGATTCAAAATGGCAACCCAATGCCGATCCCTCCCAATGGCCGTCTTTTGAAATTCATGCGGGTTCGCCTTGGAATTATGCTTTAATTGTTGACAAAGCTCATCCTGAAAAATCATTCGAAGTGGTAAAAAAAGCCTGGCCACAGGATAATTTCCCATTCACGCTCCAATCGACTCCGATTGAGATCAAAGCGAAAGGAATACAAATTCCGGAATGGACCATCGACGAACATGGTCTTTGCTCGTTTGTTCCGCAAAGCCCGGTTACTGTTGCAGGTGAAGAAGAAGATATTACACTGATTCCGATGGGTGCGGCCCGGTTACGGATTGCTGCATTTCCGGTAGCTGAATGAGCATAAAGTCGGAAGTTTCCTGAACCTTTGAACGCAAAGTCACAAAGACGCAAAAAGGCTAAATTTCATCGAAATTTTATTGTTGCATCTTCGTGACTTTGCTTTTTTAAAACAACATATTTCGCTTATTTTTCCCCATAATGACTCAATGCTGACAGAACAAGTACCACGATTTCCTCTTCATCAACAGAATATACTAACCGATGTTTTTGTGTAATCCGGCGCGAATAGCATCCGGCATAATCATGCTTCAACGGTTTTGGTTTTCCGGACCCGGTATAAGGATGTTCCATTAATTCGACTACTAAACGTTGAATTTTTTTGAAAGCTAAAGGCTCTGATTTCTTGAGTTTCTCTATATCTGCCAATGCAGTGGGAGAAAACGTTATTTTGTAGATCATATATTATCAAATAACGCTCTTAATTCTTCTTTAGATGAAACTGTTATTCCTTTTCCCTCTTTTATCTGTTGTATAGACCTATCTATCTTTTTCAACATCTCGGGAGTAAAATACAAATCATCATCCGAAACCGGGGCGATAGTAAAAGCCTGCTTCCCTCTCTTGATGATGACATGTACTCCCTCAGCGACCATATCCAAAAATTCCTTTTGATGATCTCTGAACTGGCGACTAGTTACTTGTACAACTGACATAATAAAAATTATTCTTCTATTCGTGTACCAAAATTGGTACACAAAGATACGGATTTTTCTTGAAATATGTACCAAATGAATTTTTGATCATTGCCTGTGTGATACAAAGTTATTTTTCTCTCACTGCGAATCGATCAGACAACATGTCCCGAAGAGATGAATTATCGTTATGAATTTTTTCTGCTGAATTCGCAACCGCAATAGGATTGGTTATAAAAACCGTTTTCTGCTAAAAGGATACGACGGCGCTCACTCAAACCGTCTTTTCGCCAGTTTTTATCCCAAAATGTGACACCCTCAAACTGGTTGGCAGCCCAATGTCCGGCTTCTGCAATCTGATAAAGATTTTTCCAACGCGAAGAAGCCAATGTTGTAGCAAAGCGTTTGAATTGCAGTTGGTATGTTAATTGGGCAGTAGCCCAAAGTCGTGTTTTAAAACAATGCAGGCAACGTGCACCCCGTTCCGGTTCAGCTTCCAAACCCGAAATATCGCGCAACCAGGCTTCATGATCATAATCTCCGTCAATGATTCCAAGCCCCTGCTTATGTGCATACCGCGTACATTCGGCTTTGCGGATTTCATATTCTTCCACCGGATAAATATTCGGATTGAAATAAAACAAAATCGGTTGTATTTTATTGTCAATCAAATATTCAATAACGGCAGCCGAACAAGGGGCACAGCAGGTATGAAGTATTATATTTTCTTTCATCTCGGTAAACTTGACATCAAATGTAATACAAATTTGAGGCTAAATACAGCAAGTAATGTTGAAAAATATTCAAATTTTCATAAAAGATAAGGTTGCACCATTTTTCGACACATCCCATCAATCTCATGTGTAATCGAATACAAAAATAAAAATTTAACAGTTTCTAAATTAATAAAAATTTCACTATCTTTGCGCCCTGTCATTTTATTGTCTCAATGGCCGTAACAAATTAATTTCTTCATGAGCGGATTACGTTTTTGGGAAGGAGAGGAGGAGCATGCTTTTTAATTCTATCACATATATTTTGTTTTTTCCAATAGTATTTATTCTCTATTGGTTCTTTTTTAACAAATCCTATAAAAAACAAAACGTCTTACTATTAATTGCCAGTTACTATTTTTATGCTTGCTGGGACTGGCGTTTTGTGTTTTTGCTCGCATTTTCCACTGTCTTGGATTACGTTTCCGGAATTATGATTACCAATACGGAACTCAAACACAAAAGAAAATTTTGGTTGATTTTGAGTGTCTGCATCAATTTAGGATTTTTGGGTATTTTTAAATATTACAATTTTTTCGTCGATTCGTTTGCGTCATTACTTCAACAGATTGGCCTCCAACCGCATTTTACTACCCTAAAAATCATTCTTCCGGTGGGCATCTCGTTTTACACCTTTCATGGGTTATCCTATGTTTTTGATATTTACAACAGGAAAATTACTCCTGCCGGCAATTGGATCGATTATGCATTGTTTGTCTCTTTTTTCCCCTTGTTGGTTGCCGGTCCGATCGAACGAGCCACTCACTTGTTGCCCCAGGTACAAAATGTCCGGACATTTGAATATTCAAAAGCGATTGATGGTTTACGGCAAATATTGTGGGGCTTTTTTAAAAAAGTAGTAATTGCTGACAATTGCGCCACTTTTGCCAATGATATCTTTTCAACTTATCAAGACCAAAGCGGAGGAATGTTATTGTTGGGAGCAGTCTTTTTTGCCTTCCAAATCTATGGAGATTTTTCAGGATATTCCGACATTGCTTTAGGATCTGCCCGTTTATTGGGCTTCGAGTTGTTGCAGAATTTTAAGTTTCCTTATTTTTCACGCGACATAGCCGAATTCTGGAGACGATGGCATGTTTCTTTGTCATCCTGGTTTCGCGACTATTTGTACATTCCTTTAGGAGGGAGCCGCAACGGAAAATGGATGAGTGCTCGCAATACAATGATCATTTTTCTGGTAAGTGGTTTTTGGCATGGCGCCAACTGGACCTATATAGTCTGGGGAGCTTATCACGGCTTATTATACCTTCCACTGTTGTTGTTCAGCAAAAATCGAAAATATACAAATGTTGTAGCAGAAAACCGCCTGTTTCCATCCATTGCCGAATGCTTTCAAATGCTTCTGACGTTCTTTTTAGTGGTCATTGGCTGGGTATTTTTCAGGGCAGATACAATCAGCATCGCATTTGATTATCTTAAACGGATGTTTTCTTCCTTGTTTGTTTTCAATATTCCAAAAGAATCAATATTGCTCATGTTGCCGATTTTAGTATTAATGTGTTTTTTATTGATCGTGGAATGGCCTCGCAGGGCACAAAAACATGGGTTAGCCATCGGATTTACCAAAAGAAAACATTATTCTCAATGGGCTTTCTATCTGATGGTTATATTGATTATTATTTTTGCCGGTAATTATCAAGCGGAAAATCAGTTTATTTATTTCCAGTTTTGAGTAGTATATGAAAAAATTTTTAATCCGGATCCCGTTTTTTTTAGTTGTAGCAACGTTCACCATCTGCATTTCCGTTGTTGCAGTGTGCCTCGTACCTCCAAGCGAATACTTCAAAAAAAGTTTATTCTATGCTATTTTGGATAAAAATAAATTGTTGGAAGAGACTGAAAAACCCCGGGTTATTTTTGTTGGAGGCTCTAACCTTAGCTTTGGATTAAATTCCCAGGAAATAAAAGACTCGCTGCATCTAAATCCCATCAACATGGGTGTGCATGCTGGGTTAGGTCTATTTTTCATGCTCAATAATGTGAAGCCGTATATTAAAGAAGGCGATATTGTTATCGTTGTACCGGAATACAATCAATATTACGATAATGTAGCTTACGGACAAGTAGAATTACTGCTGACTATTTCTGATGCAAACCCTGATTTCTTACGGTTACTTGACAGGAAAATTATTTCCAAACAAATCAGGAATGTTCCACAAATGCTTTCTTGGAAAGCCAAATATTATATCAAGGATATATCTGATCAAAACGATACGGTTGGAATATATGACCGGAAAGCATTCAATCAATACGGAGATGTTTTTGTTCATTGGGATATGCCTGATGAAGAATTTTCCACTCATCTCATTTACGGTCAATTTAACTACGAAGTTTTAGACGCCTTGAATGTTCTCAAACAGGAAGTTGAAAAGAAAAACGGGAAATTATTTATTGGATTTCCGCCTTTACTGGATACCGTTTTTGATGAATCGGCCGATTATATAAAATTGGTCAATGATGAATTAATCCGTTATCATTTTCAGACGTTGTCATCCCCTGAAAAATATAGAATGAGCCGAAATTTATTTTTCAACACACAAAACCATCTCAATAAAAAAGGAGTAGATCTACGGACAACAATGATGATGGAAGACCTTAGAAACATAATAGGCAAGGACTCTCTTTGATTCAGTATCGTACGTATCAAAACCGAATAAGGTTGCACCAGTCTCGGCACAACCTTATCTATAAAAGGCCAGTATCTAAAACGGAGTAACCGTTAACTAATTCCTACATTATTGGCAATGACGCACTGGCTTCCGAGTGCAAACTTGTACACCTGCCCTCCTGTCAGGTAATTGCCATTAACAAAAGCTTCATCAACCTGTAGCAATATTAACTTTGTATCTGTAATGACATTATTAAAGAGCATCATTTTTTATGATTCTTTAGGCAAATCTGGTCACAATCCACAATTGAATTTCCTGATATGGTGTGATGGTAATTATAAATATACAGATTTATATAACTGGGATATACTTCCGATTCATATTGGAAATTTTGCCCAAAGCCCATATACCGGTCGTGAATGAAGCATTTGGCAATTGTGTAGTCTGTCGGTTTCCTGCTTATTCTTAATTTATACGTTTGTGCTTGTTCCGAAATCACAATCCGTTCCAGTCTGATGCGGGACTCTATGTACTCACCAGTATCATGACGATAATATTTTCCATATTGATCACAGAAAAAAGCTCTGTCGTTAACAACATAATTTATACTCATATTCAATACATTTAAATGGTTAAAAAAAATCGAGTGTTCCACCAAAGTGAACCCATCTGTTATTCATCGGAATTTGACAGAGCTGAAGCTTTTAATGGTTTGATTTTTACAGATTGTTTTACCAGAGGGAGTTGTGTCGTAGCAGCAAAAGTATTAACACCTACACTAACAAGCATCAATACAATACTTGAAAAAACATTTGTTTTCATGTGACATTAAATTAAAGTTAAGGCTATAAGAATAAACAAATTTATTAAGAATTTGTCATAACGTCTCGAATATTTGTGTACACAACAAATAATAAAATAAAAAGGAATAAAAAAATGAAAGTGGGTGGTATTATGTATTCAGCAAGTCTTTCAAAAACTCATTCAGTTCCTTGTCTAAATTTTTCATTAAATCCTGATCCAGCTTCAGTGTATCATCATCCAGGAAAATTAGTTCTTCCAATACGATAAAGCTATCGTCAACAAAATCGACAGAAAATGGTTTGACAATAAAATTTTGCTGGAATGCTCCTTCGCTTCTTAAAGTATGCAAAGCTGATTTTGCAGAAGCGACCACTTGATTTTCAAGGTTTTCAGATGTGTCATCCAATATATTTTCCAACGGAAGCGTCGCAAGCAATTGCTGCATATCGTCATAAATCAACAAATCGGAAGTTTCAGTATTATAATACAAAAACAAATCGCTGAGGGTACTTCCATCCTGGCGGGAGTTGAATGTTTCAAGACTTTCCCTGATGGCAGACTCTATGGACTGAACTAAGACTGGGCTTACCTGGCTCATACTATCGGATTTACAAAATAAAATCACAAATGTACGAAAATTCCGGTTATTTTAATTGGATGTCCAACAATTTATTATCCAGTTGCCGTTGTTGCAACGCTTGCAGATAATTATTGGCGGCAGTAGATTCTTTAGAATCAGCATTTTCCGCCTGACGATAATATTCCCTGCATTTTTCCATCCACTGAACAGCAGCAGCTATGTCGTCTCTGACTTCGAATGATACGGCCATATTCTGCGCCAGGCGGGCTCGTGAAACCGGTTGTTTTTCCCTTTCATATAAAGACAACCATTGTTCGGCAGCTTTTCCCCATTTTTCCTTTCTGGCGTATGCCAGCGCTTCCTGCATCCTGGCGCCATTGCTGGTATAAATGGTACGTTCGGCAACTTCCCATTGAGGGATGAACTCATGAGCAATTTTATCGAATAAATTCCGTGTATTCTGCAATATAAATGTGTCCGGAATTCGTGCTAAATTGGCAGAATCAATTTCGACATCCATCAAATAAAATTCCACACTGTCGGTCGTCACCAATGACTTTGTCTTATCCGGCTGTCCATAATAATGCACGCTGCAATTAAGCGTAGCCCTCGATTTCAGGTCAACATGCGCCGTTCCATAAGGAGTAAAAGCCACTTCCTGTTTATAAAGATATAATACACGATCGATGGAGATCATTACATCGCTTCCTGATTTTTCGTACAACCGGTGTTTCATATCCTCCGAAAGAGGCGCTATCGACATCCATTGCGCATCTTGCCTGACGGGTTGGCTGAAAAAATAAATCGCATCAAAAAAATGAGACTCTTCCAATGTCCTCCCGAGTTGTTTCGTTCCGCCGAAAATCAATGTATCTATAAAATGGGGAGAAAAACGGATCGGAATATCGGCTTTCCCTTTGGAAACAGATTCAAAACCTATATTTTCCGGTTGAGCAACTGCATTATCGACCAGCACAATCCTGCTGCCTCCTTCCGAATGCAATGCGACCTGAGCCGGCTTCATTGTTTCAATCTGAAGGTAATACACGCTACTGCATGACACCAGGGCCGTACATACAATCAGTACAATAATATGTTTGATATGGCAAATCATGGTGTTCGATTTATAAAAAAAAGGTATCTCTTTAAGCCTGCTATAATGAATTCACCAGTTGCAATTGCTTAATATTTTCTTCTATCGATTTGATCTTACTCTCGGCATCTGCCTGCTTTTTCCTTTCGTTTTCCACGATTTCGGATTTTGCATTGGCAACAAATTTTTCATTGCTCAATTTTGCAGTAACTGATTTCAAGAATCCTTGCAAATATACTAATTCAGTATTTAATTTTGCGAGTTCTTCCTCAACATTAACATTATTACCAAGAAGTACCGCGTATTCAGTCGTTCCGACAAGAAAAGAAGCTGCGCCCGGCGATTTTTCCGCCACCTTGGAAATACCTGATAAATTACACATTTTGGCGATGAGGGTATCAAATGTATTATCATAATCATTGATTACCTGCACATTCAGCGGTTCTTTATTGGGAATATTTTTTTGCAAACGAATGGTACGGATATTTCCAATGAGTTCTTTCGTTTTTTCAAAACCGGCTAAAAAGTCCCGGTCGTATGTTTTGGCGACAGGCTGTGCTGCGACCATAATGCTTTCGCCTTCTTTACGA
This sequence comes from Bacteroidales bacterium, assembly GCA_031553835.1. GTDB lineage: Bacteria > Bacteroidota > Bacteroidia > Bacteroidales > Azobacteroidaceae > JAVBKX01. The sequence continues at coordinate 194,894 of JAVBKX010000004.1, forward strand.
TCGGCCAACGCCTGCCACAATTCTTCAGTAATAAAAGGCATAAACGGGTGAAGAATCCGAAGCAAATCATCAAAAAAGCTCAGGGTAGCCTGATAGGTTGTTTTATCAATCGGTTGCTGGTAACCGGGTTTAATCATTTCGAGGTACCAGGAAGAAAATTCGTCCCAAAATAATTTATAAACGGCCATCAATGCTTCCGAAAGACGGTATTTTTCAAATAAATCGTTGATTTCGTCAATGGTTTTACTTAATTGGGATTCAAACCATTGCACCGCTAATTTTGAGGAGACAGGTTGTTCAATATCGGCCACTTCCCACCCGTTAACCAAACGGAAAGCATTCCATATTTTATTGTTAAAATTACGTCCCTGAACACAAAGTTCATTGTCGAACGGTAAATCGTTTCCGGCCGGAGAGGTCAACAGCATTCCCAAACGTACGCCATCGGCTCCGTATTCGTTCATCAGGTCGATCGGATCGGGAGAATTGCCGAGAGACTTCGACATCTTACGCCCTAATTTATCCCGAACGATTCCGGTTAAATACACATTTTTGAACGGTTTATCCCGACGATATTCGTATCCGGCAATAATCATCCTGGCGACCCAGAAGAACAAAATTTCGGGAGCCGTTACCAAATCGTTGGTCGGATAATAATATTCTATTTCTTTGTTGTCAGGATTGTTAATGCCATCGAATACCGAAATCGGCCACAACCAGCTTGAAAACCAGGTATCCAGGCAATCTTCATCTTGCCTTAAATCTGACAATTGCAGGTCGTTGTTGTCTGATTTTTGGCGAGCTGACATCAAGGCTTGTTCTTCTGTTTCGGCAACCACAAATCCTCCCTGCGGCAGAAAATAAGCAGGAATCCGATGTCCCCACCACAATTGTCGTGAAATACACCAGTCTTTCACATTTTCCATCCAATGGCGATAGGTGTTTTTGAATTTATCCGGATATAATTGGATAGTATCATTCATTACGGCTTCCAACGCCGGTTTGGCTAATTGCTCCATTTTCAGAAACCATTGCATGGAAAGTTTCGGTTCAATAGGGACATCTGTCCGTTCCGAAAATCCGACTTTATTGGTATAGGCTTCCACTTTTTCCATTAATCCGGCCGCTTCCAAATCTTTTTCAATTTGTTTGCGAACGGCAAAACGATCCATTCCGGCGTATTGCAACCCGTGCTGATTTAATGTGCCATCGTCATTGAAAATATCCAACACTTCCAGGTTATATTTTTCACCCAGCATATAGTCATTAACATCGTGAGCCGGAGTCACTTTCAGACATCCGGTACCAAATTCGATGTCCACATATTCGTCTTCGATAATGGGAACCTCGCGATTGGCCAACGGCACAATCACTTTTTTCCCTTTTAAATGCGCATTTTTCGGGTCATTCGGATTGATACAAACGGCAGTATCTCCTAAAATAGTTTCGGGACGGGTAGTTGCAATTACAGCGTAACCATTTTCGCCTGCAATTTTATAGCGCAGGTAATACAGTTTTCCTTGTTGTTCTTTATAATTCACTTCTTCATCCGATAAAGCGGTTTTTGCCGCCGGATCCCAATTCACCATTCTTACTCCACGGTAAATAAGACCTTTATTATATAAATCGACGAAAACTTTGAATACACTTTCCGAACGTTTTTCATCCATCGTAAAACACGTCCGGTCCCAATCGCAGGAAGCGCCGAGTTTTTTCAACTGTCCGAGGATAATTCCGCCATGCTTATGGGTCCATTCCCAGGCATGTTCAAGGAATTGTTCGCGGGTAAGATCTGACTTTTTAATTCCTTCGGAAGCAAGTTTAGCAACCACTTTCGCTTCGGTAGCGATAGAAGCATGGTCGGTTCCCGGTACCCAGCAGGCATTCTTTCCCATCATCCGCGCACGGCGAATCAGGATATCCTGAATGGTATTGTTGAGCATGTGTCCCATGTGCAACACGCCTGTTACATTAGGAGGAGGAATTACAATGGTATAAGGTTCACGAGTATCAGGTTCCGAATGAAAGAGATTGTATTTCATCCAATATTGGTACCATTTATCTTCAACTTCTGCGGGATTGTATTTGCTTGCAATCATAAAAGCAATTAAAAATTAAAAATTAAAAAAATATTTTTTGAGTGAGCGTTTGATTCGTAGTAATCACTTTCACTATTCCAATGGATTGTCCTCTCCCAATGGAAATGTACACCGGACTATCCCCGATAAAAGCATTACGCCATAAAAGCTGTCCGGTTATTGAATACAATTCTATCCGGCCGGCAGAAGCCCATTCGCTATCAATAACTAACTGGCCGGTAGAGCGATCATAATGTATGTACTCTTCGGGTCGAAGCTTTTGATGTTCTTCTATGGTATCGGGAGTAGTATAACGAATGACAGGTTGGATAGCCAACGATGTAGGCATCGGCTGAGCCGTATAACCGGTTGCAGGAACCCATTGTCCGGAAGTATATTTTATCCAGGCGGAATTTTGTAACGTTCCATTCAATGATTTGGTATTATATACCGAGAAATAACCGGTATTGGGGTATTGAATTTCATAGGATATAAAAAAACGTTCGCCAACTTTAGGCTCTTTGGCAAATTTGACAAAATTTTCAGTACCACCCACAGCCGTCATCGTACGTAGTTTATCATAAAACTTCAATGTGGTGGTGTAATTTTTGAAATAGGGATAAAAAGTAATGCTGTCCTTTACAATTTCCGGAGCGGACGTTCCGGAATAAATTTTCATTTTGATGGATGAAAAAGCTGTAAAACCAGCAAGCGGAGGAACGAAATAGTAAGCGCCGATTACTTCGGCATATTGATTCCCGATATTGAATTCTTCGGCAAACTCTACGGTATTTTTTAAAGAATTGTGTCCGAACAGATAACCGGTTGCCGGACTATTGAGTTTTGTATTAACCAACGAATCTGTGCCGGCATTGTAATCCACATTGCTTAATCGTATGGCCGGAGCATTCTCGTACGGATCGTAACCATTCAATTGAGTGATGCCGGTATTTTTCGGATCCAAATATGTTTTCAGTTGATTAATAGGGTCTGTATTAGCCGGGTAAGTTTCGGCAGACCAACCTAAATACAACGCAAAGAAAAAGTCGGATTTTCCATTGGTCGGAGATATTCCATTACATACCGATTCACCTCCGGTAAGGCCTCCCACAATCAGTCCGGAAGTATCAAACAAAGGGGAACCGGATGAACCTTCAGCGGTGGCTCCGACTGACCATTGGGGAACTTTCCAATGCGAATTTGGGTCAAAAATCATGACATCAAGATTAATCGTACCCAACGTAATGTTATCATCGCAACGTCCGTATTTTTTCAATGATTTGATCGGATGATGTAAGTTGACATAAGATGGGAGTCCTCCATTTTTATCAATATTCCATCCGGCATAATAAGGCGTATAATAATCGGGAGGTGTATCTTTGAGCCTCAACAGGGCGATATCTTTCCTTTCAATAATAGCGGCAGGAATGGCACCGGCCAACGTTTGTTCTTCGGTTGCCCGCATTTTGGAGCCGCAAATATTCCGGTTATAATTAAAAAAAGTAATGATCGTGCCGCTTTTGGTCACATAGAAATCCCGGTTTTTAGGAAAACTTGTATTTAAACAGTGTACTGCTGTCAACAAATATGGTTCACCATCATTTTCCGTATTATTAATCAGCGCTCCGGAACATCCTGTAGTGCCGTCGATCATTAATAAAACAGTAGCCCGGATATTTTCGGGATGAGCCATATCATCTACACATAATACGTCGGGCATACACTGAAATGAGGATGCATCGTTATTGGGTTCCGCTCTGAGAAAACCGCGATAGTCATGATTCACTTCCGAAATTTTCAATCGACCTTCAAAAGCTACACCGGCAGGTTCGGTATATTCCACAATCAACTCTTCACCTTCCACGGGACGAATGGGTAAAATTCCGTCTTCCGAATTATTTTCATGCGTAAAAGATCCGATAATATGTGAATGATCCAAATTATATAGGAATAATTTGCCTCCTTCAGGCACTTCATATTCAGAAAAAAGGAGATTCAACGAATAGGCTCCTTTGGAACGAATGCCAACCTGCCACACACGCGTTCCGTCTTCCAATGTATAATTCTGGCCGTGAACCCCTCTTTCTATGGAAGTAAAAAATTTCTTTGCAAAACGAAAACTACCCCGCATATTGGATGCATTGAGACTGTCTTCTTTCAACATTTCTTCTACATCGAAAGCCGGCATTTCAATAAACAAATCGGATGTGCTGCGCAATAAACGTGGTTGAGTAGGAAACAACGGACTACCACCATAACTGATCTGAGCAGATATGGCTGTATTTACGAAGAAAAACAAAAGGAGCAAGTAGCTTTGTTTCATTGCATTTAGTATTGAACATGTTCTACAATGGCAAAAATGATGCCGATAAGCGACAACACCATGATGACGATACCGACAATCCGGTTCATAAGCCATAAACCGCGCACATTGAAATTGCTACGTACTTTTCCTACCAACGAGGTGATTAAAAACCACCATCCCAACGCTCCAAGAGCAATTCCAAACAATCCGATAATCATTTTCAGCACCTGGTCTTCCGGCTCAATGAAGCCGAAACGAGCAAAAAGAGCTAAAAAAAGGAATAATATAAACGGATTGGATAAGGTCAGAAAAAAAGAAGAAACAACATCCTGATGATAATTGGATGTTTCTTTCGGTTTTGTTAAAATTTTGGACGGATTGGAACGATAGATATAATATCCGAAAAGCATGAGCAGCAAACTACCTACAATTTGCAAAATTTCCTGATGTTGTTGAATGAAATCAACCACTATCCCCATTCCCAAACAGGTCAACAAGGCATAAAAAATATCAGAACAAGTGGCTCCGACACCTGTGGCAAAACCATGCCAACGGCCTTTATTCAGCGTACGCTGGATACATAGTAACCCAATAGGTCCCATAGGGGCGGAAACCAAAACTCCAATAATAATGCCTTTAAATAGGATAGCTATCATTCAACAAAATTACAAAAGAATTGAGAATTAAGAGTGGAGAATGGTGAGTATTTAAGGATTATATGAATTCCCCATTCTCCATTCTCCATTCTCAACTCTTATTTATACACATTACAACGCTTTGATTTCTTTCAAAACGTCGTTGGTTTTACGTACGGCATCAGCGCTTTTCGCAAACAATGCTTTTTCTTCTTCATTCAATTTGAAATCGACAATTTTTTCGATACCATTGCGGCCGATAATGGCGGGAACACCGATACAAATATCGTTTTGTCCGTATTCGCCTTCCAAATAAGCACAGCAAGGAATCAACCGTTTGTAATCGCTGATAATAGCTTGTACCACAAACGCTCCGGCAGCTCCGGGAGCATACCAGGCTGAAGTACCCAGCAAACCGGTCAATGTAGCGCCTCCAACCATCGTATCGGCAACTACTTTGTCTAATGTAGCGGCATCCAACAAGTTGGAAACAGGAATACCATTGTAAGTCGCCAACCGTTTCAAAGGAATCATCGTCGTATCGCCATGGCCTCCGATAACTGTACCTTCAATTTCAGAAGGATTCGCTTTCAAAGCCTGACTCAAATAATATTTGAAACGAGAGCTATCCAACGTGCCACCCATACCGATTACACGGTTTTTAGGCAAGCCGGTGGCTTTCAACGTCAGGTAAGTCATTGTATCCATCGGGTTGGAAATAATAACGAAAATAGCTTTCGGTGAATATTTCAAACAACTTTCCACAACGCTTTTTACAATGTTGGCATTGACTCCGATCAATTCTTCGCGAGTCATTCCCGGTTTGCGGGGAATTCCGGAAGTAACAACAATTACATCCGAATCAGCCGTTTTTGCATAATCGTTGGTCACACCTGTAATGGTTGTTTCAAAACCTAAGGTTTGAGCCGTTTGCATCATATCCATTGCTTTACCTTCTGCTACGCCTTCTTTTACATCGAGCATTACTACCTGGTCTGCAATTTTATTGAAAGCCAATACATTGGCACATGTGGCGCCCACATTTCCTGCACCTACTACCGTTACTTTTGCCATAATTTTTTCTTATTATATTGAGTTAATAATGTTAAGTTGCTTTTTCGAACCGCAAAATTACAATAATAGCAGGAGAATAAGGCATTTTTGGCATGTTTATTTTCCTCATATTATATTTTTTTTCACCTGTTCATTATAGAATAACTTTTCAAGAGGCTGAAATTTATACCCGGCTTTAGTCTTTTTTATGTACCTTTGCACTTATTTTAAAATTAAACATATAACAACCATTATATTTTCATGGCCCTTAAGTTTTTAAGCATAGCAAGCGGTAGCAGCGGTAATTGTTATTTTATCGGAACAGAAGGGTATGGCATTCTGCTGGATGCGGGAATTAGCGTTCGAATGATACGCAAAGCCCTCAAAGACAATGGAATCGGCATCGAACAAATTATGGCAGTATTTGTCACTCATGATCATGCCGACCACATCAAATCGGTCGGATGTTTGGGCGAAAAGTACAATATTCCGGTATATGCCACCGAATTAGTGCATAAAGGAATTGAACAAAGCCGATATGTCGATGAGAAACTGTCAGCCAATTCCCGTCGTCTGATTACCAAAGACGTTCCCGTACAAATCCGTGATTTTACTTTTACTCCTTTTGAAATTCCTCACGACAGCCTCGATAATGTTGGTTATTTTATTGAATTCGCCAACCATAAATTCGTGCTGGCTACAGATGCCGGGCATATCAACGAGGCGATGACCAATTATATTCGTATGGCTAATCATCTGATCATTGAAGCCAATTACGACAAAGAAATGTTGCTCAATGGAAAATACCCTCATTTCTTGAAAAAGCGGATTATGAATGGTAATGGGCACTTGAGTAATGTGGAAACCGCCGAATTTTTAGCCGCTAATTTTGATCTGCACCTCAAAAACATTTGGCTTTGCCACCTCAGTAAAGATAATAATCATCCCGAACTGGCTTACAAAACGGTAGAAATGGCGATGGCTCAGTATGGCATCCGGATTGGCAAAGATGTAAATCTTATGGCATTAAAACGGATGCATCCTTCGGAATTGTACGTACTCAGTTAAAAAAATTCCCCTAAAATTCATACGTTACCATCACACTCGTTTCCGTTGTGTTGGATGTGACATCCGGTAAATACGCGTAATTGGTTTTCCGGAAAAAATCATATCTCCGGAGATAAATGCTCCAGGTTTCATTAAATCGATAAGTCAGTTTGATATTGGATAAATTATAATACGCCCGGGATTTATCACCCTGGATATTCGATTCTGCGTCGAATTCTGTTTCTCCCGGAGCATATCCTTTCCATGTAAAAATGTCATACGACTCAAACACGGCAGAAAGGCCTATTTTTTCTTTGTAAACAAGACCAAAAGCCAGTTTACCCGAAAATCCACTACCAAAATTATAATTACGATCCACATCATGAAAATAGTCGGACAAACTGCCACCCAACAAAATCGCGCTGAGATGTACTTGTCCGAAATAAGTAAGTGTTTGGTGCGTATTATTCCCCCGTCCGAATAATCCAAGACCGACAGAAGCAGGCACGCCGACCTCGTAAGGCATTTTATTGTGCTCCGAAGTATTAGAAAAATCCAAGGTGTCGGAACTGTAATAATCAAAATGTTGAAAAATCCCAAAATGGAGTTCTTTTTTGGGATTATCATAAATTTGCATCGACCATAATTTTGCCATCAGATTAGTCCTGCCTATAAGCGGTTGGTTTTTCTGAATATTGAAGCTGGCGCTGATCAAAAAACAATCAAACGGATTTTCACTTTCTTCATACAAATCTCCGAATTTTATCCGGGTTTCAAGTAGTAACCCTACCCCATCATCCACGAGTTCTTTATTCAGGTCGAATAATTCGGTCGCCTTAATCCCGGCAGAAACTTCAAAATAAGTATCATTGTGCCTGAATTGTCGCCCCGAAGTCGGAGATTTTTTCCAGGCTTCTCCATTTATAATCCGGGTCAGTCCTCTTCCCGGAGCAAAAATAGTCCCGATCACTTCCCGTCCGAAACGGTTCCATCCGGTAGCCCGATCATCAAAAAAAATGTCGGAAGTCCGGTAAAAAGCCTCTCCCAAAGCTGTACCGCCAATCGACGTAGATATAAAATCATTGATTGAAGGGTATTCATTCTCAAAAAAAAGTTCCCACATCAGGCTTCCTCCCGCAGTATAAAGAGACGATTGCCAATAATTCATCCCATTCGAACGGGCAGCCTCATAATACAAAGACCCCTGGTAAGGATGGCCGAAAAGATTCGTCAAAAAGCTGTCGTTATCCCAATAAAAACCGCTTGTCAGATTTCTTTGTATCGAATTTAAAGAAATATATGCATAATCTCCTTTCAGCACATATCGATCGAAAGCCCATACGCCCAAATTCAAACCCGTTACCTCGGCAGCAGCCTGCCATGGCCTTTGTTTCAGCGGAATAATTGTATCTGCAACCTGGTCTATGCTAAAAATCCGTTTGTTTTGAGCCAATGTTTCTTTTGAAAAAAATAACACGACGACTAAAAAAAACAGTAAATATTTATACTCAAATTGTTTCATTTTCATCCGCTTCGGCATATTATAACATGTATAGCTATGGGCTGTATTCCACATCGTTGATATTTTTTTGCTATTTTTGTTTTAATAAAAAACAAAAATGATAAGAAAATGTTTTACATCAAAACATCATGGCGCGGCAATCGTTTTGGAATAATCCGAAATAACCTGTCCCGATTTTCAAGTATGAAAAATTATGGTGCAGATTTATTCAATAATGATTATCTTTGTTCCCTATAGCGTATGAAATACAAAATTTAATAAAAGTATGGATTATGGATACAATTAATTTAAAATCAATCGTTAGTATGAAATATAATACACAACAGAAACGGCTGACATTGCCGGAATATGGACGGAATATTCAAAATATGGTGGATCATTGCATCACTATCTCCGACAGGGAAGAGCGTAAACGATGCGCCGATACCATCATCAATATTATGGGAAATATGTTCCCTCACCTCAGGGATGTCAACGATTTCAAACATATTTTATGGGATCATTTGGCTATTATGGCCGATTTTTGCCTGGACATAGATTACCCGTATGAAATCGTCAAAAAAGAAGATTTGCATATCCATCCCGACAAATTACCATACAATAGCGGACGTATTACTTACAAACATTATGGCAAAAACTTAGAAAATATGATCCGGGAAGCTATGAAATACGAAGATGGAGAAGAAAAAGAACATCTGATTTCATTGCTGGCCAATCACATGAAGAAATCGTTCCTGACTTGGAATAAAGAAGTTGTCGATGACCGGAAAATATTTAAAGATCTGAGCGATTTGTCTGAAGGCAAAATTTCCCTTTCGGAAGATTCCCACAAATTGACGGAATCGAAAGACATTCTGATGAAAAAGAACAAAAACTTAGCAAGAAGACAAAATAAATGAATTCATGTCATCATTTATCATAGAAGGCCGGCTTCAATTGTCGGGGGAAGTCACTCCGCAAGGCGCTAAAAATGAAGCGTTGCAAATCATTTGCGCCACTCTGTTAACCCCGGAGAAAGTAACTATTCACAATCTGCCCGATATTCTGGACGTCAATAATCTGATTCAATTGCTCCGGGAAATGGGCGTTAAGGTAGAATCTCCGATGCCGGGAAGCTATACTTTCCAAGCTGATAACATCGACCTCAACTACCTGAATTCTCCCGAATTTTTGAAAAAAAGCGCATCTTTAAGAGGATCGGTAATGATCGTCGGACCGTTGGTCGCCCGCTTTGGCAAAGCAATTATCCCAAAACCGGGAGGCGATAAAATCGGACGCCGCCGGCTGGACACTCATTTTGTGGGGATACAAAAATTAGGAGCCGATTTTGCCTACGATGCTACCCGACAAGTATATGACATTACTGCCGATAAATTAAAAGGCGCCTACATGTTGCTCGATGAAGCATCCGTAACAGGAACTGCAAATATATTGATGGCCGCTGTACTGGCAAAAGGCACTACGACCATTTACAATGCTGCCTGTGAACCTTATCTGCAACAATTGACCCGAATGCTGATAGCAATGGGAGCCAACATTTCAGGCATCGCATCCAACTTATTGATTATTGAAGGTGTTAACACGTTGAAAGGTTGCAAACACACGATCCTGCCGGATATGATCGAAGTCGGCAGTTTCATCGGAATGGCAGCTATGACCGCTTCCGAAATCACGATCAAAAATGTTTCCTTCGAAAATTTGGGAATTATCCCCGATGCTTTTCGCAGATTAGGAATTGTTGTCAACCAGTCGGGAGACGACATTATCGTTCCGGCACAACCGCATTATGCTATCGAAACTTTTATCGACGGTTCTATCATGACCATTGCCGACGCTCCCTGGCCGGGGTTGACACCAGACTTATTAAGCGTTTTTTTGGTTGTCGCTACACAAGCGGAAGGCAGTGTGCTGATTCATCAGAAAATGTTTGAAAGTCGCTTATTTTTCGTAGATAAACTGATCGATATGGGCGCTCAAATCATTTTATGCGATCCGCACCGCGCTACCGTTATTGGTTCGGGACGACGTTTCAACCTGCGGGCTGCTGAAATGTCTTCCCCCGACATCCGCGCGGGCATTGCCCTGCTGATTGCCGCCATGAGCGCAGAAGGAACCAGCAAAATTCACAATATAGAACAAATTGACCGTGGATATCAGGATATTGACAAACGTCTCAATGCCTTAGGCGCCCGAATTAGCAGAAAATGATCAAGCGCGAAGATGTCATAAAAATCGGGCAATTCAACAAGCCTCATGGCATTAACGGAGAATTGTCGCTTACTTTCAGCAATGACTGCTTTGACGAAAGCGAATGCCCGTTTGTAATCTGTGACTTAGATGGTATTTTGGTTCCCTTTGTATTAGAATCGTATCGTTTTAAATCCGATTCCACCGCCTTAATGCAATTGGCTGGAATCGATTCTGAAGAAAAAGCCAAACGGTTTACCAATGTACCGGTATATTTTCCAAAAGATGCCATTCAAGAATCAAATGATGAAAATACAGAAGATTACACTTGGGATTATTTTTTGAATTATGTTCTCATCGACGAAACCAACGGAAAAATAGGTATCATCACAGAAGTTGACGACAGCACTCTCAACACCTTATTCATTGTTGACAGGGATGGGGAAGAATTGTTGATTCCGGCAGTAGCCGATATTATCACCGATATTGATCATCAAGCCAAATCAATCACCGTTCGACTGCCCGAAGGGATATTGACACTTGATAATTGACAGATTCCTTGCATTTTTAATCAAAAAGGCTTACCTTCGCGCCGGTTTTTGTCTCCGTAGCTCAGTTGGTAGAGCAAATGACTCTTAATCATTGGGTCCTGAGTTCGAGTCTCAGCGGGGACACTAAATAAATCAAGCAGTTACATGAATTTGTAGCTGCTTTTTTTGTGGGTGAGAATGAATGAAGTTTAGAACAACTGCACCAAACAATATCCTGCAATCCAAGTACAAACGATTAGCTTGAGTCCTACTCCCAACAAAAAACCGATAAAAGAACCGAAAGCGGCTTTGAAAGAATGTTGTCCGGTATTTCCCGCCAACAATTCACCAATGAAAGCGCCGATAAAAGGTCCTAAAATAATACCGGCCGGAGACCAAAACAGTCCGACAAATAAACCGATGGTAGTACCCCAAATCCCGGCTTTGGTGCCGCCGAACTTCCTGGTTCCCCACACCGGAATCACATAATCGAGTATGGTAACAAGAATGACCACAAGAGCAAAAATAAACACCCAACTCCAGGTGATACCGGCGCCAAAACGACTGAATTTCAGCAACAACAATCCCACCCAACTCAAGGGCGGTCCCGGCAATGCAGGGACGATACTCCCGACAAAACCGGTGATTAAACACACAAGGGCTAATATAAGTAAGAAAATATCCATGTTTTTTATGCAAATATAAGCATAATCATAATTTTCCATACCTTTGCGAAAAATTTCCAACAATGGAGAATCTGCTTTTTTCTGTAAATGTGGTAGGACCGCTCTTTTTTTTAATGGCGCTCGGTTATATTTGCAGACAAATCCGGTTTGTTTCCGATGCTTTTCTTACAGAAACCAACCGGTTCGTATTCAAACTCTCTCTTCCGTTAATGTTGTTTGAAAATATCCGGTCAGCTATCGGAGGGGATTTCTCCGATCCAAGGTTAGTAGCTGTGGCCGTGCTGGGTATATTAGCCGTGATTGCGATTTCCACACTTATTATACTTCCGTTGGTGAAACGTCCGGGGCAGCGGGGTGCAATGATTCAGGGTATTTACCGGAGCAATTTTCTGATCTACGGATTTCCATTGGTAACTAAAATGTTTGGAGAAGAGGCATTAGGCCCGCTTTCGTTACTATTGGCGGTATCAATCCCATTGTTTAATGTAGCTGCCGTCATCATTTTAACCATTTTTTCAGAAAAACAATCTCAAAAACCCAAAAACAGGAGAGACACTTTCAAACTATTGGGACTTAGCATCATTCGTAATCCATTGATTATCGGATGTGCTGCAGGAACTTTGTTCGGCTTGTTGCACATAGAACTTCCGGTTATTTTAGGACAACCTCTGCAAGAACTTTCCCATATTGCGACTCCCTTAGGTTTATTTGTGATGGGAGGAGAATTCCGTTTCAAAAGCTTACATCATAATTTATTAAAAGTGGTATGCGCTTCTGTCGCCCGACTGATTATTGTACCATTAATCGCCATGATTATTTGTGTCAACATGGGATTTCGCGGAGCCGAATTGAGCGTATTGCTCTGTTTATTCGGCACTCCCTCGGCGGTAGCAGGATTTGTAATGGCCGACAGCATGGGATGCGATGGCCGGCTGGCAGGACAAATTGTAGTACTCACCACCACCTGCTCATGCATTACCATCTTCCTGTTTATTTTAGTGATGAAAAACTTGGGATATTTGTAATTAGTGGAGAGTGGAGAATTGAGAGTGAATTTAGATGTTAGCTCTCAATTCTCCACTCTCCACTCTCAATTCTCAATTCTCAACAAACATTTTCTTCCCGGTCAACAACATTTCCATCTGCTGCGCCTGCCCTTTATAAACCGCATCTTTCGATGGTTGTTTGCCTCCGACGCTGACCATTATCTTTCCAGGAATTACACAACGTTGCGCCAATCCGTCAACGATAGAAAAATTTTCAGATGTGAGTTTAAATTCTACTTGTCTGGATTCTCCGGCTTTGAGAAAAATACGTTTCACTCCCTGCAATGAACGGATAGGAAGCGGCAAATGGGAATCCAAATGGGAAATATACAACTGTACGACCTCTTCGCCATCTCTATTGCTCTTATTTCTGACCGTCACTTTAACGATTGCTTCGCCGTTGGTAGTAACAGCAAACGGAGCTTCCATGTTGGAGTATTCAAATTCGGAATAGCTTAATCCATAACCAAATTCATACAACGGTTTTCCGGTAAAATACCGGTATGTACGATTCGTCATGCTATAATCTTCGTAAGCGGGCAGATCGCCATCGCTTACATAAAACGTTACTGGCAAACGGCCGGCAGGATTGTAATCGCCAAACAAGACATCGGCCAAAGCAGTTCCTGCATCCTGACCGCCATACCAGGCATTGATAATAGCCGGAAGATTTTCATTTTCCCAATTCACAGCCAAAGCGCTACCGGTGAGCATCACAAAAATAATCGGTTTGCCTGTCTTATTCAATTGTTTAAGCAACTCGGTCTGAACGGCCGGTAAATTGATAGAAGTGCGATCGCCTTTATTAAATCCGGGAACAAATACCGGCATTTCTTCTCCTTCGAGCGAGGGGGAAATGCCTCCGACAAATACGATGACATCAGACGCACTAATTTTTTTGATCAATTCATCCGGATTACTTTTCTTGCGGGTAACAGTAGCAAGACTTACGCCTCCTCCTTCCGTTCCTTGCGTAAATTCAAACCGGATGTTGTATTTCTGTCCGGATTTAACCGAAAACCGATAGTATTCAACACGAGCTTCCTGAGAACTATACCGGTTCATCACTTCCACGTCATTGACAAACAAGCGGAATCCGCTATCATCGCTGGTCATTTCAAAACAGACTTCTCCATCTTTGACAGGAGTCAAAACACTTGTCCAGCGAGCAGTAACAACCCCCGAAGGTAATTTGGCGGCCGTTTTATGCTGGTTTCCGGCAAAGAAATCAATCGTTTTTTCATATTGAATCAGAGATGGAACTCCGCTATATTCTGTATTATCAAAATATTCGGCTCTAAATCCGGATTTTCCATCGATTTTCAATACATCACCCAAATCAATAGGTAAAGAAACGGTATCGTTGGTTAATCCTACACCCTGGTCATAAATGATTTTTGTATTTTTCCCTAATTTTTGACGAATTCCTTCTAATGGAGTAATTAATGCTGTCGGAGAACCGTTATAATTAGCAAGTAAACAGGTAGGATTATTCGCATTAGGGCCTATCACGGCTACCGTTTTTATCTTTTTCGATAAAGGAAGTGTATTTTTGTCGTTCTTTAGCAATACGATCGATTTGCGAGCCATTTCCAACGATTGTTGATGACTGGTTTCGGAACAAACGGTAGAATAAGGTATTTTACTGAAAGGCACTTTATTATCAGGATCAAACATACCGAGTTTCATTCGGGCGGTAAACAACCGTTTGACGGAAACATCAATATCCGATTCTTTAATTTCACCCCGCTTTACAGCTTGCAACAACGCGCTGTAACTTCCTCCACATTCAAGATCTGTTCCGGCCAATACGGCATCGGCAGAAGCAGCAGCCGCATCAGGAGACGTTTTATGAGTCCGGTAAAAATTATCAATCGCACCGCAATCGGATACGACATATCCTTGAAAACCCCAGCGATTACGTAAAATATCTACCATCAATTCATCGCTACCACAACAAGGAGAACCTTCGAAGCGGTTGTAAGCGCACATCACTGAATAAGCATCCCCGGTTTTAATCAATTTTTCGAATGCGGGCAAATAAGTATCCCAAACATCACGTAACGGAGGATAAACATCAAATACATGCCGGTTGTATTCAGGGCCGCTATGCACAGCATAATGTTTGGCGGTCGCCACCGTTTTCAGGTAATTAGGATCATCTCCCTGCAACCCTTTTACAAAAGCCAATCCCAATTCGCCGGTCAGAAATGGGTCTTCCCCGTATGTCTCCTGCCCTCTCCCCCACCTCGGATCGCGAAAAATATTAATATTCGGAGTCCAAAAAGTTAAACCGAAATACTGTGCATGTTTGCCTTCTGCGACGGCATGATGATATTTGGCGCGAGCCTCATCGGAAATAACAGTCGCTGTGCGAAACATGGCATCTGTATCGAATGTTGCCGCCATGCCGATGGCTTGCGGAAATACAGTAGCATATCCGGCGCGGGCTACCCCATGCAAACATTCGTTCCACCAATTATAATTAGGAATACCCAACCGGTCGATGGCCGGAGAAGCATTCATCATCTGTGAAATTTTCTCTTCCAATGTCATGCGACCTACTAAATCGTCCACCCGTTGATTGATTGGTAAATCCGGATTTTGAAAAGGATACGATGTATGCCCTGCATTTTGAGCGAAAGAAAAACAGGCACAAGAGTACATCGAAATTAAGACAAACAGCTTTCTCATACACATTAATTTTTTATTTAAATTGTAATTTCATCAAGTATTTTGCTTACAAATCTAATGTTAATTTTTTATTTTCCCGTAAATTTCTCTACTTTTGCGGTACTTTCAACAACTATTATTGTCTGCACGACAAACCATGGAAATGCATGAAAAACAGTTGTGGGGGAAAGATAGGCCAAAGGCTTATTGTGTCAACAATCTAGTAACATTTTATTAATCTATTAACATTTTTTTATGGTAGCAAACATTTTCTGGTTCATTCCGATTGCTTCTCTATTAGCATTGTTTTTTGCCTGGTATTTCTTTCGCAATATGATGAAAGAAAGTGAAGGCACTGATCTGATGAAAGACATTGCTTCGCATGTACGTAAAGGTGCGATGGCTTATTTAAAACAGCAGTACAAAGTGGTCACAATTGTATTTATTATTCTGGCCATTTTCTTTTCCATTTTGGCGTATGGTTTTCACATACAAAACCCATGGGTGCCCTTTGCATTCCTGACCGGTGGTTTTTTCTCCGGTTTAGCAGGATTCATAGGAATGAAAACTGCGACCTATGCATCTGCCCGTACGGCGAATGCTGCCCGTAAATCGCTCAATGATGGCTTGAAAGTAGCTTTCCGGGCCGGAGCCGTAATGGGATTAACTGTTGTGGGCTTAGGTTTGTTGGATATCTCTTTGTGGTTTCTATTGTTAAATGCTTTTTATGATGCCAGCGTAGCTCAAAACTTAGTGATCATCACTACTACGATGCTTACTTTCGGAATGGGTGCTTCTACCCAGGCGTTGTTTGCCCGTGTTGGAGGCGGTATTTATACTAAAGCAGCCGATGTAGGCGCCGACTTAGTTGGCAAAGTAGAAGCTGGTATTCCTGAAGATGATCCGCGCAACCCGGCCACCATTGCCGACAATGTAGGTGATAATGTGGGCGATGTTGCCGGTATGGGCGCCGATTTGTATGAAAGTTATTGCGGTTCGATACTTGCCACTGCCGCTTTAGGCGCTTCCGCTTTCTTCACCGACTCCGATACCCAAATGAAAGCAGTATTTGCTCCTATGTTGATTGCTGCCGTAGGTATTGTACTTTCTATCTTAGGTATTTTCTTAGTCCGCACTAAAGAAGGTGCTAATATGAAACAATTGCTCGGCGCTTTAGGAAGAGGCGTCAATGTCAGTTCCCTTTTGATTGCCCTGTCCACTTTCGGAATTTTATATGTGTTGCAAATCACTAACTGGGTCGGAATTTCTTTTTCCGTAATCTCAGGATTGGTAGCCGGTATCATTATTGGACAATCTACCGAATATTATACTTCCCATTCTTACAAACCGACCAAAAGAGTTTCTGCAAGTGGTCAAACCGGTCCGGCAACCGTTATTATTTCCGGTCTTGGATTAGGGATGTTATCTACTGCTATTCCGGTGATTACAATTTCCATAGCCATTATCATGGCCTTTTTATGCGCTATTAATTTTGATATAGCTCACATGATGTCGGCACATAATCTAAGCCTCGGCTTGTATGGAATCGGTATTGCCGCCGTTGGTATGCTTTCCACTTTAGGTATTACATTGGCTACCGATGCTTACGGTCCGATTGCTGATAATGCAGGAGGAAATGCTGAAATGAGCCATTTGGAACCGGAAGTCCGCAAACGTACGGATGCGCTGGATGCTTTGGGAAATACCACTGCCGCTACAGGAAAAGGATTTGCCATTGGTTCGGCCGCTTTAACCGCCTTGGCATTGTTAGCTTCTTATATGGAAGAAATCAAAATCGGACTACAGCACATCGGACGCAATGTATTGACTTTTGCTGATGGATCTACTGTAGAAACAGCTAAAGCATCTATTATCGACTTGATGAACTATTATCAAATCAACCTGATGAATCCAAGTGTGTTAGTCGGAGTTTTCATCGGTTCGATGATGGCATTCCTATTCTGCGGATTAACAATGAATGCTGTGGGACGTGCTGCTCAAAGCATGGTGGAAGAAGTTCGCCGCCAATTCCGGGAAATTAAAGGCATCCTTACCGGAGAAGCCACTCCCGATTATGCCCGTTGCGTGGAAATCTCAACCAAAGGCGCTCAACGCGAAATGCTGTTACCTTCTATTTTGGCGATTATCATTCCTGTCATTACCGGAGTTATTTTTGGTGTTGCCGGAGTCATGGGATTATTAGTCGGCGGTTTAGGAGCCGGTTTCGTCTTAGCTGTATTTATGGCTAATGCAGGAGGCGCGTGGGACAATGCGAAGAAATATGTGGAAGAAGGAAACTTCGGAGGTAAAGGATCGGATGTTCACAAGGCTACAGTTGTTGGTGACACTGTTGGCGATCCTTTCAAAGATACGGCAGGACCAAGCTTGAATATCCTGATCAAATTGATGAGTATGGTGTCGATTGTTACGGCAGGATTGACAGTGGTTTGGACGTTGCTGGAGTAATACTTATGCGGTAATTATTAAATTATAAAAACTGCAGTTTGTTTAATTGGACATTCTGCAGTTTCTCGTTTTAGAGAAATGCTTTATCATATATTTTTTCATTAACGAAAGAAAAAATATATGATTTTCAAATACATTTCGTATTTTTGCGTTTCCCGAAGTATGAAATTTGATTGTAGTCTATTGAAATATAGACATTTAGAGAAAGAAAAAGAAGAATGGGTAACGATAAGGAAACGAGCGAACTACTTTCGCCTGCTTTGGTTTTCCATCGTTTCAAAAACTCGTATACAAAGATAATACTTTATGTCTACACACAAATATTTCGAAGTAGAAAATCAGAAAGCACATTTCACACAGTATCTTTTTTGTATCTCTATAACATAAGTAAAACGCTGATATGAAGCCGTCAAAAAACTAAAGATTGCAAGAGGAAAACCAACTTAAAGGCATTTCCTTAATGGCAATGACACAATTATCCGTATTTTTGCACTTATGGATAAGTTTAACGGATATAATAAACAAGTGGACTTTTCAGATTTGGAGAGCCTATTTGTTGAAAAAGGGGTACTAAAAGAATTTAAGAAAAAAGAATACTTTGTTCTCCAAAATGACAAAACGCATCATATAGGCTTTGTTAAGTCGGGAATATTCCGCTTAACCCGTATAGATGCCAATGCTAATGAATGGATAATCGGATATGCTTTCAAAGGAGAATTTTTATCTGATTATCCCGCTATGATGCACCAAACCAATTCATTAATCAATATACAGGCAGCAACTAACAGTGAAGTTTATATGCTTACTTCACAGGAATTAAATGATTTTTGGGAAACAAGCATGGACACCCAACGGCTTGGAAGATACATTGCAGAAATGATGTTTGAGGAAATTTACAAACGTTTAATTCATTTCTATTGTGAAACGCCTGAACAACGCTATATTGCGCTGATGCAACGTTGCCCGAACCTAAAAGAGAATGTCCCATTAAAGGAAATTGCATCTTTCTTAGGAGTAACACCCGAAACGGTCAGTCATATACGCAAAAGGATGTTGCAAAAACGAAAATCTTGAATTGATTCAAGAGTAAATGTTACCAACATGCGTAAATTTGCATAAGAATTAATTTTATAATATCATGGTAACAGAAGACAGATATACTTATAGCCACTTCGCTAAACCAGCTGATGTTTGGAAACATTTGGCACTGTGCGAAGTTATGAGAAATGAACAACCGAAAGTTTATGTTGAAACCAATTCAGCATGTGCCGATTATCATTTGAACCATACCCCCGAACAAGAATACGGCATTTACAATTTCATCGAAAAGGCAAAAGATTTCGAAGGTCTTTTAGAATCAATATATTACAAACTGGAGAGTTCTGCTATTCAAGAGAATAAGTATTTAGGTTCTCCCGCTTTGGCTATGCGTGTTCTTGGGAATGCCGTAGATAAATTCCATTTCTTCGACATTGAAACGGCAGCATTATCTAATGTTATTGCTTTCGCAAATAGGAATCAGTTAGCCGATAAAGTTGAAATAATCAAACAGGATTCTATTATCGGAGTATTGGATTTATTGCCGAAGCTACCTAAGTCAACTTTAATACACATAGACCCGTATAACATTGATAAACCATCTACAAACGGAAAAGATTATCTGGATGTATTTACGGAAGCCTCTGAACGAGGAATGAAATGTATTCTTTGGTACGGCTTCAATACTCTTGACGAGAAAAAACATCTCGCCGATTTTATGATTGACAAATTGTCGGGTAAAACGATTGACAACTTATCATGTATAGAGTTGATTATGGATATTATACAGAAAAATACAATCTTGTGTAATCCCGGAATATTAGGTAATGGACTTTTGACGAGTAATTTATCTAATACCTCTGCATCTACTATCGAGAAATATAGTAAATCGTTAACAGACCTATATCAAAATACCTATTATAATGGCTTCAAGGGAAGTATATACAGGGACATATTAGATATTAAAAGCGCAAAACCAACAAACAAAAAATCTATATCAAATAATTTGCGCCGTCCAAAGCGTGGACTTAAGATGAGGTAATTACTTCCAACCATTCTGCATAAAACTGGACTTCGGTCTTATTATCAATATTAATAATTTAAAATTTATGCGTATGAATGATGTCTTAAACACGAGTTTTTTCAGCCTACTGGCTGAACCCTCACAAGAAGTAACCAACAAAGAAATGCAAAATGCCTATGCACAGTTTATTGTACATATGGAGGCTGTAAGTAATTCCGATGATTACGCAAATATCTTTCGGACACTTAATCGCACTCGTATTGAGATGACACATTTGCAAACTGTATCCCGACACGAGCAGGGGGGAAAATGCCCTAAAATTCGCTTATCTTCAAAAAGCGTTGGTACTTGTCGATTCTGAATTAGAACTGTTAAATCTTAAAATCCAACATCCTGACCTGTTCCAAAAATCCAGTCAACAAACATTTGTGTCTGACCTCTATATTCTCCCTAAGTCGAAAGACTTGGGGATTGTTGCTTTAGGGGAGATTGTAGTTGCTCTTTTCTTCTCAAAGAAAGTATTCCAACGGAACGGAAAACCTGCACACCTGATTCAAATTGCACAAGCCTTTGAGAAGATGTTTAATTGCAAGTTCGGGAGTATTTACGACCAACAGGAAAAGGTCTTTGACCGTAAACCGTTCAATCGGACGAAAGCCCTTGACTTCCTGCGTAACCTCATAATCCGAGAGGATAAAAAGGGCAAGAATAAACAAGATGAAAAATAATCATTTCGCAACAGTCTTATATTTAGGGCATTGCGAAAAATATTCGGGGGAGTAGTTAACTACTCCTCTTTTTCTGCTTCTCCGTTCTGCCGTCCTTTGCATCATCAATCGATTGAGAAAATCAGTATTAATCTCAAAAACAAAGCAAAATGTATATGAATAGCGAAGATTTTGAAAAATGGATGCAGAAGCTATCCAAGAAATTGAGTGAAATCGGTCAGGACTTGAAATCTCTGATAAACACCAAAGAAGTATTCGATGAAGAAGAGAAGCTATTAGATAATCAAGATTTAGCCTTTCTCCTGAAAGTATCGTACCGAACCCTCCAACGCCACCGCACAAGTAAAAGGCTACCCTATTTTATGATAGGTCATAAAACCTATTACCGAGTGGATGACGTTCGGAACTTTGTCCGTGAACATATGGATTTTCAAACCTATCAGGACTTTGAAAAGAAGCGTCCAAAGAGCGATAAGGATAAAGAGCCTGAATGATTCTGCTTTTTTAGTTTGATGCAGAATAGAGCAAATGAAAGAGGCTGTTTTAGTCTATGCCTCTTATCCTAACGCTCCGCATTTAGCAGAAACGACCTCGCCTGTCGGCTCTGTCTGTTTCGCTAAATTGAGCAAGAGGGAACTGGACAAGTCCTGTTCTTCCCTCTTGCCCTGCGGGGCAAAGCCTTCGGCTTTAGCGTGTTATGAAAACACGCTGTAATTAGTCTAATAATTAGCCATTTATGATTATGGCTAATTATCAGTCATTTACCTGTATGAATTTCGATTAAAAAGTAATTAGTCATGCCAAA
>JAVBKX010000037.1:0-12680 GCA_031553835.1 Bacteroidales bacterium
ATGAGAAAAATAAAAAGTTTTTTCGGAATAACGGCGTGGCTGGTGGCGATAATGCTGCTGGCCTTAGCCTGTAGCGACGATATGGATATTCGTGTACGCTACTTATTTGATTTGGAAACTATGCCGGTGCAGAAGAAAATCATCGAGGGCGAAACGGCTGAAATCCGCTGTCAGCTTGTAAAAGAGGGCAACTATCAGGATGCGAAGTTTTTCATCCGCTATTTTCAGCCCGATGGTGTCGGTGAGCTTCGCATGGACGATGGAACGGTATTCAAGCCGAACGACCTCTATCCGCTGAAAAAGGAAACATTCAGGCTCTATTACACGTCCCGCTGTAAAGACCAGCAGGTAATCGACGTGTATGTGCAGGATTCGTTCGGGCAGGTCGTTCAAAAGACGTTTTCGTTTCAAAGTGAACGGACGGAAGATGAAGAAGACAACTAAAACGGGGTGTGCAGGCGTCCGGGTTATTCCGGGCGCTTGCCATACCTATTCACCAATTGATTATGAAAAACATCGTGTTATTCTTTGCCGTTTTGCTGTATTCACCTGTATTCGGGCAGCCTGTCGATTCTATAAACAGAGAAGCGGAAATCGGGCAACTGACGGAAGCGGTTTACTCTGCAACGGAATTTCAACGGATTGCGGATTCCCTGCAAATGTCCGTGAACGAATTATCCTGCTATCCGGTCATTTCTCCCATCAGGAACGCGACCATTTCATCCGGCTTCGGAATGCGTAGGCATCCTGTTTATAAAGTGCGAAAATTCCATACGGGAATTGATATGCCCAAAGCAAAGGGTACGCCCGTGTATGCCGCAGGCGGCGGGGTTGTCGTCCACAAGGGATATAATTCGGGGTATGGGAACTTTATCGAGATTCAACACGCAGGCGGTTTCCGCTCGTTCTATGCCCATTTAAGCAAAATGCTTGTAAGTGCCGGGGATTCGGTAAGTATGGGCAAATACATCGCCTGTGTGGGGAACAGCGGGCTTACGACAGGCTGCCACCTGCACTACGAAATAAGGAAAGGCAACCGCTTCCTGAATCCGGCGGAATGGTGCTGGTGTTTGCTTGAAATAATAAATATAGATAGATTTGCATCGGATTTTACTTACTTTTTCTTGCAGACAACATTAACTTTTTGAGATTCCACAACGCGTTTTGAAATATTCTTTTCCAAATTTTAATCTGCCTAATTTATATTATTTGATATGTTAGATATAATGAATTTATCCAATAGATTAACAGTACCAGCCTTGAGTTCGCAGTGACCAGAATCCTCTTCCACAAAATACTCAATGTTCATCCCATGCCTTAGCATTGCCAATCTTAGTTTTTCCGAATGATTATCCACGTTTACTAACTTGTCTGCCCTGCAATGTATAATTAAATATGGAACTTCAGGCATACGGTCAACTAAGTTCAAGGGTGAGTATTCGCGCAAATTTTCCTCAAGTGTCCCAGAATAATGACTGAACGCCGAATAGAGTGATGTCAAAATGCTCTTTTGCTCGTTGACATGGAACACCAAATCACAAACCGGACAAACTGCCGCACAAGCGTTCGGCTTATGCCGTCCAAAAATGCTGTAGAGAAATACTCCATGCCCACCCATGCTTTCTCCGAATAAAACAAGTGGCGCATTTTCGACGTCTGCGGCTTCCCTTGCCGCGTCCAACACCGAATCGATAAAGAAAATTGCTTCATCATTCATCCATGCCCATGGAGAAGTATATGGATACAGGAATAAGATATTAGCTTTCGCGTATTTTCGTCCTTCCAAAAGCAAATCTTTAAGCGGCACATCCATAGTCAAACCTTTAAATCGCGTTACGATGCCCCTAGGCTTTGCTTTTAAAAATTTTATATTGTTAAAAGCAAAGTAGTCTAAATTGGTTGTATTAATTTCGTTCTTCATACTGCTTCAATTAAAATAGATCCTTATAACTTCTATCCATTCTTTGCAGTGACATGAATATTCTGAATTTTTGCGTACGAAGCTTTTGTGCAATCTCTTTTAAGATTCCTTTGGATACATGCTGCTCCAGGATGTCAAAATAAGCTTTTTCATCGGTATGGCCTTTCTCAGCTATATCTAACAACTCTAAGAACCATTTTTGATTTAAATCGTTCAATTCGTTCTTTATCGTATACAGTTGATCTAGATAATCGTTGACCATATTTAATTCCACGGCTTTATTTTGGGATTCAAAATACCACTTTATTCCGCACATTACGTCTAGATGATCGTTAAAATAATCGCTAATTTCAATAGTCAAAATGCTTTCGTTGTTTATAACGTCACAAAAATATCGTGTAATAACATTGACAAGTACTTCAACGCGGATGTCGGCATATTTATATTTTTTCACCGCCAATATATCTTCTTCAAGGATCATTCTTTCCCTTTTACAATCATCGTAAATTTTGGTACCCCTGAACAGAATTAACGGCTCTATCAAAAAGAACCTCGCTGCATATCCAAAATAGTGTACATAATGGGCATTTTGCCGCAAGCCTTCAAATGTTGAAAATGGATGAAAGTTAATCAGTCCTATATCTACATTGATTGGATATTTTTTTAATTGTTCGAGTGCTTCGATATTGTCTTTTGCCAAAATTCCTTTTTGAAAGAGATCCAGATCATCTTGATAAAATGATTCAACACCCAGAAAAACGCCACAAAAACCAGATTTAACCATAAGCTCCAGAATTTCATTCCCTAAAAATTTATAAAAATTAATTCTGGCACTGAAATAGTAGGATATATTCAGCGAATTATCAATAATGCCCTGTGCTATTTTCCTGAGTTTTTCCTGCTTATGCTTTATGCTTAACTCGAAGCTCCCATCGACAAACGTGATTCTTTTCACTCCGGTTTCAGTTACCACATGTTTAATTTCTTCAATAACGCGTTCTGGAGATTTTTCTCGAAAGCAAACGGCACTTTCTGTTGCGGTATCTACCCAAAACTGCTTGAACGAGCAAAAACTACATCTTCCAAGGCAGCCTCTGGCGGATTCAAGTGGCGCAATATTAAATTTATGCTGTTTTAAAATATCTCTTGATGGGAAAGGCAAACTGTCTAAATCCGCTATTTGAGGTCTACTTCCCGTCACAATAATTTTGCCGGACGAATCGCGAAAAGCGATGCCTTTGACTGTATCAATCGCTATACCATCGGCGATGCATGCCGCAAGTTCTTTAATTGTATCCTCACCTTCCCCTCTAACTAAAACATCCACATCGGCGGATTTCTCTAAAATATCGTTATAATAAAAAGTCGGAGAGTATCCACCAAGACATATTAAGGCGTTTTTGCATCTATGCCGAATAATCTTGCATGCTTCTAATACCCGCAATAGATTATAACTGCCGCATGTAAAACCGATAATATGCGCATCGACCGACGAAATTCTATCATAATCAATGGCATTTTCCCTATATTTTTGAATTTCTACCTCATGGCCCTCCGTTCTCAAAGTGGCAGCCAAGGAAGCTAATGCCAACCCATCTTCAAAAATATCTTGCATTCTTATAATATCAAGTAATATTACCTTCAGCTTTTTCATATCAATGATCTTATTGTAATTTTGTAATAAAATATTTATACTTCCCAGATACTGGATCGTTTTGTATTTCTTTTACAAAAGCAAAATTAATTTGTGCGTCATCATCGATAATTCGTTTAAACTCCACAACAAAATAATTTTTTATTACTTCTGTATCCAGAACACCAGAATTCAATACAATATTCACTTCAAATAAATTAAAATCCTGCTGTATCATTTGAAACTGACAGATCAAATCCTTAAATTTGAGATTTATATCCACAACGATCATATAAATCGCGATAGAGCTTATCAGCCTTCCACTCGCAGTTTTGATATAATCCGTTGTGCGCCCGGCAAATGTTTTGAGTACGAGCGAAGATTTTCCGCACTTACAATCGTTTTTAATAATTTCGCCTTTGTCCCCAAGCCTGTATCGTATTAAAGGCATCGTACGTTGATCTAATGTGCTAACAATAAAGCCTTCATCGGAATTTTCGACATACACATGGTTATCAAAAATGTGCATGTTACCATATTCGCATTCGTACGCGATCGCCCAAAATTCTCGGGTTCCGTAATGATTTCTGACAGGACAGCCGAAAGCTTTTTTGATACAGTCTCTTTGATAATCAAATACCATTTCTCCCGTCAACTCAACGAATTTTATTTTATCACAATTTAAACCTAATTTATGGACGCATTTCGCCAACCTATATATAGCCGAAGGTGGCCCCATCATCCATCCGGCTTCAATTTCGGATTGAATTGTATGAACATATTCTTCCAAACTTGATTCATCCATATGCAACATGGATAAATATAACACATCTTTTTCTCGATGTATTTTATCTGAGCAGCAGTCAGCTTCACCAGAGTTTAATTCGGCGTAGAATTTTATAAGTTTTAGTCTATTAAAATCAGGAATAATCTTTTTCCGTTCTCGCAACAGCATTGACTCAAGATACATCATTTCCCGTTTTGTTTTATACAAAGTTAAAGGGTGTCCGGTTGAACCGCTTGTATACTCGGAAACCAATTCACCGACATTTTCCGCAATGAATGCCTGCAGATTTTCTCGTAGTATTTTTTTGTCAATGATCGGGAATTCATCAAAATTATTCGATTTGATATCAATAAAATTCACACACCTCTTATAAAAAGGAACTCGGCCCCATGCGAATAATTTTATCTTTCTGATTACTTCCCCGATGTCGTCGTTCATGACTTTTTTTCTATTTTTTGCTCAACAATATGATTCAACGTGTTGAATTGAAACAAATCCTGATTTCCAAAATCGTCATCAGAAAATTCAATGCCAAAGGCATCTTCCAACTCCACAATTAAGTTTACGAGAGTTATAGAGTCCATCCCATAATCAAGATTAAGAACCGATCCTTCGAGGATGCTTTCTGGTGTTACGTCGCCAACACATAAGCTAGCGATTATCTCTTTCAATTTTTGCGATACGTCCATTACACTTCTTTTTTAGCGTCTTTTTATTTTACCGTTATATGTTTTTTCGATTTCCTCCACAAAGTCAACTACTTTGGGTATCTTATATGCCGACAAGTGTTTCTTGCAAAATGATTGTATCTCCTTTATGCTCAGTTTTTCTTTAAGTACTACTTCGGCCGCCGGAATTTCGCCATAAATGGGATGTTCTATTCCATAAACTCGTACGTCTGCAACAGAGCCGTGTGAAAGTAGTACTTCTTCTATTTCCTCGGGATAAATATTCATCCCATTACAAATAATGATGTTCTTTATCCTTCCGCAAATGTACAAGTAGCCCTCATCATCCAAATAGCCTTCGTCTCCCGTATGAAGCCAATGATCTTTGATGATACGAGTTGTCAGTTCTTCTTTTTTATAATACCCTTTCATTACATTATCACCCTTGACACAAACCTCCCCACACTCTCCAGTGCCCAACAATACGCCACTTGGTGACATAACGCACACTTCCACGCCAGGAATAGGTATGCCGACTGAACCGATTTTTCTAAGTGCGTCACGAGGTAAAAGCGCCGTGACTCTAGGAGAACATTCCGTTTGGCCGTAAGTGTGGACAAAACCAATATGTGGATTTGTCCTTATCAGAGTTTCAATGACAGAATTGTCTGTTCGCCCTCCCCCAAAGCAAATATAACGAAGCGGCAAGTCTTTTAACCTTTGGCTTTGTTCGTTAGCCAATGCCGTAAGTAATGATGGAACAGCAGTAAAATTGGTTATACCCTCCTCCAAAACAATTTTACGCAATTGTGAAGGATGGAAAATACCATTAAAAATAACAATTGTGCCTTCCACATATAAATGAGTTAAAAATTGGGACGTATTACAATAACCAAAAAACATTGGCAACACGATCAAAGTTTTGTCTCCGTCGTTTATATCTAAAGAGTGGATATGCGATTCAACGTTTTTAATGACATTCTTATTAGTAAGCATGACCCTTTTAGGGTCAGACATCGTACCTGAGGTATGAAGCATAATAAAAACATCATCTTCGTTATCAGCAGCTAAAATGTTGCTGTCATGGTCGCTTATGAGCCTATTAGCTTCCACATTTATAATGATCTTCTTTTGTTCTAAATTTTCACAAATATTTTGTATTTTATTGTAATATAGCGAATTAGTTATAATGATTTCTGATTCGCAATACTCTATCAAACTTCCAAGCTCAGCTTCGCTTGATTCGGGAGCAACTGGTACAATCACTTTGCCCGCGTAGAGTACTGCAAAATATGCTACGGCATAATCTATAGAATTAGGTAGACACAATATCACATTGGATTTTTCTGTGGAACACGAATTCTTAATAGGGCTGGCTAATCTTAGACTCGCC
The DNA here is from genome assembly GCA_031553835.1 of Bacteroidales bacterium. Classification (GTDB taxonomy): domain Bacteria; phylum Bacteroidota; class Bacteroidia; order Bacteroidales; family Azobacteroidaceae; genus JAVBKX01. Next base: position 6,403 of record JAVBKX010000037.1, read on the forward strand.
TCGTGCCATTGCTTGTATGTAATTTGTTTTTGGGGTTCTTTTATCGCGATATTATCAGACTCCTTTAGCCGAGACAATAAATCTCTTACCATCTTTCCGCTTGTTCCCTCCCGCGCTGAATCCAATTCAATATCAGTTTTTCTAATCCTTACCTTACCCTTTTTTCTATCGATAATCCCGTTGCTCACAAGCACTAGAAATTGCGTGCCCAGACGATGTTTGTTGTATCCACTGACTTCATCTATTTTATTGTTAAAAAAAGACAATAAAATCCTTTCACGCGCAATCTCATTTAATTCGTGCCGTCCGAACGTGTCACGATCCTTTATTATCTCATTGTAGTCTATGTGCTCATAAGGCTTTCCTCCAATAATCTCACTATTGCGGAATATCTCTATATCGAAATGATCCAATCCCCCACTTTCATTCTCCTTTGCTCCACGTTCTGAGCATTCTTTGCTTTGATAACTGTGTATCCTTATATTCAGCAATGGGCCAACCTGTATATGCACATATTCGTGCTTGACCCGCCCGTTTCCTTTGTAGTGATCATCTTTAGTAACAATCCATCCTCTTCTTGAAAAACCTATTTGAGTAATGCTTAATTGGGCGACCGTGATATTATGATCCAAGTCGTTTCTGAAAGAAAACTGGGAATATATATTTTTTTCACCAAAATCATCAAAGTTTAAATACTCAGATTGACGGGGTGAATCGGGTAATTTGTCAACCTTAAAAAGACTTCTATAGTCAAACGAATTTATTATGACCAACTCATCTTTCACTAATTGCGAATCTACACATACATTGACGCGTTTAATCCGTTTGTCATCGCTTACAAGTGAATTAACGCTGATTATTTGAGCTAAAAGATCAATAAAATGATAACCACTGTGGTACATTTTTCCATACCCATATTGATATGGGTGGTTTTCGTAAAACAAATCGTGTGGCATCATCCAGTTACCGTCGCAGTGATTAATATAGATCTCGGTAACAGGGATATTATACATGCTTACCGTTTCTTTCAATATCCGCATTACATGTTCGTAACCATAATGTAATCTTCTTTGGCACATGATGCCGCAATGAGCATTGGGATTTTCTTGTAGATTCTTAAATATTTTATCATACATTTTAAGCACGTCGCGAGGGTCTTCGTACTCTGACAACTTTACAGGTGCAAAAATGGGTTTCTCGGTCAATATCTGTAAATCAAGTTTGGAAAAACAATTCAAGTAAGCGAAATGAGATTTGGGCTCCGAATTGATTACAGCATAACGTATGTCATTTTCCGATATGACTTTTCTCAATTTCGAAGATATAGTAAAAGGCAGTTTTTTATTATCTCTGTTTTTGTCTGGCACCAAAATCAAAACAGGATTCAGCGAGTGTTTGCGTAATATACTTTCAACAGTATCTTTTGCAGACTCAAGTTCCACTACGCACGCTAATTTTATTTTATATTTTTTGAAAAAAGGTAAATAGGTTCTCACTGCGTTGGGGCCAATACCAATCATTATTACACAGGCACTAACTGTTGTTTGTTTACTTGTTTGCATAATTAACTTCCGTTTTTTCTGTAAACCATATCCATTTTTCTGTTTTCAGGAATGGCCAAAGTGTCCTTCTCCGAATCAAACATTTTTTTCAGCCTGACTAGTTCGTCAATAACTCTGTCGTTTGTCATCGTTGTACTTTCAGCGGACATGGGATACATTTTCATCATACCAAGATAAACGTTCGTATTGTTGACAGCAAACATGTCAGTCGCAGTAAAATTTATTTTCGACAGCCCATTTTCTATCATATGTTCGACAAAATATCCGAATTTTACATTATATTTTTTTAAATACTCGGTTTCTTCAAATGGTAATTTTAGCAACTCATCAAGATTTTTTCCATAGTATATTTCCGGTTTGAGAACAAAAAGTGTAGCCAGTCCTCTCGCGTTTGGGTTTAATAGCTCCAGAAAAGGTAATTTGCTAAGCTTGTTTCTTAAATCGGCGACACTGTGCACCAGATTGACTATTAGTTTCCTGTAGCCTTCTGTACCCATTGTTTTCAGAGATACAAGTGCTGATATCGCACCCCTTGCGGACCTTGTCAGCTCCAAAGAATATTCAAATGGCGCGTAATTACCATGTTCGAGCTGCTTAAGGTCGAGATACTTTGGAGAATTTCCCCCCACCTTGCACAACTCTTCCCTGCTCCTAGCCATAAACAAACTTGATATATATGGGCAATAACCTGTTTTATGAAAATCCACGCCGAAACTGTCCGCATCAATAAGACCGCTTATGTCTTGATTCATTGACTTAATGTGCTTCAGAACAACCGGGGACATAGCTAATTCGTTCTTGCCGAAATCATAACCATTGAAGAAAAGCCAAGCCCACCCTACAACGGAATCGACATGGATCCAAGGAGAATACGACAAGGTATATTCCTCCTGGATCTTTTTAGCCAAAAGCTTAATTTTTATTATATTGTCTACTTCAAATTCTACAGTGCTTCCACCGCACAACATAAATCCCAAAAACAGATATCCATCTTTTATATAGTGATCAATCGCATTTCTGGCTTGGTCAACTTTGATTTTTCCATCGTCTGTGCAACCAATTCTTACACAGCTGTCAGTACCCAAGCCCAACCATTCAGCGACTTCAGCATGGCACGGATGTCCCTTTATGGAGTCTATAAAAAACATTTTCTGGCCATAGTACCCATGCATTTTACCTTGAGGATATGCTCTGTTTATTGCGCATTTCAGCGCGTACAGGCTTGTGCCTTTTCCTCCGAATGTGAAAATACCTCCACTTTTTTGCCAGTCCCACTCAACGATATCACTTATATACTTGATCACTTCAAGCTCAGCCAGCATTAAGTTGCCGGCGTAATGATCCTGAGAAAAATTCACGTTTAGCATATCTGTAAAAGAACTTGCGGCAGATGCCGCCAAATTGGCTGGGGGAATAACATTAAGCATCGTTCCTGGATTATTCCAAATTGGCAACCCTTTTGCCAATTGCGCCACTTCTTTTAAAACTGTCTCTGGATCAACAGGGAGCTTTTGCAGAAATTTATTTTTTAAAACCTCATAGTAATTGTATTTGCTCAAACTTCCGATGCATGGCGAATCGCTAAATGCAAATTTCTGTACTTCTTCCTCGATAATCTTCAGATAAGCAAAAAACGTATCAAATCCTAGGCTACCTTCTCCTGGTGGAAACAAGTCTCTGTGAAGCATTAACTATTTCCTCCTCTGATAAGATTCAGTATCTTGTTTTGTACATAGATGACCTTAATAGGCTCAAATGAAAAACGGTCAGGATACTGCAACCTGATCTCCTTCAAAAGCTCTTCCTGCGAAATATTAATCGCGACATCAACGACTCTGGTGAGTTTCCCATTTATTTGGATAGCAATCTTTATAGTATCCTCAATCAGGTATTTCTCCAAATATTCCGGCCATGCTTCACCCAAAATCGGTCGGTCAAATAGTCCCTCAAACATTTCACTGGTAATGTGTGGTGCCAACGGATTTAACAATATCAGGAACTGCCTTAATTCTTCCCTTGAGATAAATTTGTCTTCCCTTATTTTTTTTATGAAGCTCATATATGCGGCAATAGCCGTATTGAGCCTTACATTTTCTATATCGTACGACACTTTCTTTATCAGCCTATTCAAATCGTATATGTGCTCGTTGGAAACCTCTTCGCCCCTTATCATATCCTGCAAATCCCAAACACGGCGAAGGAAATTGCTTATGCCCTCCATCCCTTTCAATGTCCATGGAGTATTATCCTCATACCCACCCAAAAAATGCACATGCAAACGCGCCGCATCTGATCCGTATTGCTCAATCACCTTAACAGGCGAAACACCGTTGGTCGAGCTTTTGCTCATTTTTTTGCCTTGGTCATCCAATATTAAACCGCTTCCCAGTTTTCTGATAAACGGATCTCTTGTTGGTACAACTCCAATTTCATAAAGGAAGTTCTGCCAAAAAAATGAATACAGAACGTGTCTTGTGATATGTTCTGTACCGCCAGTGTAACAATCCACACTTCCCCAATATTTCAGTTTCTCAAAATCCGCAAGTTTGTTGGGATTATGTGGATCCACATATCTTAACCAATACCAGCTAGAACCAGCCCAGTTGGGCATAGTATCCGTTTCCCTTTTCGCATCCCTGCCACAATTGGGGCATTTGCAGTTTACCCAATCTGTTATCTTGGCTAAAGGAGAATCACCGTTTTCAGTCGCCACATAATCCTTTGTCGCTGGCAGTTCCAAAGGCAAATCCTCTTCGTTAAGTGCTACAGTACCGCATTTATCACAAAATATGATAGGAAATGGTTCTCCCCAATACCTTTGACGGTTAAATGGCCAATCCTGCATCTTATAATTGACCTGTACTGTAGCGTATCCTGCATCAACGACTTTTTGGGTCATCATTTCTTTAGCAGCTTTGACTTCAATACCGGTAAATTCCTGTGAATTTAGCATCTTTGACGACTTTGAGAGGTACTCCTTTTTCTCTACTGCGCACATACTACAATCTCCCTCAATGACTTGAATAATAGGTATGTCGAATTTTTGTGCAAATTCGTAGTCTCTTTGGTCATGCGCTGGCACAGCCATTACGGCTCCTGTACCATAATCCGCCAACACAAAATCCGCTATATAAACTGGTATCTTGTTCCCGTTTACCGGATTGACCGCATATAAGCCTTTCAGTATACAGCCTGTTTTGTCGTTTTGTTCGGCTTTTCTGTCTAATTCGCTACGATATGTGGTTGCTTTCCTGTATTCCCAAACGGCATCTTTGTTGATTATTTTGTTTTCCAGCGCATCAACCGATTTATGTTCTGGAGCTAGTACAACAAATGTCACGCCATATATGGTTTCTATACATGTGGTAAATATATCCAATTTGTCTATCTTATTTCCGCTTTCATCAACCAAATCAAACGTCACCTGAACGCCGTCACTACGTCCTATCCAGTTACGTTGCGATTCCTTCAAATATTCGACCATTTGAATTTTTGCTACGTTGTCAAGCAGTTTATCAGAATACTCTTTCATTTTCAGGAACCATACCCAGCGTTCCTCTTGAATAACATCTCCTTCACATCTGTCGCATTTTCCACCCTGGCTGTCCTCATTTGATAGTACGGTCTTACAATTCGGACAAAAATTGACTGTGCCTTTTTTCTTGTATGCTTTCCCATGTTTGAATAACTGGAGAAATATCCATTGAGTCCATTTGTAATAATCAGGGGCACTTGTGCAAACGGTTCTATCCCAATCAAAGGAAAGCCCTATCATTTTAGACTGATCCATTGCCTTCTTCATTCCCTCAGTGACGAAATTGGCGGGATTTATCCCATTTTTAATCGCAGCATTTTCTGCTGGAAGACCGAACGAATCACCGCCTATCGGGAATAGTACATTATAGCCGTTAAACCTTTTATAACGGGCTAAAGCGTCAGCAGGAACTGTCCCTTTAAGATGTCCTAAATGCAAATTTCCACTTATGTTATAAAATTCGTATAACACATAATACTTGGGTTTTGTTGGGTGAAAATCAATAGCCTTAAATGACTTCTCTAAGACCCATTTTTCTTGCCATTTCTTTTCTATTTTAGCAAAATCGTACTGCTTCATAAATGTTTTTAATTATTTTATGTTTAAGTGTTCATTATTATTTTATCCTCGATTCTAAGTTATGTACTTGCTCTTTTATGACAAAGCCACCTGTAACTTAAATAATCTTTGATTTCCATCATTTTAAATTGCTTGCAAAGTTACAAATTTAAAAAACATTTCGAGTATACTGTCTTTCCTTTTTTCGTAAGGCCAATATTCGCTTTCAGGCTTTCATGTATTTTTTCGAGAAATTCTATGGCTTCTTTGAGTTTGTGAATAACGAGCCTTTATTAACTCCATGACTATAAATTTTTGATTGTTAAAAAATGATTGCTAATAAAAGTGTGATTGCCACCGCCAGAATGAGAAGCGAGAGAAGGCAGGAAAGAAGCCCTTTCAGCAACCTGAACCCAATGTAAAGCCCCACCACTACCGCCACGAAAGCCCAACCCCACAGGGCAAACCCTGCTACTGCAAACCCTATTTTCAAAACCCAACCTATGCTAATTGGAAGGTAGGAGGATCGACGTTTCATATTTTTTTCTGCTCGTATCATAATTTCTGACCTTTTTTTTAACGCTATGCCGTATCGGAGCCGGTGAGGAGTGTTCGAGTTTCAG
>JAVBKX010000052.1:0-10647 GCA_031553835.1 Bacteroidales bacterium
TTTGGAGAGGGATAAATGTCACGGAATCGACCATGGAAATGAAGTTTGTTGTGTCTCGATCAAATCTGAGGTCAATGGTTTGAACTTCGTTCGATTTTGGGGGCTTGGTATTAGTGCAGGCCCAACAGCATAATATTAAAAAGCAGATGTGTTTTATGAATCGTAACATGATTTTCGTATTAAAATTGTAACCTATCAGGTTTTTGATGCCTGATAGGTTGTTGAATAAAATAAATCTGCCTCTGCGCTTTTTCGGATATTTCGGAAAAACGCAGTATTGGCTATACTTCTGTCGAAGAGCTGGTAGGACACAATTGCGGTTGGCTGCAATTTCCCGATTTGTCGGTGTTACAAATAGATACACAATTCGTACAGGTATTCACAGTCCTGCTTATCTCAATTTGTTTTCCTTTGGCATCAATCGTGTACTTAACCTCTGTCCACTTACAATCCATAGGTTTAACTGCACCGCAGTTATTACAATTGTCATTGCCATTTTCACCGTTCCCGGGATTCTCTCCAACACCCGGATTTTCAGTATCAGCCAGCGCTAAAACTCTTTTCAGACTCAATTTCGAGGCTTTTTCACCGTTCAGGGCGATATTCACATTTACAAAGGCCAATGCTGCCAACATGGCCAAACAGATACTTTTGATGATTATTTTTTTCATTATCAAATTACTTTAATTGTTATGATTCAGCTATTTGCTCGGATTAGTTATCCCACAAAAAGATTTACCAATATTTGCTGCAAATTGTTTCATAATAATTTTTTGACAATTCTGGCAATGTTTTTTCAGGGATAAAAAACTCTTTGACAACAAGATCATTACCTAAAACAAATATGAATAGGTTGTGATTATTGTCTTCGAATGGTAGGCCTACTTTTTGTATCCGAAATATCTCGAAATCGAATTGGATAGATTGTTTTAATATCCTTACAGTTCGAGAATTACAATCAGAAGCAAGAATAATGACATTTTCTTTTACATGTGAAATATATTTCTCGATATGTTTTAATTCTTCTTGAAGACAGAGATCACACCCCATCGCGGAAGTTTTAATAACCAACATGGGGGCTTTCACCCTTTCTGTAAGATAAATTAAATTTTCGTTTATGTCACTTATTTCCAATTCGGACGATAACTTCATGCCATTATTCATAATTGCCTGTTTTTCACGAAAGCACATTAATTGAAGATATTGCTCAAAATTATCAAACTTCCCACTGATAGAATCTGCTTGAGTCTTCAGACACCAATTACACACAGTAATTACGACAGCCAACAATCCTCCTATAATAAGAATCCGGTTATAATATTTATTCATATTAAGGATATTAAAAAAGTTTTAATTTAAAATATGTTAAAATCGGATTATCTGTTTCGGGAATGTTTTCGACAAAGATTTTGAGTTTTGGTGAAAGATTTGGATTGTTTTTTATAGTTTGCTTAATCAAGTGAGTTTGATATAATCCTGCAAAAGTATCTCCAAAACAAGTCATTGCTTTTAAATGGGATGGATTTAATTGATTATTTCCTTTAAATGTAATGCCGTGAAAGCTTTTTCCGGTGATTTTGGAATAGAAAAAAGCATAGTTTACATTTTTTTTACCTTTTATTCGAAAAATTAAATAATTATCGGAGATGGCATTTATGCTTGAAAAACTGTTGTATTGTTTTGATTGGTACATGAATTTCAGCTCATTGCCTTTTACAAACAATTTTTGCGGGATACGGTCTTTTAGTTGAAAAACATATTTAGCATGTATTAGTCTGCCATCGGTTATCATAAATACAGTGTCATTGTAATACTCATTATAATAAATATTATTGTTATACATGTGTAATGCTTCAGAATTAAATCTCAATGCGTGATCTTTATTTACGTAAAAACCGTGATGGTTGATGTGGAAACTGCTGTCACATTGTATCACATTGTAATTACGAATGCTCGGTATATGATTATTAAATGCGCTGAATGTGTAGAAGTAAAATGAATTCGGCTGACAATAGACAAACTGAGAAAAAAGAAAAGGCATTATTTTTTCATATAAAAAGACACCGTCTTTTGAATAGAAAGACATTTTATTAGTTTGTTGGTCATAAATTGCTACTTTGTTGTCAATCAGAGAAAAATCAGTAACTTCATTGTATTCCCCCGGCCCTTTTCCCGATTGTCCGATTCGGTTCAAAAATGATCCGTTTAATGAAAAACGAAAAACACCTTTCGCATTATATCTGTCTAAAACAAAAAATGACGAATCATCAAATTCCATTTTTTGAGTTTCACCGATCAAGCATCTATCGGATGTTTCCAAAGGCACATACCACATGGTGTCTATAAACATGTCTGCATCCCCGATCTGCATATCGGATAAGTCATACTTTGTTAAGTCTATTTTTATTAATTCATTTTTCCGGACGGAAAATAAATCCATATCTTTGGTTATTTGACGATCGTCAACATGATGAATTAATTTCGGTTGACTTCCCGATTGACAAGAGTAATTTACGCAAATGAAGACCATTAAAATAAAATTAATTCTCAAAAGTTTCATATTATTATAATTATATCGTTTTTTATTCTTGAGTGAGGTGGCTTATATATCAATATTCCTTTTCTTTCGAAAAATGCACGCGTTACAACTAAGCGATCAAGCATAATAACAAAGTATAAACGCGTGCGCATCTATTAGGTGTAATAAAACTTGAACGCAAAATAATGTTTCAACCTAGACATTTTGAAAGATATTTTTTGTTAAGAATTCTATATATAAACTTAGAAATTTACATGACTTAACCATTAAATTCCATAACAAGGAGATGGCATAATACATAATCCGAATCCCTTGGTACAAATCTCTCTCCATCCATCTGTTTCATATGTCCATGAAATCAATGCCAAATTAATGGTTACCGTAACTTTACATGATAGAATTTCAACATTCCAATTTGTAAATGGCTTTCCTATTTCTCCGGTTCCCGGATTTTCACCATCCCCAGGATTCTCTCCGCTACCCGGATTTTCAGTATCAGCCAGCGCTAAAACTCTTTTCAGGCTCAATTTCGAGGCTTTTTCGCCGTTTAGGGCGATATTCACATTTACAAAGGCCAATGCTGCCAACATGGCCAAACAAATACTTCTGATGATTATTTTTTCATTTATAAATTATTTTAATTGTTATGATTCAACTATTTCTCCGGATTAGTTATCCCACAAAAAGATTTACCAATATTTGCCGCAAATTGTTTCATAATAATTTTTTGACAATTCGTGCAATGTTTTTTCAGGGATAAAAAACTCTTTGACAACAAGATCGTTATCTAAAACAAAAGTAAAAAGATTGTGATTTTTATCTTCAAATGGAATACCGATAGTATTTAATTGAAATAGCCGGAAGTCTATATTGAGTTTGTTTTTTAAAATCAATGTTGATCGTATGTTATAACCGGAAGCAATAACAATAATATTATCAATGCCGATTTTGGAAACATATTTACTGATATGTTTCATCTCTTCTTCTAAACATAAATCGCAACTTAATGCAGATGTTTTTATAATAAGTTTAGGAACGCTATTTTGCATTATAACTTGCTGCAATTTAATGTCTTTCCCGCTCTCGTTCACGCTTAAATCCGGACGTATTTTTATTCCATTATTTTCAAAAGTCATCTTTTCTCGGTATTTCAATAATTTGAAATATTCGTCAAACCTATGGACTTTTTCTGTCATCATGTTTGTATGTTTATTTATCTCCTTGCTTTGGGAAGAAACATATAATAGTCCTAACAACAAACACACTATTAATCCGACATATATGAAATGCAGGTTGATGTTGAATAACTTCATGATCTTAAAAGTCTTTTAACCTTGTAACCATAATAATCGGGTTATCCGCTTCATCAACACTATTAATAAAATCAATCTCTTTATCGGAAAGTGTGAAATTGGCAGATTCAATAGCCGCAGCATAATTTTTCTTTAATTGACGGTTGATAACGGATAACAAGGGGGATGTCAATTTTGAAAGCATTACTTTTTTTATATCTCTTTTACCGGTTTTCATTTCTTGCAATATTTCTTGCATGGCAATAAACGCCTCCGGCTCTACAATACCGACAAGCAAATCACCTTTTGTGCATACAAATCCTCGGGCTGATGCTAAAGCATACATATCGTTGATGTACATGGCTGAAACTTTGTAAGTATTCGATTTTTTGGAATAATAACAATCAAAATTTTTTCTTTTATAAACCAACTCACTTACAATGTGTGAAGTTATTTCCGCGGATGCACTCGAATAAACATATTCGCCATGTTCTCGAATTGCTTTTGTAAGATTTCGGTCTGTAATATTATGATACAAACTTGGCGGGATCGTATGCTTGCCAAAATCCCAACTGTACTTTGTGCTTATCTTATTATTCTCAATTTTGTATATATTGTTGCTATAATAAGGAGAAAATAAGATTTGATCCCGGTAAGCCGTGATTGCTTCTTTGCTCGGAGGGGAAAGTTCCTTCGTATTTTCGTCGTAAGGCAACATCCGGCTTAATATTTTCTTGTGTTCATCAACAATAATCATGTTATGATCGTTTGGTTTCCCGCCTCTTTGAAAAATGTTGTTCAAGTATAGCAAATATTGATTTTCAGCGATCACACTTATAGAGGATACCCACCAATCAATCCTGATATCTTTTACAAAAGTTCCGTCTAATGTATATCGCTTTATTGTTTTACGATTGTGATCCCATACCAATAATTCATCTTTGTATTTATCATAAGCAATGTCGCAAGGGACATCATATTCTTCGGGGCCTTTGCCGCTTTTTCCGATCCGGTTCAGGAATTTTCCGGTTTTATCAAATGCGAACACCATTTTGGCGCTTATCATGTCCAATATAATATATTTGTCCTCAAGGGCAATTATTTTTGAAATATTTCCGATGAGTGAATTTACGGATGTTTCTAATCGAATAAAACTGACACTATCGTAAACATCAGAGAATTTTAAAACAGTATTATCTTCGATATGATCAACTATCAAGCGCTTTGCAGAAGGATCGTCATAGGCCTCTTCATTGGAGACAGCATTATTTGGTGTTTGTCTGCAACAAGCCAATAACAGGCAGACAATAATTAGAGAATATTTTGATAACATCATTTTTGATTAAAATTTATTTTATGTTTTGTTTGAATAATAGCCTGTTTATGTCAAAATGAGCGTAAACAGGCTATTGATCGTTTAGAATAAAGAAGCGTCACATCCGGAACAACTCCAACAATGAGCGACTGTATCTCCATCAACACATGAATGGGTTTTACCTTCAGCTTCCCATTTTACAATACCGATGGAGACTGTGACTTTACACTTTTCCTCCCTGCAATCGTGGACTTTAGAATTCCACCATCCACTTAGTCCCCCCTCGTCGTCATTCTCTCCGTTCCCGGGATTTTCCCCGTTTCCGGGATTCTCTCCGCCACCCGGATTTTCAGTTTCAGCCAGCGCTAAAACTCTTTTCAGACTCAATTTCGAGGCTTTTTCACCGTTCAGGGCGATATTCACATTTACAAAGGCAAATGCTGCCAACATGGCCAAACAGATACTTCTGATGATTATTTTTTTCATTTATAAATTATTTTAATTGTTATGATTCAATTGTTTGTTCGGGTCGACTGCCGCGACACTTGTCCGGACGGCCGGTCCGAATGCCTCGGCAACCGGGGCATTTACTTGGGGTTGTGTGTATCATTGCGCTCCCATCGGGAGCTACCAATGCTGAAGCAGGAACGGAGAACGGGCATCACAGACGACGACCCGGGTACTTAAAGGATGACGACCCTCGGGCAGCGCCGGCCGGGAAAGGCCGGTTACCCGTGCTGTCGGCAACAATTGCTTGATGATTGCCGCCAAGGTCGATAAATATCCGGGCATTCTATTCATCATCCGCTATTTTTGATGCTTCTTCTTTCATTTCGTCGATGGCGCGGGAGGGGATTTTTACCGGCTTGGCCAGCAACTTGCGGGCAATTGCGGCGGCTTTCTCCGTTTGCCCGGTGTCCCGGTAGAGATTCATCAATTGAAACAGTGGGTAATGCCGGTTCGGGACAATTTGCAAAGCCCGCATGTAAGCCGCTTCGGCCGGCTCGTATTCCTTCATCGCCTTGTGGTTGTTGCCCGTGCAATTGTACGCCATCGGGTCGCTTCCGTAGCGGAGGTATTCTTCGAACATTCGGTTGCTTTCGGTATACAACCCTTGGGCGGAGAGGCATCGCGCATATTCGAACAGAAATTGCTTTTCGTGGCGGAGTTTCGGATAGAGATTGCCGTAATCGGCTGCAACAGCGGCCAAATCGCCGCGATGATACTCGTGTTGCAGGTTTGTCCACTCCGTATATGCAGGTCGTTTATTCAGGATACCGTATGCGCAGCCGACGGCAATTGTCATGCAGCAGGCCAACCCTACCGCCGGCAGTCGGGACGGAACCGTAAAGGTTGACGCGCGCGAATACCGCGCCGACATGCCCAACAGAAATACGAATATTACCGCCATCGGCAGTACACTGAAAGGATACGAGAATGCCGCAAATACCAAGAATGCCAAGAATGAACAATGTATATACGGTATTTGCTCTCCGTTGCGGATTCGACGAATCGCCGGCAAGCCGCAGCCCGCTATTACTGCCGCAAACAGCAGCAACCCGACAATGCCAGTCTCCACGAATATTTGCACATACTCGTTGAAAGCATACTCGGGGCTGTCGGCCAGCATTACCTGCGTTTCGGAGCCGGCTTCCGAAAGGAAATATGCGGCTTGCGCATCACCGTATACGGCCGGAAAACGGCCGTAGCCGTGTCCGAACAGCGGACGTTCCAAGCCTTTGTCCATAGCGGCGCTCCAGATCAATCGACGCCCGTCGGCCGAGCCTTTTTTCATGGAATACAAGCCAACGACAAGCCCGGCAATCGACACGCAAAAGATGATGATCCGGAAATAACGTTGCCGGCCTTTCAACTTCCTCGCGCGCATCGGGCAACCGGAAGCCCGGCGATTGATTAAAACCGACGGGATGCATCCTGCTGCGGCCGCGAGCCATGCCGCTCGGCTTAATGTGGCCGGCAACACCGACAAAACTGCCGCAAGCACGACGATGCAGAACCACCGCTCATAAGGTTTCGCATTTTCGGCCGACGAATATCCCAATGCCAAAGGAAGGCCGACGGCAAGTATTCCGGCATACGGACCCGGATTAAAGATCGATCCGGTAATTTTGAACATATCATGGTATGACGGCAATATGCCGTACAGTTGCAGCAATCCCCATAAGGCTTCGACCAACACGACGGCTAAAATCGCAAAATGCAACCGACGGTTCATCGTTTCGTCTTCGCTTGCCATGCGGACGGCAACATATAAGGGTATCATCAGCAAGGATGCCTCCCGGTGCAGGTCGGGATGTCCGTTGCGTGCCAAGAAGTTGGCGATGAGATATCCGGCCGAAAGTAGCACAAGCCAATCCGTCATCCGAAGATTGATTCGGCCGGTCGGCATTTTGCACCGGGCACAAAAGCATATCGATAAAATCAATACGGGCATGGTCGCCGCAAACCAAAAATACTTGCCGGTAACTGCTTGGCGCCATATCGAGGCGTCGATGACAAATAGGGTACACAGCACCGATACGAGTGCTGCAAAAACGGAAATGCGGGCGATTTTTAATTTCATGATGCGCATTTTTACGTGGTTACCACATTACCTGTTCCTCGTTTTCGTAAGTGAACGGGCGTTCCACCTTGCCCCGCGTGTGGTTGTGCAACAGGAGAATCTGGTTTTCTACTTTTTCTTTCATTCTCATTTTTATCACAGAGATTGTTGATGATGATACTTTTACAGGCTTATTGATGATTTCAATGGCTATTTTCAGTGCCATGTCCGGCCGATTTATGCTGTCGTATATGCTAACTAATCCAAATAACGGAATAAATCTATTTGGACACATCTGTGAAGCCAGCAAATAACAATCCTCCGCTTTATAAAAATCATGTTGCTTTTTATAATTGTCGGCTTTCAGCATTTGAACGTCATAATCATTCAATATCTTTTCACATGCTGTTACCATCTCTGTGCTTTTTTCTATGTTATTATAGCTCAATATTGAAGCATAATTGTACATAAAATAAGCATTTTTATTCATAAAGGGGTACAAGCATTCATATTCCGAAATAACATCCTGCCTTCTCATGAGCCTCGATTGTTTCACTATGTCGTACCATCTGTTTTCATAGTAAATTTCTTTCACGGCAAACATAAAAAGCACTATGGATGAGGATAAAACAAGAAAGTCAATGACTCGTCTTGTATGGTATTGTTCGTTGTTTTTATATGATAGTACAGATACACTAAAACCAACTATAAGCCAAGTAACCGGATATTGAAAGGGATAAGAAAAACAGGATAAAATCAATACAGCTATTATAACAAGAACCGATATGAATGACTTTTCATTCCGATTTTGCAAGTACATTCGTATTAGAGTAATTACAAAGACAACAAGCAACAGGAAAGATACAATTCCAAATTCTGCAATCAAAAATAGAAATTCATTAAACGGGTGTTTTATATTATCGGCCAATAAAGCGAATTCGCTTTCGGGATTTTGTTCAAAATAGCGAGCCTGATAGAGCATGTATTTGGCTTCGAAATTTTTATATCCATGTCCGAATAGAGGTTTCTCCCGGATCATTTCCAAAGTACATTTCCAGATAAGTATACGCCCATCTGCCGAATCTTTTTTCACAAAGTAAAGTCCCGACAAAATTGCTGAAACCAAAAGCAGAAAAATAACCTTTTTCCAAATTGCCACTTGAAGAAGTGTCTCAAACTTCATTAACACGTAGAAAAAACTTACAACTACAATGGCGATAATTCCGACTCTTGAAGCTGACAACACAACAGCTGCACAAATGACCATATAAACAATCCAAGCAACGTATTTCATCCAACGCTTGTCAGTTAGCGTAATATAAAAAACAAATGGCACACTCATTGCCAGCATGGAAGCGAAGCCTGCGGGATTATTAAAATTCCCAATTACCTTGAAATGTTTTCCTTGTTGCAATGGGCTAAGATACTGGGCGATTCCATATAAAGCGAGAAAAAAGGCAATGATTGTAAGCGAAACAGAATAATATTCAAGTGTTTGTTCTTGAAATATATGATAAGACAGATAAAAGATTAGAAAACACAAAACACACAGTAAAAGAAACGAAAGCATGAACTGACCACCGGCAGTCCTGAGAAAGCAATATGCCAAAAGAAACAAGAATAAGTAACCGGACGGAGCCGGGTTCAATGTTTTTCCGCGCCCGACAAAAAGGAACAGCAAACTGCATACGGATATGGTTATGTAAAGCCAATACCATTTTGATTTCAGTTCCGAATCGAAGAACTTGTTAAAATTACTAAAAACTGTTCCGCATACAACGATAAAAAATAAACCGGCGAAAACATATTTTTCTTTATTCTTCAGTACGCCTGCCATTTTGATTCCGATTAATTATTTTCCTGCTTGTATTCTTCAACAATGCGCAAGCAGGGGAAAGTTCACAAAACATAAAAATTGTTAAAAGTCAAGCATTTTTATATACTCGGCTTCATTCAATTCATTGGCGATGGTATCCTTGATGATCCGTTGGTAAAGATTGGCCATTCGAAGAGCATTACCTTGAGGTTCATGAATGTATAACGACCACACCTCGTCATCGACTACTGTACGGAATGTTACCGAATAACCATCAAGTATTGTCGGGGGAACCCCTTTTGCCTTAAAATTGTCGATGAACGAATTCACCGTTTGGAACAGTTTCTCTGCAAACCGATCGCTGATGGCAACAGACAAAGTCTCGACTTTATAGAGTTTGGGTAATAACTCAGAATACTTTTTATTTCTTATACTCTTGTTATAATCAAATACCATATTAAAAATGTCTCTGGGCAATGAATCTAACAGTTTTATCGGAATATCTATCAAATTACATTCTTTTCTTGCTTCTTTGTCAGCTTCGTTAGACGCCTCTCTATAATTCGAAATGTATTTGACTTCAAGAATATAAGATTTCCTTAATGAATCTCTCACAATACGAAAACCGGAAGCACCTTCAAAAGAAGGTGCATAAAAAAATTCGGTGCGGGCATTGAAATCTCCGAAAAACAGTTTTTCTACCTCACCCTTACTTTGTAGGTTGTAACAATCATGAAATGTAAAATCCTTGAACTTACCGCCCTTTGCAATTAAATTGTACTCAACCCTCTTCAAAAAATGGCAGCCATCGGCATGAACTACATTTTGAGAAAGTGCAACCGGAATAAAGAATCCCAATAAAAGGGAAATTGCAACTATTTTTTTCATCATAGACAATTAACAAAGCAATGAAAACTCATTAGGGAAAATTTTAACACACACACAAGTAATTAAAAATCATCTAGTAAATTGATATATTTGGCTTCATCCAATTTTTCGGCGAGTGCATCCGTTATGATTTGCCTGCAAAGATCGGCCATTATAAGCGCATTCCCTTGGGGTTCGTGAATCCATAACGACCATACCTCTTCGTCCACTACAGTGCGGAAAGTTACCGAATAA
>JAVBKX010000003.1:0-109844 GCA_031553835.1 Bacteroidales bacterium
ATTGTCAAATCAAATCGATTAAGAATTGATCTGAAGCTATCCATCCAGGCATTCGTTCTTTCAATTGTAAACCTTTCTTTGTAGAGTAATTCATCCAAAATGTAATATTCATCGTTGTTTCCTCCATTGCGATAGTTAAAATCGACATTGGGAAAAATTCCTTCTCTCAAGCATGTTTCTCTGAATATTTTGCAATCAAACCCAGAATCAGCATTGACAAACAACCCCTCTAAATGGATTTCTGCCTTAGTCAGTGTTTCAAACATCTCTGGAAGATAAACTTCTATTTGACGCAAATCATGATGATTATCTGCCACAGGAGAAGACATGGCTAAGGGTAAACCCTGATTGTCTGCCAGATAAAGAGCATTTGTTGTTTTTCTCTTTTTCCTTCCCTGATAAGCTACTTCTTCCCCTCCTCGAAGAGCCGTGGTATGGCTACCGTCTATAGATGCACTCGATAAATCCAAATACGATTTATTATTACATAAAAGATTTATCCAAGCCTGTTTCCAACTACCATCCTTACACCACTTTCGAAAGTGACCAAAAACGGTCTTATAATGCAGTACTACTTCTGAAAATAAACTTTGCACAGGTAGAAACTCCCATTGACAGCCAGTTTTCAACTTGTAAAGTATACAATTGACGATTTCTATCAGACAACTCTTTGTCTTAAATCCGCGTTTTGCAACTGATAAATAGAGGTATTATTTCCAAATTTATCGTATTTTTGTCTAATACTTGGTACATGAGGGGATATTGTTTTTGTTGTTTTGTCACTTACAAAACGTACCCTTCTGTACTTTAGTATTTAAAATCCTTAAAAGTCAAGATGACTTCTTTATTTAATTTTTGATGTTACAAAATTTCTTCGATCATTGTCTTCATCTTTTCTGTTCCAGGATAGCCTGTGGTTTTGTGTTTCAACACTCCATTCGTATCATAAAACAAGTAAGTAGGAATGCCGGTAAAATCAAAACCATCTAACAAATAATCCCATTCTTCCTTTGTCAGGTAATAATGCTCGCCTCCGATTCCTTCGATCTTCTCTTTCCATAACCGTTGAGGAGAAGAAGCTCCGGCTATATATACAAAAACAACATTCTTATCTTTCATTTCGTTTTTTATAATCCGATTTTCATTTATTCCTTTCAAACAGGGGATGCACCAGGTTGCCCAAAAATCTACTACCACTACATTTCCTTTATATTTGGATACAATGGCATCCATCAGATTTTCTTTGGAAACAACAGGAGTTTCATTCACTACCAAAACCTGTTTTCCCCCACCCAACCGGATAATCTCTTCATTTTTCTTTAGTAAAACCTTAGCGATACTTTCATCTCCGAAATATGCCAATATATTTTCTTTCTGCTTGTCCGCTTCATTGCTTCTTTTTCACATAATGGATATAGGATTGAAGAAATGAGGATTGTCTTCTATGAGACACCGCAAACATCTTACGATCGGCCATCTCAATCGTCAACGTTCTATCACAGAATTCATACCTCACACAATAAGCTAAATTAATAAACGTCGATCGGTTGCACAAGAAAAAATGAGACGGTAAATTATCGCAACAAGTTTGGATAGACATAGACAAAGGTATGGGAGAAGTGCAATTCTTCAATTGCAACATAGAATACGGCCGGTCGCTGTAAATATACAACACATCATCGTATAGACAATTAAATACTTCCTTCTTCCCGGAAATAATCATCTTTTTGGAATCAAAAATTAGTTTTTTTGTATTTTTCATTTAATAGCATTTATGAGTTTCACATGGCAATATTTTGCGTTTTTCAATGAGCAGAGATAACTTATGAATAGAAGACGAAAAAAACTTTATTTTGACCCCATTCAATTAGTTAAATAATGTTAATTTTTTGACAAATTTGGCAATGAACAGATAAATTGATAAGAACATTCATCTCGTTCTATAATAAAATAAACCTTCGTACCTTTGTATTTTAACAAAAATCGGGAAACAATCCTAAAAAAAACAAAACGAGAGAAACAAGTTCATTAATTTTATGTACCTTTGCAGGTATATAAGGAAGTTTAATCTAAAATATGTAAGGAAATGAGTCTCGGAACAGGTGAAATAATTCTAATAGCGCTCGCCGTTTTATTATTATTCGGAGGAAAAAAAATTCCAGAACTAATGAAAGGCTTAGGCAAAGGCATCAAACAGTTTAAAGACGGAGTAAAAGGTATCGAAGACGACATCAATCCGGATACCCCATCTAAAAAAAGTTGATCGGATAGCGCATTTATGTCGGAAGAAAAAGAAATGTCTTTCTGGGATCACCTGGAAGAACTTCGATGGGTCATATTAAGGTCGATTATTGCATTAGTTGTATTTGCGATAATCGGCTTTGCTTTTATGCCATTCATTTTTGATCAAATTATAATGGCGCCTACTTCTTCCGATTTCTATTTGTACAAGTACCTTTGCAAACTGAGCACCTATACCTCTCTCATGCCTGATTTTTGCGATGACAATTTCCACGTCAATATCATCAATTATCAATTGGCTTCGCAATTTATGCGACACATGACATCATCGCTTTGGCTCGCAGTCATCTTCACCTGCCCCTATTTATTGTTCGAAGCCTGGCGTTTTATCAGTCCTGCACTCTATGAAAACGAAAAACGCAATATCCGTTGGATTTTCATCTTTGGCGCCATCATGTTTATCATTGGGTGTATTGTCGGATATTCCATCGTATTTCCGATGACATTACGTTTCCTGGCCTCCTACGAGTTGAGTTCGACCATCGAAAACCACATCTCCTTAGATTCTTATATGGATAATTTTGTGATGTTGGTATTTATTATGGGGCTTGTATTTGAACTTCCATTAATTTCATGGTTATTGTCCAAATTCGGATTGCTGACCAAATCTTTTTTCAAAACATACCGTCGCTACGCCATTGTGATTTTGTTAATTGCAGCCGCAATTATTACCCCATCGGGCGATCCTTTTACATTGATGGTTGTATTCCTTCCCTTGTACTTACTTTATGAAGTCAGCGCCTTATTTGTCAAATCCGAAGCAAAAGAAGAAGAAGAAGAAGAAGAAAATTCCACGGAAATTCCAGTCAATGCCGATTAATCGATCGAATCTTTTGTGATACCGAATTTTTCCGCATCGCGGCAATCACCTTTCGGTTCTACATGTACCACAATATCATACACATTATCTACATGATTCCGGATGCTGTCTTCCACCGCGTGAGCAATGCGGTGCGCTTCTTTCAGAGGAAGATCTCCATCCACTTCCACATCCAATACAATCATATACATAGGGCCGATTTGACGAGAACGTACACGGTGGGGATTTTCAGCGCCGGGGACTTGTTCGGTGGCTTCAAATATTTTTTTGTAAATAGAAGTATCTTTTATTCCATCCATCAATACAATATTGGCTTCCCAAAAAATATCCCAAGATGTTTTAATGATAAAGAAGCTGATTAACAGACTTGTAATAGAATCCAAAATCGGCAGTTTCAATACAAAAGTAAAGATCAAACCCAATAATACTCCGGAAGAAATCAACACATCATTCCGCATATTTTTTGCATTGGCAATGAGCATCGGGCTATTTAATTTTTTACCCTGATAAAATTGATTCCAGGCCAATATCAGCTTACCGAAAATAGAAAAAACCGTTACATAAATGGCAATGGTCGAGGGCATTTCTTTGATTCCCGGTTGAAAAATACTTTTACCTGAAGTGATCAACATTTGAATACCTGCAAAGAAAATAACAAAAGCGAGGAATTTAGTGGCTACAGTATCGGCTTTTTCATAACCATAAGCATATTTGAGGCTTGGGGGTTTGTTGACGATTTTGGCTGCAAACAGAGTTACTAAAGAAATAATGACATCAGTTGCCGAGTCAATACCATCACTCAATACAGCCAAACTACCCGCAAAAACTCCGATCACGATTTTCAGAATCGAAAGAATCGCATTTCCTATTATACTTACCCAGGATGTGATGATCATCATCCGACTGCGATTGTTGTTCTGATTTTGCATACCTGTTTCCTTAAAAAGAATACAAAGATAGATAAGTTTTTAGGAAATTGCGTCCTTTTCCTGTCTTCAAAAATAATCAAATTAAACTTGAAAGACGAATCATGCAGAATATGGAACAGCATTTTTTTATTCCGAAATTATGGTGTAAATTTGCAGCTTCAAAAAATTCAAAGGAATAATTTTTAACTTATTTTTACACTCAAATACAATCATGGGTTTCAAATCTCTTACCGCAGAAGAAGCTGCAGGTCTTATTCAGAATGATGACGTAGTGGGATTTAGCGGTTTTACTGCCGCAGGTTGTCCCAAAGCTGTAACAATTGCTTTAGCAAAACGAGCAGAAGAAGAACACGCCAAAGGCAATCCTTTTAAAATAGGAATGTACACCGGCGCTTCAACCGGCGATTCCATTGATGGATATTTAGCTCGTGCAAAAGCCATTAAATTTCGCACTCCGTATCAATCGAATAAAGATTTACGCACAGAATTAAATGCCCGGGAAGCCCATTATTTCGATTTACACCTTTCTGAATTGGCACAATACCTGCGCTATGGCTTTTTGCCCCGGCCGCGTGTCGCTATTCTGGAAGCCTGCGATATAACAGACGACGGTAAAGTCACTTTAACTTCTGCCGTGGGTATTGCCCCTACAATCGCTCACTTAGCAGACGTAATCATTATCGAATTAAATCATTATCATCCCAAAGCGTTATCAGGTATTCATGATGTATATGAACCGCAAGATCCGCCTGTTCGTCGTGAACTTCCAATTTACAAAGTCTGCGACCGTATTGGAACTGCCTATCTTCAAGTAGATCCGAAAAAAATTGCCGGAATTGTAGAAACTAATCTTCCGAATGAAATTGGCGATTTTACTCCAACCGATGAAGTGACCGATCAAATTGGAAAAAATGTGGCTGATTTTTTTACTCGGGAAATCAAGGCCGGTCGAATTCCGGCATCCTTTTTACCAGTACAATCGGGAGTGGGCAATATCGCTAATGCAGTGCTGGGCGCGATGGGTTCCAACAAAGATATTCCTGCATTCGAAGTATATACAGAAGTAATACAAGATTCTGTGATCAAATTGATGCAATCCGACCGCGTTAAATTTGCCAGTGGTTGCTCGTTGACCCTGAGTACGCCCATGTTGCAGGAAGTATATGACAATATAGACTTATACAAGAAAAAAATAGTATTACGTCCGCAAGAAATTTCCAATAATCCCGAAATAGCACGTCGTTTGGGTTTAATAGCCATTAATACAGCATTAGAAGCCGATATTTTTGGAAATATCAACTCCACGCATGTAACCGGAACAAGAATGATGAATGGTATCGGTGGTTCGGCCGATTTCTGCCGGAATGCCTATTTATCTGTATTTACAACTCCATCTACAGCTAAAGATGGGAAAATCAGCGCTTTCGTTCCGATGGTATCGCATCAGGATCACAGCGAGCATTCTGTCAAAGTATTGATTTCGGAATATGGAGTAGCCGATTTACGCGGCTTATCTCCGATTCAACGCGCGGAATCCATCATTGAAAATTGTGTACATCCCGATTATAAATCAATTTTAAGTAAATACTTAAAATTAGGAATCAAAGGACATACACCTCAAAATCTCGAAGTTTGCTTTGGAATGCACAATGCTTTCAACAAAACCGGAGATATGAGAAACGTAGCCTGGTAATAACAAAATTTTCACGATTGTTTAAACATTATTGACATTATTAGGGTTATAATCTAAAATGTTAAATAATGAACATCATGAAAACAAGTCATTCCTTATTGTTATTAATTATTTTATACCTGTTTCCGTCTATAATTTCAGCACAATCCGACGCCGGTGTTAAAATTATGCCTAAACAGGGAGATTTATATCACGAAGTCAAAAAACTAAACAATCCCTATGCATTACCATTGTGGGGAGAAAGATTAGGGCGTAAAGGCTTTTTATTACCCTACCCCATTGGTATTATGTTGAATGGCTACGCCGGTTCGCAAGACGTCACAATTTCAGGCTTAAGCGTAGCAATCAACGATAAAGACGGGAATGAAGTAATTCCGACAATCGATCTTAATG
This sequence comes from Bacteroidales bacterium, assembly GCA_031553835.1. GTDB lineage: Bacteria > Bacteroidota > Bacteroidia > Bacteroidales > Azobacteroidaceae > JAVBKX01. The sequence goes on from JAVBKX010000003.1 coordinate 6,137, forward strand.
ACGTAGTGGGTTTTAGCGATGTAAGCGCATCGGTCAGGAATTTCAATATGCGGGCGGATTTATGGGTACTTCCATTTTTAGACGTATATGGAATATTCGGCAAAGCCTGGGTAGATACAAAAGTGGGTATCGGTTCCATTATGGATCAACCGGTTGATATTCAAACTCAGGCTAATTTTGATGGATATGTATATGGAATAGGCGCCATGCTTACCGGAGGCATTCGTTCTGTCTTTTTTTCCTTGGATTTCAATCGGGTATGGACTCATTTTGATGAAATGGAAAAAGACAATATAGCCATGAATCTGTCTCCTCGTATCGGATATGTGTTTCATATTAAGAACCAACCGGAGCGTAATGTCTCTGTCTGGACAGGAGCCGGACGAGTTTATCTAAATAATGAAACCGTAGGAAGCATTCCGTTATCTGAAATAGCTCCCGATATGGGAGAGCATTATCAAACAACCACCTGGTATCAGGGTTTACGGGATGATACAGGAAAAACGCCGGCACAAGCCGCCAAGGATGAAAAAGTAGCTGATATGGTGGATGTGGTCGTTGCCAATTTTGCTGATCAACATCAAGGGGATGTCATTCATTATTCGTTAAATAAACGTCCTTCCCATAATTGGTGTATGATACTGGGTGCTCAATTTCAATTAGACCGGCACTGGCAGTTCAGAGTAGAATCCAATTTTCTGGGTGGTCGCCAATCGGGTTTGATTTCAGCCAATTACAGGTTTGGAATTTGGTAAATATAATATAAAAGTTATTTGAGAATGAAAGCGTATGTATTTCCCGGTCAGGGAGCACAATTTGTAGGAATGGGACAAGATTTATATGAACAATCTCCCATTGCTAAAGAACTTTTTGAAAAAGCAAATGAAATATTGGGATTCAGGATTACTGATTTAATGTTTGCAGGAACCGATGAAGACCTGAGACAAACTAAAGTAACGCAACCTGCCATTTTCTTGCATTCGGTGATTTTAGCAAAAACCATGGGTAAAGATTTCCAGCCGGATATGACTGCAGGACATTCATTAGGCGAATTTTCCGCATTAGTTGCAGCCGGAGCTTTATCGTTTGAAGATGGATTGCGATTGGTCTATGCCCGTGCGATGGCCATGCAAAAAGCCTGTGAAGCAACTCCATCTACCATGGCGGCCGTATTGAATTTGCCGGATGAAAAAGTAGAAGAAATCTGTGCCGGAATTACAGATGTGGTTGTTCCTGCGAATTATAATTGTCCGGGCCAAATTGTTATTTCAGGAAGTGAGCCTGGCATTGATAAAGCTTGCGAGCAATTGTTAGCTGCCGGAGCCAAAAGAGCTTTAAAATTAAAAGTGGGAGGCGCTTTCCATTCTCCGCTGATGGAGCCTGCGCGTGCCGAGTTGGCAGAAGCCATTAATAAAACTACTATTTCAAAACCGATTTGTCCGGTATATCAAAATGTAAGTACTGTCGGCGAAACAGATCCGGAAACGATCAAGAAAAACCTGATTGCACAATTGACTGCTCCGGTGAAATGGACGCAATCAGTACTACACATGATCGCTGACGGAGCTGCCGATTTTACAGAATTAGGACCAGGAAACGTATTACAGGGATTGATCAAAAAAATCGACGCCAGCGTTACTGTTCAATAAGAAATCCGATTCATTTTAATATGAGCCTGATATAAACAAATGACCTCCGGTAGTGCAAAATCAACCGGGGGTCATTTTAATAATGCAATTATAATATAAAGCGAATGCAAAAAATAAGGAATATAGCCATTATTGCCCATGTTGACCATGGGAAAACAACTTTAGTAGATAAAATGTTATTAGCCGGAAAATTATTCCGGGATGACAAAGCGGAATTAGACCAATTTCTTGACAGTAATGACCTGGAACGAGAACGAGGTATCACCATCCTTGCCAAAAATGTTTCGATCAATTACAACGGATACAAAATCAATATTATAGATACTCCGGGGCACGCAGATTTTGGGGGCGAAGTGGAACGGGTACTGAATATGGCCGACGGATGCCTGTTGCTCGTCGATGCATTTGAAGGCCCGATGCCTCAAACGCGTTTTGTTCTTCAGAAAGCGATCCAATTAGGTCTCAAACCAATTGTTGTCATTAATAAAGTAGATAAACCCAATTGTCGCCCCGAGGAAGTTCAGGAATTAGTATTTGAATTGATGTTCAATTTGGATGCCAGCGAAGAACAACTTGATTTTCCCACCATATACGGTTCGGCCAAACACGGCTGGATGTCAGATGACTGGAAGAAACCATCCGGCAGTATATTTCCATTATTAGACGCCATTATTCAACACATTCCGGAACCCACAATGCTGGAAGGCGATCCTCAAATGCAGATCACATCGCTGGACTATTCCAATTATGTGGGAAGAATTGCCGTAGGCCGGGTGCATCGAGGCGAACTAAAGGAAAATATGGACGTCGCCTTATGCAAACGGGATGGTTCGATCATCAAATCCAGGATTAAGGAACTGAATGTTTTTGAAGGATTGGGAAGAACTAAAGTACAATCGGTGCGTTCCGGTGATATTTGTGCTATTGTCGGCATCGACGGATTTGAAATCGGTGATACCATTACTGACATACAAAATCCGGATGCCCTCCCTCCTATTGCGATTGATGAGCCAACGATGTCGATGTTATTTACTATCAATGATTCTCCGTTTTTCGGAAAAGATGGAAAATACGTCACATCGCGACATCTTTATGAACGTTTGATGCGCGAATTGGATAAAAATCTGGCTTTACGAGTGGAAGCGTCCGACACGGCGGATGCCTGGATTGTATATGGCCGGGGAGTGCTTCACCTGTCGGTGTTGATTGAAACCATGCGTCGCGAGGGATACGAATTGCAAGTGGGACAACCACAGGTAATTATAAAAGAAATCAACGGTGAAAATCATGAACCGGTAGAACAATTGACCATCAATCTTCCGGAAGAATCTGCCAGTAAGGTGATTGATATGGTAACCAAACGAAAAGGGGAAATGTTGAGTATGGAACGAAAAAACGACCGGATTCACCTGGAATTCAATATACCTTCCCGCGGAATCATCGGATTGACCAATAATGTGTTGACCGTTTCGGCCGGAGAGGCCATTATGGCTCATCGCTTTTTGGAATACCAACCATGGAAAGGCGACATTGAAAAACGGCAGAATGGCTCTATCATAGCCATGGACACCGGTAATGCATTTGCCTATGCTTTGGATAAATTACAAGATCGCGGACGTTTTTTCATTGAACCTCAAACGGATATCTACGCCGGGCAAATTGTAGGGGAACACACGAAAGAAGGGGATTTGGTTGTAAATGTGACTAAATCAAAAAAACTTACAAATGTAAGGGCATCGGGCAGTGACGAAAAAGTCAGGCTTTCCCCTCCTGTCATCTTTAGTCTGGAACAAGCGCTGGAATACATCAAAGAAGATGAATATGTAGAATTAACGCCCCACGCCATGCGTTTGAGAAAAATTATTCTGGACGAAAACGAACGAAAAAGGCAGGCCAAGAAAGCATAAATTCAAAGATATGCTAAAATAATGGCGGCATTAAGACGGTTGTTATAATATTTTTCCAATATCATTTTCCTTTGATGTATTTCATCGGGGGAAAATGGTTGGTTATAATACGACCGGATCACTTCCAATAGTAACTCCGGATCATCGGGAGCAATGTTACATAAAAGATCTAATCCGGAGCCTGTTACCATTTTTTCATTGACCACACAATGATGTCCGGTAAACAAAGCATTGATTAATTTCAGTTTAACTCCGGATACCTGATTGGTGTACAAAACATTCACATTAGCAAGTTGAATCAACTGTGCCATCTTTTCTTTATCCGGATTGGCTTGAATTTTCAGATTTTCCAGGCCTTTTGCCGCTGTATAAATCGAAGGATGCGGATTCAAACCGGCAATTATCCATTGCAGCGATTTATCCTGAGCAATCACTTTCCGGATGAGAAACAAAGCTGTACGTATATTATCGGGAGTACTTAAATCTCCATGATACAGCACGAAAGGTTGCGTCGTATCGGAAATATCAACTGAATCGTTTGCATGAAACAAAGGCAATAATTCACAGGTAACAGCAGGATATTGATCTGAGTAGTATTTTTTTTCTACCGTAGATAGAGGAAAAAGCACGTCTGCATATTGCAATTGTTTTTCATATTTCTTCAATCGTTTGGATTCTATGACCATGAAGCAACGTTCCAACAAACTACGCGTATTGCGCGCCAATCCTGCATAATACTCATGTTCAATATTGTGCAGGCGAACTAATTTCTTTCGGGATTGCAACCGGGAATCATGCAAATAATAGCAAGTATGTAAACCTTCAAATAAAACAGGATAATCATTTTGCATTAATTGTCGTATCAATTTTTCGCACCGGCGGCTATACACAATGTACGGAATTATTGAAAATTGTGAAAGCAGTCCCGTTTTCCTTTCATAATAATGCACTTCTTCACAGATTTTTTCTAATTCCGGCGCTTTTTTTCGTCCATATTCAAAAGTATGCAGAATAATTTTGACACCCATTTCATGCAATGTTCTCAACTTGTAATAAATGTCGATAATCCCTCCATAATTAGGAGGATATGGCACATTGATAGAGACGACATTTACGTATTTTTCCATATTATTGATTGCAGTTGGCGGTCAATTAATATACTCCAATACTTTTTTCACATTGCTGTGGTTATTATAATATCGTTCCAACAGCACTTTCCTTTTTTCTATTTCATCCTCAGAAAGCGGTTGGCTAAAATAATACCGGATACTTTCCAAAATAGCATGAGGTTGTTCCGGCATAATGACACATAACGATTCCAATCCCGATCCGATAACGGTTTTTTGATTCACCAAACAATGATGACCTGTAAATAAGGCATTGATCAACTTCATTCTGACACCCGAAACTTGATGTGTATAAAAAATATTCACCCGGGAATATCTGATCAACCATTCCATAGCTTCTTTGCTGAGATTCGCCTGTATTTCCACATTATTCAAATGTTTAGCAGCCTTATATATAGAAGGATGCGGATTTAAACCGGCAATCACCCAGCGCATCAGGCTATCTTTCGCCATCACCCTGCGGATTAAAAACAAAGCAGTTTTCACATTATCCGGATTACTTAAATCTCCGTGATACAAGACAAAAGGCTTGGTTTGTTCCGGTATGGACACCGAGTGATTGGCATGAAATATCGGCAGTAAATCGATTTGAGCATTGGGATACAGATATTCCACATATTCTCTTTCTACTGTGGATAAAGGAAATAACACATCTGCATGAAGAAGTTGTTTATGAAATTGTTTCAATCGTTTAGCTTCAATCGCCATAAACCAACGTTCCAGGTTACTTTTCGTATGTTTTACCAAACCGGAATAATACTCATGTTCAATATTATGCAAACGCACCATTTTCCTTCTGAATCTCAATCGAGGATCATGCAAATGATAGCAAGTATGCAACCCTTCAAAGAGTATCGGATATTCATTAGCAAACAACGCTTTTACTAATTTTTCGGACCGACGACTATAAACGGTATAAGGCGCAGATGAAAACAGGGCAAAAATTCCGGATTTCCGTTTATAGTAATGTACTTCTTCACAGATTTCTTCCAGTTCCGGTGCATTTTTACGTCCGGATGCAAAAGTATGTAAAATAATTTTCACACCGTTTTCCTGCAACGTTTTCAATTTGTAATAAATGTCGATTACCCCTCCATAATTAGGAGGATACGGCACATTGATAGAGATTACATTTAAATATTTTTCCATAAATCTTAACAGTTTGCTTTTTTTATAAGTTGTAACAGTATTTTTGCTTCATTTTCCCATGTCAAATCTTTATTGGCGGCTACAAAACCGTCTTCATTTTTCCCTTGTGCAATCATCTTCCGGATTATGGCTGCCAAATATTCAGGATCATACCGATCAATCAACTCTCCAACATGGTAAGTCGCCACGATTCGCCTGATTTCAGGAAAATCGGTCGCCAAAACCGGGACGTGATTCCGAATAAAGTCAAAAATGCGGTTCGGAAGGGAATAATAATAACTTAATCCTCTATTTTCCAACAAACTAATACCAATAGTTGCGCAAGCGGTATAATGAGACAACTCTTCAAACGGAATACGTCCCAGAAAAAACACGCGGTCCTGTACATTTTTTTTGACCACGTATGCTTTCATTTCCCGCATCACTTCGCCGTCGCCTGCAATGTAAAACACGCAATCATCCAGATAAGGCATGGAATCGATGATCCATTCGATGCCTCGGCCTATGTTTACAGCTCCCTGGTATAGCAGAATATATTTCTCCGGGGCTTCCAACGGAACAGGCCGTTCCTGGCTGTGAAATGAAGCAAAAGGAATATTTCTTACCACTTGCATGTGAATATTATATTTTGAATTATAATAATCAGCAATGGATTGGCAAACGGTATAGCAATATTTCAACCGGGGAAAAATCCAATCTTCAATGGTTGTCCAAACCGTTTTTACCAAATGACGATGCACTACCTCCGGCAATTCCGGAAATAATTCATGGGCATCAAAAATCAACACTTTCCTCCTGATTTTAGACGCACAATAGTTTGCAACAAGGCTATCCGTATCATTTGATAACAAGACGTCCATTCTGGAAAACAGCAAATAAAAGAACAAACGTATGTTGTATTCGGCATAAAAGAAAAAAGTACTATTGAACAACAGTCGCATACGATGGGTATGGTAACTTCTGGAAAGTCGGGGACTATGTGTCCATTTACATCCAATCAGACATACCTCGTATCCGGCATCGGATAAGGTGGTGCAAACTTTATGTACACGTTGATCTACCACTAAATCATTCGTAACGGACACTATAATTTTACGCCTGCCCTTCCCCATTATCTCTCTTTCAGATTACCGATTAACAATTGATACAAGGCTCTTTGGTAACTAGACGCTTCTGAAATACTGGTATTGTGCCAAAGCAATACCAAATCACCTGCATGACGCTCGATTTCATCCACTAATCCTACGGCGTAATTGATTGCTTCTTCATACGATAAATCCATGTAATCCCTGTCGAAAGTACGTTCCATAAGCGTTAACGGATGTAACATCAAGGGATAAACCGATTGATCAACGACATTGATCCATTGCACGGGACGACAAGTACCTAATCGAAATCCGGCGACATCAGCATAAGCCATTGTAAAGTCGTCGGTAATGCCGGCCTTGACCAAATGCATAAGATCTTGCATTTCCCGACAGGTTAAATAATGATGCCGATTATCCGTAATGGCAGATTTTGAAGCTTTTTTCAACAAATCTTTTTCTTTCCGGATTCTTTCCGGATGCAGGCCGGCATAGAAACTCGTATGCAATCCAATCCGGATATGGTTGTTCCGGCACAGGCTGAATAAATGTTGAATATCTTTTGAAGCCAGATTATACACCGGTTTATCTTCCTGACAACCGCCCATAGCTTTAAAGAAAAACAAAGATTCACAGCGATCCGCACCAATTTCCTGTATCAAATCCCGGTTTTGCCGGATGATCCATGGATAAGTATAAGCAGGATCCCGTTTTTTATTCAGAAAAGCGCGCAATGCGAGTGAATATTGTTTATCAATCAGCCATCCGCGAGCTAATCCTTTCAATGTCCGATAATAATAAGGAATATCAATATCGTGAGTCAGATAAATTTTTTGGATTTTTGCAACGGGTTCGCTAACATCAATACCGATTTCCCGCAAATAATGCCGCAGCAATTGCCCGTATTCATCCACAATCGGACGATGAAGGAATCCGGCATGAAAAGCGAGGGATTCTTTTCCCGGAAACCGGCCGTATTGATCCCGTATTTCCGGTCTGACAAACGTTTCGTAGCCGGTTAGGAAAAAATAAGCAGAAGCAATTAAATCGGCATATAGGATCAAAGTATCTCCCCTTCGTTCAATTTTTGATTCTCCGTATAAGAACGGAATGCCATCAATCGTTTTCAGAGGAAGTTGAGGTAAGGACGAAACCGTACCATAGTATTCATTTTCAAAGAATTGAGATGGCTTAATAATCAATTTATACTGATTATTATCATCCGGCGATGTGTATCCGATTGAAGCAAGAATTTCGGGAGTACATGTATCGCCAATCAAAAAGCGAAAGATATATTCTACTGCTTTATTCATTTGACAAAATTATGTAATATTTTTTTCTTTTAAGTTTCTTTCTTGCAAATCTTAAATTAAAAGTTTTCAACTGCGGATAACTTGTTATATTTGCAAAAAATATTACTATGGACATAATAAAACAATTTATATTCCCTTTTGTTGCCAAGAGCCTGAATACAACGCATTTGTGCAGGTTGAACAAACAGAATGTCATCCACGTTTTTTATCACACGGCGTCGGGAGAATATTTGCCTCATATTCATCCTTTGTACAATCCAAAAAACACTAAAGAATTTATTCAGGATATTGATTTTTTGTTGAAACATTTTCAACCGGTTGGAATTCAAGACGTTTATTTGGATGCCATGCAACAACAAAAGATTCAAAAACCTTCTTTCCATCTTTCTTTTGACGACGGACTGAGAGAAGTTCACGACATCATTCTTCCCATCCTGCATGACAAAGGAGTTCCTTGTACTGTATTTGTAAATAGTCATTTTGTCAATAACCACGATTTATTTTTCAGATATAAAACAGCCCTCATCATAAATGAATTAAATCAAAAACAAAATTCTGAAACTGCATTGCAAACTATCCATGATATATTGGGCCAACCGTATAAAACTTCCACGCAAACGATTCTCAAACTACTACAGATCAATTATTTGAATCGACATCTTCTGGATGAAATCGCATCTGTTTTAGATATTGATTTTCAACATTTTCTAAAAATACAACGTCCTTATTTAAATGTAGAAGAATTGAAAACGCTGCAACAGAAAGGATTTTCCATTGGCGCCCACAGCATTGACCATCCTGATTTCACTTTATTACCGGAGAGCGAACAAATAAAGCAGGTGGAAAAATCATGCGACTATGTACAAAAAACATTTGGAGAAAGTCAGCGTTATTTTGCTTTCCCTTTTTCAGACCAGGGCATTACCGATTCTTTTTTCCAGTCAATTTATAATCACACAGATTTAACTTTCGGAATTACCGGAATAAACACCCAATACAATGGCCGGCACATATCGCGCATTGATATGGAAAAATACGGGAAAAATGCAAAAGAATGTGTGAATAAAGCGTATTTAAAAACTCTTATTCTTTAAAAATCATGGAATTAGTCAAAATACAACTAAAAGATTTGGAAAATTTTTGCAACAGTGAAGTTTTTCAACATTTCACTGTAAAGCCAATCTCTCCTCTTCGGGTAAAATCCTATATCCATAATCCCCGGGCTGATCAAAATGATTATGTCCTTTATATGTTGGTTGCAAACGGTGAAATGGTCGCTTTCAGAACCATTGTAGGGGATTATGTATTTACAACCGATCAACCCATAAAATTTGGATGGTGTAGTGGCAGTTGGGTTACACCTCATTTGAGAAGAACCGGGTTATCCAAACAATTATTGCATGAGTGTTTTCAAGACTGGCAACAGCGTTTAATGTTCACCAATTATGCCGAAAATTCGAAGCAACTGTATTTAGATTCTAATTTTTTTTGCATACTGCAACAACGAACCGGACGCCGGTTTTACTTGTTTCCAAATTGTTATGAAATTTTGTTGAAGAAATCTACACCTTCGTGGTTGAAGCAATTATCTCCGATATTCAGTGCTGTCTTCACATTATATACCCATGTGAAATTATTTTTTCGTAAAACCAATAATTTATATTTTACAGAATTGGACACGTTGGACGAAGATTGCCAGCAATTATTCTCCTTCTCTCTATCAAACACCTTATATAGAAGGCAAACCGATGAATGGTTATGGATATTACATTATCCCTGGATGCAACAAGATGTGGTTGATAATTATGAATATCCATTTTCTTACGGAGGCAAAAATTTTCAAACAAAAATAATTAAATATACGGCAGGGGGTCAGTCACTGGGATTTTTCATTTATTCTATTGTCAACCGTAATATGAAAGTCCTTTATTATTATGATAACAATACGAAAGTAAACATGCAAAATCTTGCAAAAATTGTAGTTGATGTAGCCATCAAAAATAAAATCAGTTATCTGACCATTTTAGATACGGAACTTGTTTCCGCCATTCAACGCCATTCGTTTTGGTTTGTTTTTTCAAAAACCATATCATCGAATGTATATTCTTCGTTTCAATTAGAAAATGTAAATTCTCAAAAAATATTTGATGGAGATGGAGATAACTGCTTTACTTGAAAGTAATTAGATTTCTTATTTTAAACAACATATTCTTTTTCAACAACACAGGATAAGGATCATTGGTTGCTCCGAAACTTTCGTAATAACGGGCAATACCCGGAATAGAAGATCCCTCAAAATCCAATATCAAAGGGCGATCAGCATAAGTAGCTATCAATCGATCTAATAGCAATGACATACTGTTCTTTTCTTTTCCGATTGTTGTAGAAACAGGAACCATGTAGTATATCCGATTTTTCCAAAAAAAGAAACACGCGCAAGACAATACAGTATTATTTTGATCGGTAACATGCCAAATTTCATCATGAGCATATTGTTTTATGCCCGACAATAATCGAGAATACAACGGCAAAAGGTGTTTGATCGGACGATTTCCGGAATGATCCTGAATCATCCGGAGATACTGATTTTCCGACATATTACCGTGTACAATTAAATCCTCATGTGTTGCTTTTTTGATATTTCGAATGCAATTCGCTTTATATTGCTTTTTCAACACATCGTATGGTTGATTCAGGTCGAGAGTATAATTGGAACGTATCAACACTCCACTTGGATCAAAAAAATTACCGGCATTGAATTGTAGGTTATAATATGAACAGGGTATTTTTTTTATAAATTCTTCTAACAAATTGACCGTGATCACATGTTGGGAAAAAACGCCCAATTGTTGACAAAACAAAGGTTGTAAAGCATATCTAAAACCCATTTTTTTTTTGACCGGAATGGGCATTACGTATTGATAGTCATCAGTCAACAACAATTCCCAACCGGGAGCCACAACATCCAGGTACCACGACATGGCATAGATAGTACCTTGAGGCGAATTTTCTATACAATAATCATATAGCGTTTTATTGATTTCCTTATGTTTCAACAGTCGAATAGCCATCTCTATTTATTTTTCGCGCACCATCCTGCCATAAATTACTAACGCTATGGCTGATACCAATCCCACTCCCACAAAAACAAACCAAATATAATGAGCATTGGCAGTGGCCAACGCATATTCTTCCGCAGAATTAAATAATTTGGGGTCCGGACAAAATTTTTCCAATAAAAAACCGGAAGAAATAAATGCGACCAATGAGGAAATAAAAGAATGTAAATGACTGAATCCAAGATACAAACCTTCTTCTCCTTTAGGCGATTGCAAGGAAAAATATTCCAAAAAACGGGGAGAAATAAAACATTCGGCCAAAGCCTGGAACGCAATTCCGACAATCATCATAAAAGCAACCGGATGCATGCCCATTATCCATTGATCGCCAATTAATGTGCCACAAGACATGATTAAGGCTGAAAATGGAATGATAAACATACCAATGGCAATAGATGTCAGCGCTTTACGTTTTTTCATCAACGATGTAACCAAATTGACGCAGACAAAAACGACCAGCGGATTCACATTGGCATACCATCCGGGAGACGCTCCTGCTCCAATCATCCGAATCACATATTTAGGCATTGTCGCGTACATTTGTTGCTGTACAATCCAAAATCCGGAAACGATTAAGATCAGTGCAATCAAACGCCCGTTTGAGCATACTTTAATTAATCCTGTCCAAAGTTCAGAAAACGATTTACCTTGTCCCTGGGTTTGTGCAGATCGATACAGGAAATAAACCGTTACCAAAGCCAACAAAGTCATAAATGCCGAGAAAAAGTTCAAATATACCAATCCGTTATCGCCCAAAGTCTTTCGCAGCGGATCAACTACCGTTTTACCGGTAAAAGCGCCGATATTAATCATCATGTAAAACAACGCATAACCCCTCGCCCGGTTTTCCGTTGTCGTTTCCCTGGCAACCGTACCTGAGATTACGGCTTTAATAAAAGCGCCACCCACTACAATCAATAACAACACCGGAGCAATCGACCACCGGAGTCCACTGTTTTCCAATCCATGAAACACCGTTTCGGTACCATACTGGACAAACTCTTTTTTACTAAAAAAATCATAAAAAATACTATCAGTACCATGTCCGAATCCATATTTTACCAACCCTGAACTTTCAAGCATGGTTGGTAACACTCCTAATCCGGCATAGCCTAAAGTGAGCAATGCAAAAGCTAAGATAATGGAAGACCGGAAGCCTATCTTGTCGGCATAAGCGCCGGTAAATGTGGGTAAAAAATACAACAATGCAGAAAAACAGCCCGAAATAATACCGGCTTCCCCATCTGAAAAGCCCCACACATTGGATAAATAGATAGTTAGGACAATAAATACGGCATAATAAGCCAGACGTTCAAGCAATTCAACCGAATTGGCAACCCAAAAAGCCCGCGAAAATTTCTGTTGTTTAATCATGTCATTTATTTTGGGATGCTAAGATATTCTTTTTTTCTGAAACTTAAAGAATTCTTAAAACCGAATTTGCATATCTTTATTATAACTATCTTTGCGGCATTATGAAATTTCTGTTTATTGTGCAAGGGGAAGGTCGTGGACATCTCACACAGGCAATTACTCTCAGTGCGATGCTACGAACAAACGGTCATCAGGTGGTAGGCGTGATGGTTGGTAAAAATAATTTCAGGGAACTACCGGCCTTTTTTGCGGAAAACATACATGCGCCGGTGTTTCGTTTTAAGAGTCCCAATTTTTTACCGGGAGCCAAAAAGAAACATCCTGATATAGCCAAAACGTTTATATACAACATGTTGAAAGCTCCTGAATATTATCAGAGCATTCTTCTCATTCGAAGAAAAATCGAATCATTAGAAGCTGATGTCGTTATTAATTTTTACGAAATGCTGGTAGGACTTACCTACGCCATTCTTCCTCCCAAAATACCATACGTTTGTATCGCCCACCAATATATATTACTGCACCCCGATTTTGAATTTCCCCGGAATGAAAACATGATGGCCAAATTTTTACTGAAATTTTTCACCCGGATTACCTGCATCAATGCCGATAAATTATTAGCATTATCTTTCCGAAAAATGGAAAATATCGCTAAACAAAAGATGGTGGTTGTCCCTCCCCTGCTGCGAAAAGAAATTTTAATGACCACTCCATCCGCCGGAAAATACCTGCATGGGTATATGTTAAATGATGCTTATGCCGAAGAAGTGATCCAGTTTAACAACCAGCGCCCGGAGATAGAAATGCATTTCTTTTGGGACAAGAAAAAAGCAGACGAAACTACTCCAATAAGTAAGACACTGACCTTTCACCGGTTGAATGATAAGTTATTCATTCGCTATATGGCTTCCTGTGTGGCCTACGCTACAACAGCCGGATTTGAATCGGTATGTGAAGCCATGTATTTAGGCAAACCGGTCTTAATGGTGCCCACTCATATCGAACAAGCATGCAATGCCCACGATGCCGAACTTTCGGGAGCCGGCATTACATCCTACCATTTTGATTTGCAAGCCTTATTGGATTTTATCCCTTATTACGATAATTCCCAATCTTCTTTTCGTCAATGGGTATTGGAATCCGAAGCGTGTATTATACGGGAGCTTACAAAAATACCAAAATTAACAGTTGAGCCGAAAGTACCCGTAAAAACATCGTTAGAGGATATACCGATGCATAACTGACAGCCGGCTGATCATTTCCTGCTGTAGCATTGGAATAGGCCAGCGCGGGAGGATCTGTCATACTTCCTGCCAATAAACCCATCAGGGTAAAATAATTCAATTTCAGGATACCTCTTCCGATACAACCAATAATCAATAAAGGAACTACCGTAATAATGATACCCCAACCAATCCAATTCAATCCGCCGCCATGCACAATGGTATCCACAAAATTTTCTCCGGCGCCAAGGCCCACACAGGCTAAAAAGAAGCAAATACCTATTTCGCGCAACATCAGGTTGGCGCTCATCGTAGTGTATGTAACCAGCTTATATTTAGGCCCGAATATACTCATTAAAATGGCAACGATTAACGGACCACCGGCCAAACCTAATTTTACCGGTTGAGGAATACCCGGAAAAATGAAAGGAACACTGCCTAACAATACGCCTAAAGCAATACCAATAAAAATAGGAATCAAATTAGGCTCATTCAATCGCTTCAATTGATTTCCCAATATTTTCTCAACCGCTTTTATAGAAGATTCGTCGCTTACAACCGTTACCCGGTCTCCCATTTGCAAATGCAATCCGGGTTCCGCAATCAAATCCACTCCGGCACGATTGACGCGGGAAATGTTCACACCAAAATTGGCCCGTAAATTCAATTGACCAATCGATTTTCCATTAATTTCGGGCTTTGTAATCAATATTCTCCTGGATACCAATTGTTTATCCAAAATACTCCATTCTTCCTGCGACATATTCACCGTATTCCCGATAAATGCAGTGATGGATCCCGCATGTTCGGGTGTTGTTACTACAAAAATACGGTCTCCATTATTCAATACCGTCCTGGACGATGCAACTTCCACCTGCTCATCCGCATGATGCAACACACGGGTTACGATAAATTTTCGTCCCATCAAATCAGCGATGGTGCGAATATCTTTTCCAAAAACCGCCGGATTTTGAACTTCCAATGATAACAACTGAACTGATTCTTTCTTTTTGCCTGACAGACGTTGCAGATCTTCGGTTTCTTGTTCAAACTTGATCCGGAAAAAATATTTCATGCCGATGATAGACATAATGATACCCACTACGGCTAAAGGATAAGCAACGGCATAACCCATCGCTATCGTAGGATCAGAAGATCCATTCATATCATAATAAGCTTGCTGAGCAGCGCCCAATCCGGGGGTATTGGTTACGGCACCCGAAAGAATACCAACCATCGTTTGCATCGGTATTCCCGTTGCAAAATGCAGGATAATTGTAATCACAACTCCCAACAATACAATACCCGAAGCTAACATATTCAATTGAATCCCTCCTTTTTTAAAGGAAGAAAAGAAACCCGGACCGACTTGGAGACCTACAGAATAGACAAACAGGATTAAGCCGAATTCTTTCATGAAATGCAACACTTCATGATTAACTTTCAAGCCGAAATGCCCCAACAGGATACCCACAAACAACACAAATGTGATACCCAGCGAAATTCCGAATATTTTGATTTTTCCCAATGCTATCCCGACGGCAATAACCACCGCAAATAACAATACACTATGAGCGACACTGTCACTCCACAACAAATCATTTATCCAAGTCATATAACCATGCGTCTGTTAAAATGTTAACTTTGTTTTTTAGAGTCGTAAAAACGGGTGCAAAATTAGATAAAGTATTTGCAGTAAGCAAAAATAAAAGTGCTATTTTTGCAATGTTTTTCATAATATATTAAACAATCCGCCATGGATACAATAGAAGTTTTAACAGGACAACATATAACCATTGAATATCAGCCGGCTACGACATTTCAACGTATTTTTGCCACCTTGATTGATTTTGCTGTAAAATGCATTTACAGTCTTTCTATTTTCTTTTTGTTTTACGATGGACATTGGTTTATGGTAGAAAGTGAAGAATCGTATATTAAAACCAGTTTATTTTCATTACCTCTATTCTTCTATCATTTTTTATTTGAAGCTTTTACTGCGGGACAAACTCCCGGAAAAAAATTGATGAAAACCCGTGTAACCAATGTCGATGGATCCACACCCGGTTTGGGTTCATATTTCCTCCGATGGATATTACGGCCGATTGATATGCTTTTCAATTGGGGTATCGGGTTGTTTTCAGTTGTTTTTACCAAAAATCATCAACGCCTGGGAGATTTGGCAGCGGGGACTACCGTTATTAAAGCGACTACACAAGAACCGGTTATCAATACTGATTTTTACGATTTTAGTAATGACTTTCAACCTGCTTATCCCCAGGCTGAAAAATTAACACCGGGACAAATCGCCCTGATTACAGACATACTGGAACTTCCGGTGCCAAAGGATGAATACCTCGAAGATGATTCTCTATTGCGTTTATCCCAAAAAGTGCAAGACTTGTTGAAGGTCAACACTTCCGGCATGGATGAACGCACCTTTCTGACGACCGTTGTCAAAGATTATAATTATTACGCTTCGCTCGGATTTTAATATTTTGTATAATGAAGCGTTATGCAGCACATTATATATACCTCTCTCCTGAAAAAACGTACCATCTGCATGTCATAGAATTAGATGAGGAGGGAAAAATCCGGGATATATTTCCGTTGAAAGAAGAAATCGAATCGACGGAATTTTATAATGGAACGATTATTCCTCTAAAAAAAAATATAGCTTTACCCCATCTCATAGAAAATATACATTCTTTAGAAGATCTGAAAGATTGGATCGTTTCCGATAAAACCGCCCAGGTGGATTTATATCATTTGCATACTACCCATTGGCAAATAACGAAAGATACAATTATTACCCGATTGTGTTGATAAATTGCAATTTGTATTTGAAATTCTAATGAATAATTGAAGCATGATTTATTTCCAACAACATCCCGGAATTCTGCAATTCAATTCTTTATCAGCCTTTCAGAATATTGCACATTTCGCTACAACCCGCTTGGGAGGCTGTAGTCAGGGCGCCTTTGAGTCTTTTAATTTAAGCGAATATTCAGGCGATGAAATAAGCCATGTCTCTGAAAACCGGAAGACACTTTGCAAATTAATGCAATTGAATCCTGCCAACCTGTTTGTCCCCTGTCAAACACATAGTTCTGAAATAATAACGATTGATGAAGCTTTCATACAAGATGCCCCTTCTGTTCAAAAAGAAAAATTAAAAGAAAAAGATGCTCTAATAACCAATATTCCGGAAATTTGCATTGGCATCACCACTGCCGATTGTGTCCCTATATTATTGTATGCAACAGACAAACAGGTAATTGGAGCAGTACATGCCGGATGGCGGGGAACTCAGCAACGAATAGTACACAAAACTATACTGCAAATGATAAAACAATTCGGATGTCACCCGGAAAATATACATGCAGCTATTGGCCCCTCTATTTCAGCACGATCGTTCGAAGTCGGGGATGAAGTGTTTCAAGCCTTTGAAAATACCGGTTTTGATATGCCATTCATAGCGTACAAACACCATTTGACAAAAAAATATCATATCGATTTATGGGAAGCCAATCGATTGCAACTTCGCGAAATACAAATTCCCGAAAATCAAATAGAAATTTCGGGAATTTGTACTTATTTGAATGATAAACAATTCTTTTCTGCGAGAAAATCAGGAATTCAATCGGGCCGGATGTTAACGGGCATCTGCATTCGTTAATTTCACAACACTTTGCCCAGGGCATATCCACCCCATGTGGCCAATAAACACACCACCACGCTCAGCAAAGTATAAGCAAAAAACAACATTACATCTCCTTGTTTCAACAGATTAAAATTCTCCCATGAAAATGCAGAAAATGTAGTAAATCCTCCGCAAAATCCGATAATAAGCAGATGTACCCATGACGTTTTATCGGAAATGGATGTCATGCCCCAAAATAACCCGATCAACAACGACCCCAACACATTGACTATGAATGTCGCCAACGGAAACGCCATTGTGCAAAACAACGCAAGCAAACGGACAATGGAAACACGGGCTACGCTGCCTAAACCACCACCGATAAAGACTAAAGAAAGCAATTTAAACATAAAATGATGCCCGCTTTTATTTTGACATCTGTTTGGCAGATTCTACCAACCGGATAAATTCTTTACGATAACCATGTTCATCATTATTCAAGCCCTCTTTGGCCAAATCAACCACACCCTGATAAGTGGTATTTCCTTTAAACTCGGAATTTCGCAATAGCTGGCCCAACATAGCCACCGACATTGCAAACTTGAAATCCTGAGAAGGCGTTTGTCCGACGCCGGCCAATACCGGAACTTCCAATTTCTTACTTTCGCTTTCACCCGGTTTTTTATAGCGCAGTTTCACTGTGAGTAATTCTGTAGAATTTTTTTTCGTATCTGCCGGTTCATCAGATTTATTTTTTGTCGGCTGATATTTCAAATCATCCACATTTCCCTGATACGGATTTTCCACACCTGCAGGAATAATTTCGTAGAGCGCTGTCACTGTATGTCCGGATCCCAATTCTCCGGCATCTTTGTTATCATCATTGAAATCTTCTTTATTTAACAAACGTGTTTCGTAGCCGATCAACCGGTAACAATTTACCTGAGCCGGATTAAATTCGATTTGCAATTTTACATCATTTGCCACAGCATACATTGTACTACCGAATTCATTGACCAACACACGATTGGCTTTCTGGATATTATCGATATAAGCATGATTGCCATTGCCTTTCTGGGCAAGCGTTTGCAGTTTTTCATCTTTGTAATTTCCCATACCAAAGCCCAATACGGTGAGATATACACCCGTTTTCCTTTTCTCTTCGATCAGTTTTTCCAAACCGGAAATCGACGACACACCAACATTGAAGTCACCATCTGTACACAAGATAATTCGGTTATTTCCATTATTTACAAAATTCTTTTCTGCAATCTGATATGCTAATTTAATACCCTCACCACCGGCAGTAGAGCCTCCCGCCTGCAATTGGTCGAGCGCCTCCAGAATTTTTTGCCGGTCTGTTCCTGAAGTCGAAGGCAGCGCTTCTCCGGCCGCACCTGCATATACAACAATAGCCACCCGGTCTTCTTCCCTCAGGTTATTTACCAAAAGTTTGAGCGAAGCTTTCACCAAATCCAACCGATTGTGGCCATACATAGATCCTGAAACATCCAACAAAAATACAAAATTCGATAACGGCAGATTTGCCGTAGGAATTTCTTTTGCTTTAATCCCGATTTTGACAATTTGGTGTTGGTTTTGCCATGGACAAGCGGCTAATTCTGTAGAAATTTTTACCGGATGACCATCGGTTGGTTCCGGATAGTCATAATCAAAATAATTAATTAATTCCTCAATACGGATAGCATCCTGTTCGGGTAATTTTCCCTGATTAATCACACGGCGCATATTGCTGTAAGAAGCGACATCCACATCCAGCGAAAAAGTAGATAGTGGATAATCGATTGCCGACAAAAAGCGATTGTCTTCAAACACCGGATATTCTTCAGTATTACCGAACTCATACAAAGGAGCAACATTAGACGAATCTAATGAAACGCCTGGAAATTGAGGACTGCTACAGGCAGTAATGAGCAAAAAAATTCCTCCGACCAGTACAAAAAATAAAGTTTTAGCATTTTTCATAACCGTAATATTTAGTTAAATTTTTAGATAATACAGATGACCGGTCAAATTTAGTCAATTATCTGGAAAGGACAAATAAAATTTGTTATACAAGGATGTCTGTACCTTGCGTAAGGCAACATCAATGCTTTACGTAAGGAAACATTAATGCCTTACGTAAGATAACCTCATCACCTTACGTAAGGCAATATAATTGCTGCTTATTACTCTGCCTAACATAAAAGCATCTGACTACACCCATCAGGGGGAAGTTGCATCTTCATACTGATTTATCCGGCTTCTGTCTGAATTGATGAAAACTGCATACAAATAAAAAAAACTGACGATTGTAAATGCAATCATCAGTTTTTTGTTTCTGAACGTCTCAAAATGTTGAATTCTTAAAAAGCTGATTTTTATTGTGAGACAGTCTTTGTTTCAGGTCAGTCATTGAATTAATATTTTTTTTGTATCGGGCACTTTGTTTTCTTTTGAAAACTTAACAATGTAAACCCCTTGAAGATTGTTGACATCAATTTCTTCCCTGCTTTTTTGATAGAGAAATATTTCCTTCACTTTTGTACCGGTAATATTGTAGATGCTAACATCAGAGGCATCGTCACACGCCAGGACAATTTTTTTACCGATCACATAAGCATTGCTTCCTGATTCCTCATTTACTTTGGTAAAACCTGTCTGTATTTTGTCTGTATCTTCATAGGTTAATTCGACAACGATCTTATTTTTAGTAAAAGTACCGTTTGTATTCGAAGTACCTGAAAGAAATTTGTAACCAACAGCACCCAGATTTTCAGGAATGACATTATAGTTTTCTCCTTCATTTCCATACAAATATTTGGTTGGGTAAGCAATATATCCTTTGTTGGTTACATATCGTATTTCCACCTTACATTCATTGGGCTGGATATTGGTACGGGCGCTTCCTCTGGCAATTCCCAGGGCGCGTGCACCAGCATAGAGTCCATCCACGTCAAAACTGTTTAAAATACCGTTGGGGTTCGGTGAGAGGTTCAGTACCAGGGTATTGTGTTGCTCAGACATGTGTTCGTAGCCTTTCTTGATATCATCGGCAGATTTCACACCGGCTATGTTTTGCTTGGAACTCCAAAACCAGGAATTGTTAATGCATATGGTAGCTTCAAATGGTAGATAATAATCATTTCCTTCGTATTTGTAAACTTTGGGATCAGCATTTGCTCCGGGTCTTGTGAAGTGCGGGTCGGCCAACCTGAAATCACTGGGGAAATACTGAGCTTCTTCTCCTCCCTGGGTTTGATCCGGCATGGTAGCGATTGTCCAGTTCACGGCAAACTGACAGGTGGGTTGTAAAGATTTTACAGTATTGTAAAGCCTTGAAAATTCCCAGTCTTTATTTTTCTTCATCCAGGTACCGTCAATCCAAAATTCGGAGATTTCGCCATAACGTCCGTCCATCAATTCGGTTACTTGTGCCAAAGCAAAGTCATTGTAAAGCTGGTTGAGGGCAACCTTGTCGAGACCTGTACTTTCTCTAGTGTGATTTCTATCCCAGTTACGGTCCCAGGCAGAATAATACAATCCCAATTTGATTCCGTATTTTTTACAGGCATCCGAAACTTCTTTTACAATATCACGTTTGTCTCCGTCGCGTCCTGTGTTATTGATATTGTAAGTACCGACAGCCGTATTCCACAAAGCAAATCCTTCGTGATGTTTAGCTACAAGAACTACAAAATTCATTCCTCCTTCGTATGCTGCTTTTACCCATGATTCGGGATCAAGTGTAGCTAAATTTGGATTATAGGTTGATTCGGAATAACTACCGTCTGTCCATTCTTCTCCGACAAACGTATTAAGTCCGTAGTGGATAAACATACCATATTTCAGGTCGGCTTTCCTGATTTGATAAACATTCGGAGTAGTAGCAGGTTCCTGCTTGATCCATGACGGATTTTCCGGTCTGGCAGCTGTAAAGTCCTTGCTTTCAATGGCAGAAGCATCTTCGAAAACCATAATCTCATCTACATTGATACCTTCGGAGTTGCAATCGTTAAAGCTTATTTTTATGTATTTCATTGTAATCATTTCTCCAACAGCGCTTACGTAATAATCAGCGCAGTCTTTCTGACGCCATAGCGTCCACGTTTGTCCGTCATTTGAAACGGAAATGGAAACATCGGATAAGCGATCGGCATATTTTGGAGTTGAAAAAATAGCAACCTGGTTGAATTTCCGGGGAGAGCTGAATTCTATTTGAAACCAGAATTCTGTTCCGGAAGTAGTGGCCCAACGGGAATAAAAATTTCCGTCAAGTGCATTTGCGGCTTCATAACCGGCGCTGTAAAATGCACTGGCAGTTCCTGTGGTTGCGGATAATACCAGGTTTGTTTTTTCTTCCAGGGCGTTGATGGCATCTATCAGATTATCTGTAGCAGCGATAATAGCAGGAATATCTTTTGATTCATTATCAACCAATTCCTGGGCTTTATTAATTTCTGTGGTCAAGGCTTGCCAGCTTCCGTCGGTAAATAAGTAGAATTTACGGGCTTTTGCCAAAGCCAATTGTTCTTTAAGATATTGCATATCTTCATCATTGCTTTGAGAATGATCTTGCAGTAAAACGATTTTGCCTAATCCCCAATAATCTGGGTCTCCATAGCTACTGTTGGCTTTGATTCTTATAAAACGGGCAGTAACTTTGACGTTAATGATTTTTTGTGCTAAACAGGCATTTCCAGTACCATCACTTTGCGGAATCTCATAATTTCCTAAAGTGCTCCAGGTGCCGTCAGTTCCGTCGTTTGAATCGGCCGAATAAGTGATGGTGATATCTTTGATCTCCCGGTTGCCCGAACCTCCCTGGCATAAATTCCAGATATACATTTCGGAAATTGGGATTGCTTTTCCAAGGTCAAGGAGCAGCCAGAGATTTGATTTATCTCCTGCATTTGTATGCCAAATTTTGTCCCAACTTGTCCTTTTGAAAGTAGTGTTTGCCAAATCTGTCGGAGGATCCGGGTTAAAACCATCCATGTCAACCAGGTATTTCGGAGACATGCCAAAATCAGGGTAGGTATCGGCAGCTGTAATTTTTTTTACTTCAATCACATCATCTGCCGCCATTGTGAAAAAAGATCCATACGAAAACAAGAACAGTAAGAATCCTTTTAATAAGGTAGAATTAATTACATTCCTCATGGTTATTTATTTAAAGATTAATGATTTATTTTTTGTGGATTTCACACCAACAAAAGTATTGATGAAGAAATTAAAAAGAAATGGACAAAAAGAGGTATTTGATGGATTATTCAATGATTTAAAAATATACATTATATTTGCAGAAAAAACAATGGCTAAAAAGAGAATCCGTATACGGCATGGTTTTGAAGGGGAAAAGCTAATCAGCATCCCGGTTTCGGTATTGACAAAAACGATCCAGAATACTCCTTTTTGTCCTGTATATATCACTCATATCGGTTATTATCCTAATGCCCGTTATCATTACAGGGACAGGCGAAATGGTTGTGATGACAATATCCTCTTTTATTGTTTACGGGGGAAAGGATATTATATGCTTGGCGGTGTTAAATATGAGATACATGCCAATCAATTTGTGATTATCCCGGCAACCACTAAACCATTGTCGTATTGGGCTAATCAGAATGACCCATGGACCATTTACTGGGTGCATTTTACCGGAGGCGGACTCCCGGCATTGAATCTGTTACTTCGTATAGGGATGGACAATTCTCCGGTTTATATCCCTTATAATAAGGAAGGGGTTAAAATCTGGAATAAAATGTATGATAGCCTTAGTCAGGGATATAGTATTGAGAATATGGCGAATGCCAATTTTTGCCTGTATCATTTTATTGCCACTTTTATTTATTCCCAGAAACATCATATACGTGAAGAAGACGATTATATTGAAAAAGACTTGGTTGGCAAAGCTATTGATTTTATGAAACAGAATCTGGATAAAAAATTAAGTGTTAAAGAAATTGCTGAATATAATCATTTGTCGGAGTCCCATTTTTCCAAACGATTTCACATGTCAACAGGGATGTCTCCTATAGATTATTTTATCCATTTAAGAATGCAGCAGGCTTGTCATTTGTTGCATACCACCGATCTTCGGATCAAGCAAATTGCCGGTATGCTGGGGTATGAAGATCCGTATTACTTCTCGAGAATTTTTAAAAAGTCCATGAATACTTCTCCGGAAGATTACCGGATTTCTATCAAAAAGATTTTTTAACGGCCTGTCGGGTTAATAACTGGAAACAAGGCCATAAAAGAAGATAAAAATGCATATAAGAAGCTCTGAATAGACATAATGATTTTGGCGTATTGCGCCGATTGGATAAACCATAACAATTGTCAGTCCCTCAAAGATTTCTCTGGTATTAATTACGGGATTGCCATCCGGGCTACTTGACCAAATCTTGTATCATCGGGGTCAATATTCATATAGTCAAAATAGAGCTGAGACATAATGGTATAGGAGGAAGAACCTACGTATTTACCAATGAGTACTCCATTCTTATTTTTGCCATACACAACAATCTTGTAACTGTTATTTCCTAAGTTTATACGGCTGTATATATCTTCAGTAATGGCGTCATTGTTGGCTATAAGCTTGAGGTTACTCAACGAAGTAAATACGCCGGATCCTGCAAAACTTCCAAAATATGCTACAATTTTCGAAGGATCATTAGCATAATCATAAGAACCGTTACCTATCGCATTTCTGGCTAAAATTGCAGCCTCGGCCTCTTTTTTCACACCGGATATGATTAAAGGTGTATTGTATGAAAAAGGAACCACAGCATCGTAATAGATAAAATCCATATAATCAATCGTAAGGTTAGAATTATAGGACACATTAGTTACTTCACTGATGTTATATATGTTTGTTCCTTTTTTCTTATCTTCGGTGACTTTCATGATATATGCCAGGCAAAAGCCTGCCTTTTTTAAGTTATAGTCATCCGCAGAGGTTACCCCTGCTTGTTTAACTTCAATGATTATATGTGGAGCACTGCCTGCCAAAACAGTAACAATAGCAGTTCGTTCCGCCGATCCGGTATTAGCTGAAGCTGTTATTGTGAAGGTGTTTCCATTTTTGGCAACTGTGCACCAAGTCTGGTTGCTTACCACATTCCATGACGACTGGTTGGTGGTCACAGTTTTTGCTTCACTTGTACCCCCTGTACTTGTAAAGGTAAACGGTGCACTTGTATCAATATTGACGGATAACTGAGCACCCACTCCTGCCTGCGTAACGTTGATGGTGACAGATTTTGCCGTACCTGCCGTTACCGTAATTACAGCAGACGCAGGCGATGTTGCAGACGTGTTGGGAACTGCTGTAACTGTAAACCTGTCATTACTTTTGGTTACCGAACACCACGATTGAGATGAAGCGGCATCCCATGACGATTGGTTAGTTGTAACAACTACTTCATGCGATTCTACAGCCTGTGCTGTAAATGACAGTGCAACGGGAGCTACAGATAATGTCGGTTCAACTTCGGGTTCGTCCCCGTTCTTGTCACATGAGATAACAATTGCTGTTAATACTAACAGACCGACTAATAAATGTAACTTAATTTGCATAATTTTTATGTTTAAATAATTAATAATAAACTATTTATCAGATTAATAATAGTGTAAAATTACGATGTAAAAGTATTTTGATTATCAATATCCGTCAATTACCCAAAAGAGTAGTTTTTGCAGTCCTTATGAGAAACTTACCCTTTTGGGTAGTAGGGTGATCTGCGAAAAATCAGTAATTTTGTAGAACTTAAAATATGTAGTCTATGAAGCATATACTTACCCTTTGTTTATTCATTTTTCTGGCATTGAATGCTACCGGGCAATCTCAAAACGTTGATTCGTTAGTAAATGTATTGGAAACGCAGGAATTGAACCCTGATGAACAAATGGCTATTTATAGCAAGATATGTCAGGCATACATATATAATGACCCGGATAAAGTTCTTGAATATGCAAAAAAAGGATTGGCACTTGCCGAAAAAGTAAAGAATAAGGTTCGGACATCAAAGTTCAATGATGATTTAGGAAAAGCCTATCTTATAAAAAGTAAGTATGATACGGCTCTTGTCTATTTTAATATATCACTTGATTTAGCCAAAGAAACCAAAGATAAGGAACAAGAAGCATGTGTATATCTAAGTTTGGGTGTTTTATACAGATATCAGAGTAGTTTGACCACGGCATTAGAGTATTACATGAAAGCATTGCCGATTTACGAGAGTACGGGAAATAAAAAAAATATTACAATGATTTTGGGAAATATCGGGAGTATCCACCGAACATTAAGCAATCCGGAGCGCGCATTGTATTATTTAAAACAAGCCGAGGCAATAGCCGAACCAGTTGATAACCCTCTTGGCACAATGAATACTTATTTTGAGTTGGGTTGTATTTATATGAATATGGAAGAAGATGAAAAAGGATTGGACTATCTGCAAAAAGTCAATGAAATTGCACGTAAGACGGGAAATAAAAGCTACGAAGCCGCCGGTATGCAGGCCTTGGGAGAATATTACATGCGGATTGAAAATTATGATAAAGCAATAGAGTGCGCCAACGAATGCTTGCGTGTAGGAAAAATAACGGGTGGTTCGAGCTTGATTATCGGTTCCTATTCCACATTATCGCAGATTTACGCAATACAAGGTAATTGGAAAGAATGTGAAGTGACCGCTTATGAAGCTTGGAAAACAGATTCTACGGATATGCATAATATTCCGGGCATACTTTATAACTTAATTTCTTCCAACATTCATTTGGGCAATAAAGACAAGGCAATCGATTTTCTATCGCATTTCTATGACTTACATATGAAAAATAACGATGAAAATCTTCACGACATTCTGATGGATATGGAAGTCAAATACGAAACAGAAAAGAAAGAAATGCAGATTGTTTCACTGGAAAAGGAGCAACGGTTATATGTTTGGCTTGGTATAACGGGTGTTTTACTCGCTTTTTCTTTGGCAACAGTGCTGTGGCTTAAGACAAGAAACTCGAAAAAAGAAAGGTTGTTGGTAGCTTCGAACGCCGTTCAGGATGGAGAAATGGGAGAAAGGGAACGAATAGCAAGCGAGCTGCACGACCGTCTTCTCGGCACATTATCTGCTATAAAATCTGAACTTGGCGATACGGATACCGGCAACAAACTCAACGGTTGTATAGAAGAGATACGCCGAATTTCACGCAACCTCATGCCCTTGCCTCTGCGTTTCGGCATAAAAACAGCATTGGAAGACTTTACTGCACAATTTCCCAATGTGTATTTTCACTTTTTCGGTCGGGAAAAACGTATCGGAAAAAGATTGGAGTTTGTCATATATTGTTGCGTAAATGAACTTGTTACAAATGCCATACGTCATTCCGGCGCAAAAAAAATCAATGTACAGATGGTACAAGGAGAAGACCATATTTCGCTTACTGTTCAAGACGATGGATGCGGATTCGATGAAAAAACAGTAGTAAAAGGAGTCGGCTTAAAAAGTGTTCAGGATAGATTGACTTCGTGTAACGGAAAAATGGAAACTTTTTCTTCGCCAAACAAGGGAACGGAAATTATCATCGAAATAAACATATAAATGAAACATGGTAGAGGTTCAAATTGCAGATGATCACCGAATGGTAGTGGAAAGTCTGAGCAGGCTGATTAATGAAACTAAAATAGCCCGGATTACAGATATATATTATGATTTGGCGACTTGCCGTGAAGGATTGACTAAAGGACTTCCCGACATTTTACTTCTTGATATCGGCTTGCCCGATGGTGACGGGGTAGATTTTTGTGCCGAAATAAAGAAACAATACTCCGAATTGAAAATTATTATGCTTACAAGTTACAAGGAGTTCGGTATAGCCAAACGAGCCTTACATAACGGTGCACTCGGCTATATTCTCAAAAATGCAGAGAGCGAAGAAATGCTTATGGGGATAGAAGCCGTAAGTAAAGGAGAATTGTTCCTGTGTGACGAAATAGATATGTTGTTGAAAGAAAAAGCAAATGATGATATTATTTGGCTTTCCGACCGTGAAAGCGAGATTCTTAAATATGTTGCAGACGGCTATACCACAAAAGAAATAGCGGACTTTATTTTTCGTGATTCCGAAACCGTTAAATTTTTCAGAAAAAACCTGCTTATTAAACTCAATGCACGAAATGTTGCCGAATTAATAAAAAAGGCATATGAAATGAAATTGATTTGGTAAACTGTTCGAATTCTGATCAAACGAATAAATTGATATTCTGCGAACTATGCGCTATATTTTCCAATAAACTACTCGGCATAGGCGCTGCCTTGTCTTCGTCTCCTTGTCAACTGCAAAATTTCAACAAAAATAACAAACTATTTTGCAAGTACTGCACATCGAATGATTCCTTTTGCAAAGCAGGCGCTTTGCTTCCAGCCCGACAGAGGCAGCACCTCTGCCGAACATAAAAGCATCTGACTACGCCCATTAGGGGAATTCACCTTACGTAAGCAATATAATTGCTGATTATTATTCTGCCAAAGCAAAACTACCTTTCAGCGTCGCATCGCTATCGCCTCCGATCCAGACATTAAAGTCGCCCGGTTCGGCTTTACGGGTCATATCAATACCCCAAAAGGCAAGATCGTCGGAAGTTAGTGTAAATTCAACGACTTTGCTTTCTCCGGCCTTTAAGGGAATGCGTTGAAAACCTTTCAATTCTTTGACCGGACGGGTAATTGAACCAACTACATCCTGCACATACAATTGTACCACTTCAGTACCATCTACCGTCCCGGTATTTTTGACTGTTGCTTTTACAACCAACGATTCTTCCGGTTGAAGAGAAGATGAGGATATTTGCAAGTCGGAATATTCAAATGTGGTATATGACAATCCGTAACCAAAAGGGAATAATGGTTTTTTACCATAATCCAAATAATGTGATGTATTGCCCAACGAGGTTTGCCAGGCTTCGACCGGAATGTCATGCAGTGAAGTGACGTGGTCGGGAGCCGGACGACCGGTATTGTTGTGATTATAATATAATGGTATTTGTCCCACATGACGAACAAAGGTT
The DNA here is from genome assembly GCA_031553835.1 of Bacteroidales bacterium. GTDB lineage: Bacteria > Bacteroidota > Bacteroidia > Bacteroidales > Azobacteroidaceae > JAVBKX01. Next base: position 34,797 of record JAVBKX010000003.1, read on the forward strand.
ACCGGAAGTTTTCCACTTGGATTAGCAGTGCCAAATAATAAATCCCAAATTGCAGGGCCTCCCATGGTTCCGGGATGGAAATTATACAACACAGCATCGGCGTATGGTAAATCGCGCTCGATGGTCAACGGCCTGCCAGCCATGATTACTAATATTACGGGCTTGCCGACGCTTTTGATTTCCCGGAGCAATTCCGATTGTACACCTACTAAATCGATATTGGAAAAGCAATGAGCTTCTCCCGACAAGATGGACTCTTCACCCAGAAATACAACGGTAACATCCGATTGTTGCGCTGCTGCTTTGGCTTTGGCAAAGGACGACTTATCCAAATCGCGGGAATAAGTCAAAGCCGGTGCGTACACATATTTCACATCCGAATACATTGTTTGCAGCGCTTTCACCGGTGTAATGGTATGTGATTTTTCTCCATCAAAAATCCAGGTGCCAAGCTGTTCATGCGGAGCATCAGCCATCGGGCCGACGACTGCGATTTTATGGGTTTTATCCAAGGGCAATAACTTATTTTCGTTTTTTAATAAAACAGCAGACTGGATAGCAGCTTCTTTTGCTGCAAATAACGATGCATCAGCATACAATACAGAAGGTATTTTTGTATCGGCATAAGGATGTTCGAATAACCCCAAGCGGTATTTTATTCGCAAAATATTGCGCACGGCATCATCGATCACTTTTTCCGGCACTTTGCCTTCCTTGATTAATTCCGGTAAATATTTTAAATAGGCTCCGCTTACCATTTCCATGTCCACTCCGGCATTCGACGAAATTTCGGCCACATGTTTGTCATCTTTCGCAAATCCATGGGCGATCATTTCTGCCATAGATGCCCAGTCAGACACTACAAAACCGTCGAAGTTCCATTCGCCGCGTAATACATCCTTCAACAAACAGGCATTTCCGGAAGCAGGTATTCCATCATTATCGTTAAAAGAGGTCATGATAGTCGCGGCACCGGCATTAATAGCGCTTTGAAAAGGTCGAAAATAGACATTTCGCATCAAATGAGGAGGAATATTGGATGAATTGTAATCACGTCCGCCCTCTCCTGCCCCATATCCGAAGAAATGCTTGGCACAAGCGGCAATTGCCGTAGGGTTAGCCAGATTATCTGTTTGAAATCCTTTGACCATCGCAGCGCCCAGTAAAGATGCCAAATAAGGATCTTCCCCAAAACTTTCGGCAATACGTCCCCAGCGGGCATCGCGCGAAATATCCAACATCGGAGCAAAAGTCCAATGAACACCCATTGAACTGGCTTCAACAGCAGCAATACGGGCGCCTTCTTCTACCATTTGCGGATTAAATGAAGCCGCTTGTCCTAATGGAATCGGAAATATTGTTTTAAATCCGTGTATTACGTCGCGTCCGATAATCAGCGGAATTCCCAACCGGCTTTCTTCCATGGCAATTTTCTGCAATTGATTGATCCGCTCCGGATCAACGATATTGAGTAAAGAACCCACTTCTCCCGCTTTGATCTGCGCTTCCAGTCCCTGATGATTACCGTCGTAGCTTAACTGGTTCATTTGGCCGAGTTTTTCTTCGAGTGTCATCTGAGAAATTAATTTATCGATTGTTGCTTCTTCGGTGTTTTCAGGAGAGCAGGCTACCATGATTCCGGCGACAAGCAAAACAGATAGATATTTCATGTTCATCGTTAAAATATTTAAAATTAAAATGTTCTCTTGATTACTTTCACTATTGATTTTTCTTCATTACTATTTTTAATTTCCAGCAGATACAAACCATTTGATAATCCCGACATGTCTAATTGATCGACATGGGTTGCCTCTAATGCAATGCGTCCGGACATGTCTTGCAGTATTACATGAGAAATCGGCAGGTCTGAATCCAACCATAGCACATCATCTACCGGATTGGGATATGCATCAACGGATGAAATCCTGTTTTTTTGGATTGCGCTATGATCAACAGGACATACGCGCATCCAGTTCAGAGCCGCTTCTCCCTGTTGCAATTGCAACCGGATGGTTTGCTTCCCTGCTTTCAACGGCATCGTTATCGTATGTGTCATCCACCGGTTTAGTCCTCCGGACGATTCGATATGCATTGTTTTGGCTACCGATTGATTGATTAGAATATCTATTTGAGAGATTTTATTGGCAGCCATCCTGAAATATAAGTTGTACTGATTATCGGCAGGTATATCTACATTGTATTCCACCCATTTCCCGGATGTAAAATCACAGACATTCAATTGTCCGGTATTATCGGAAGATTGTTGCAAGTGAATGGTACGGGAAGCCGACCAATAATGTTCGGCAGGAATCGTATCATTGACGGAAAAATAATATTCCGGATCAAAAGAAGACATGTTGAGATAAATTTTCCCTTTCTCCGTTAAAACACCGGGAGCATCTTCCAGTAACTGCATATACGGATAGGAATTAGTTTTACCCCAACGTCCTATAAACCAGGAATATCGAAAAACATCGGGATCGGATTCCAGGTAATGTACCGATTCTGCAATAAAATTTCGCTGCCACAGATCGGTCACACCATTCTCCCAGGCGCAAAATTCCGTCAACCAGATCGGTTTTCCATATTTTTTGAAAAGTCCGATATACCATTCTAATGCCGAAACATAATTCATATAACAATGTACCGCGATATAATCGACTCGACAATCGGGACATGCAGCAAAAAAATCATCCAAATATTTTACCGGATCTGTGTATTCCACTCCGTTTTCGGTTACCGCGCCTCCGTTTCCCGGCGCAAAATTGACTGCAGGCCCTACGATTTTCAACCCGAATTCATCTGCAACAGCTTCCAATTCAGGCCATTTGGCCGCTGCTTCCGAAGGGGTCATACGCGCTTGTTCGGTAAAATTAGGTTCATTAAAAGCTAATATATAATTGACATGCGGATTGCTCTGCAAAAAATTTCGAAGTGTTTCTTTTTGAATATTACCATTCCACGTCATGGGAATAAAATCCATTCCATATACCCGGGCAGCACCCGAAACCAGTGTATTGGCCGGACTATGCGCCCAATTATAATACCAACTGACTCCTTCAGCAAGCGTTTTTACATCTTTTATATCTTTTATATCATAAGCGATTCCTCTTTTTTCGCTGCGCGTTTGCGCATGACCGGACACCGTTCCGGCTAAAAAAAGGAATAGTATAAACAGGAATGAGTTTTGAATTTGCATATCAGCATGAAGTGAAAAATAATCCGGTGTATGGGTAGTTGTAATACACGACACACCGGATTAGTTATGAATTAAAACAACCAGATCAACTGATCATGGTTTTCTTACTTTACGGCCACTTTATAGATCCGACCATCTACATTGATGATGTAAATACCTTTTGCAACAGCACCGGAAGTATAATTTCCGGCATTAGGTTTAGCCGATTCGATCAACATACCCTTAATATCATAAATTGCAATGGAACCAAATGGTTTGTCTGAATCGACAGTGATTTGTCCGTTGATGGCATTAAAAGTACAATTCACATAATCAATGGCATCAATTCCGGAAGTACCGACATGGATCATATTCGGAATGGTAAATGTCTTGCTGTTGGCGCCATTTGAAACGGTCAATGATACAGAGTAAGTTCCTATTTTTGTGTAAGTATGTTCAGGATCTTGTTCGGTGCTGGTAGCGCCATCGCCAAAATTCCACAACCAGGAAGTTGCATTTACCGACATATCAAAAAATTGTACGGTAAATGGAGCCGTTTCACTATCAGTAGCATCTGCAGAAAAACTGGCTTTCAAATTGAGAGATTCTTGCAAAGACAAGTTATCCAATACAATATCGGCGGCTTTTTCCCATGTTCCGATTTTCAAAATAAAATACATAACGGCTCCGTCGGTTCCGGTATAATGATAGCTCAGCAAATCTCCTGAATGCTGATTTCCTTTTTGTGCTTTTCCACTAAAAGCGCCATCGTATGTTTTCACAGAGCCATCCGCCCAGGTATTCAGTTGTCCTAATGTATTTTCTTCTTTATAAGGATCTTCTGTATCAGTGGGTTTTACATCGGAAATATACGTTTGTACCCAAAGTTGGTCAGTCTCTCCGATCGCTTTAAACAAGCCATCAAAGGTATAAACATAATCATGTTTCATTGTAATTGGCTGATACAAAGCTATATTAGAACCTTGTCCGGCAGGAGGTGTCATTTGTAACCGCAAAGCGCCGCCAGTACCGCCTGTTGGTGTATTTTCCGTATAGTTCCATGTTGGAGTCACCGGACTTGCACCGCTCACACGGGCTGTGTACCAATAACCACCGTCTTCCATGTTACCACCATACAATTTTTCTCCTTCAGGAAGCGGCGGGCGTTCATTTACAGAGACAAAATCATTTTTCACCATTATAGAATCTCCTTTTTCATTGGTCGCTTTCAACGAAACAGAGTATTTTCCCACAACATTATATGTGTGTTTCGGATTTTCTTCTGTACTGGTTTGTCCATCGCCAAAAGTCCAAAAATAAGAAGTAGCAAATTGAGTCGTATTGGTGAAAGTAACCTCCAGCGGAGAGAATCCCTGACTATTAGTAGCAGTGAATGCTGTATATGGTTTAGTTCTTATTTCTTCCAGAAGCAATTCATCGATTACAATATCAAAGGCTTCTGATCCACCTGTGTAAACTCCGGTTTTGAAAACAAAATAATATTCACCTGTTGCAGCCGGTGTATAGTCTTTTACATTGGTGTATTCCTTATAAGTTCCGTCCAATCCTCTGATGACACTGTTGGCATCTTCCCAATTACTTAAAGCGCATAATTGAGTAGCTCCCCCACCAAAATCTTCACCATCGACAGGAGCCACGTCACTGATAAATACTTCTGTCCAAAAATGCCATAAATTAGATGTCAAATCTTTGAATGCGGCATTGAAACGATATACTTTGGAAGCATCTAAGGTTATTTTTTGATAAATACAATATTGAACAGTCGTATTATCCACCGTACCTTGTATTCTCAATGCGCCACCTTGCCCTGCTTTAGGTACACTTGCAGTATAATTCCATGTGGCGACAGGCATTTGTCCGGCGGGAGAATTCAATGTACTGATGCTCCACTTGCTTGCATCCTGCATATTTCCTCCCAACAATTTACCTCCACCTGTGATTTGTCCGGGGAAAGCTTTTACTTGTATAAATTTGTCTTTCTCAACTGTATGGTTTCCTCCGGCTCCGGAGGCTTTCAATGTGACTTTATATTCTCCCGGATTGGCATAAGTATGTGTAGGATTTGTTTCCGTACCTTTAGCAGAACCATCGCCAAAATCCCATTCGTAACTTGTTGCACGAAGTGAAGTATTCGTGAATGTTACTGCCAAAGGCGCGAAACCTGCACGGGTATTTACTTTGAATGAAGCTTCGGGTACTTCGGGAATACCAAAGAAAATATTATCCAACAATAAATTATAGCTACCTTCTGCATTACAACCGATTTTAATTACCAGATAATAATCTCCCGCTTCTTCCGGCTTAAATTGTTTGCTTTCTCCTGCATCCGCTTTGAATGTTCCGTCGGCATGAGCCGGAGGTCCCCAATGGTTGAAAGCTGCAATTTTAGTCTGACCATCTCCATAATCAGCGTCAGCCGTTGGAGCCGTGTTCCCGACAAATACTTCGACCCAATAATTTAATCCATCCGAAATTTTGAAAGCTCCATCGAAAGAATAAGTAGTTCCCGATTCTAACGTTACTTTTTGGAAAAGAGCGATTTGAGGTTGTGTAGGGGCTGTGGTTCTTTGAAGATGCAAAACTCCGCCGGTTGCTGCCGTTGGTTTATCTGCTGTATATCCCCAGGTAACGGTCGGGCCATTTTCCGCGGGAGTATTAGCAATTAAGAGAGTAGTCCATCCAGTGGCATTTTCCATGCCCGGGTTTGTGATCAAATTCTGAGCGTTTGCAGTGCATCCAAACACGGCAAGCAAACAAAATGTAAAAAATAAATTTGTTTTCATAAGCACTAATTTTATAGGTGAATATTCATGATAAGTTATTGTTTTACTCCGTCGGTGTACCTGGAAATGCTGATATCGACTCTGGTACAGATAAATTTCCGTATTTATCTATCGTGAATACAGAAATCAGATACCCTTTTATTTCCAGATCTTCCAACTTGCAATGATCAATCATTTCATTAAATACATAAGTAGTGTCTCCTGTATCAATTTTTATCTTTTGAGCTAAGTCTCCGGGAGGATTGTCCCATTGCAAATCAATCGTCCGGATGGATTCCACTTTGGTTAGATTTGTTATTTTAGGCGAATATTGCGGAATATTTTCCAAGTATCCTTTATAATTATCGTCCATAGGCTCGCAAGCAGCAAGCCCCATGGTTAAAAGCAATACAAAAATCCAATTTTTCATACAAAATATTTTAATGTTTAAGTGGTTGCATTTCATTACTGATTATCTAATCCGTAGAGTGTGATTTCTGAAGAACAAATTTGAGTTTCACTTCCGAAAGTCGAAACGATTCCAATCACAAGATAGCGGAACGGTTCTGTCATATACGACAATTCGAATTCATGCCCTAAAACCGCCCTTTGATTTTCCGTATCCAAAATGACGTCATTTTCATCTTTCTTAGGCAACCCTATATCACAAATCATCAATGGATTATTCCACAAATTATCTTTTGTTATTTCATTCAGGTCATTCGTTACAAATACATTGAAAGCGCGCATATTATCTTCTTTGTAATACAAATATTCACTATTAGCACTTCCGTCTCCTTCATGATACAGGTATGCACGTTGATTAATAACCAATCGGCTCATGATTATTTGTTTCTTCAAATCAATCACAATCATCAATGGTTTCGATTCGGTAGCCGATAGAAAACGAAGCGAGCCTCCATTGTCATCTCTGTGAATAAGAAAATAGCTGTTATCATTCGGATTGGTATTGATATCAATCACATCATCCCAGAAGTTGACCATTTTACCTTCCCACTTATCACCCGTACAAGAAAGGTTTTTCACCAATTCCCATCCTGATTTGCTGATTTTTTGTTCCAAACGCGGAGTAACTTCTCCTTTGCTTTTTTCAGGAGTAATATTTTTCCGTTGATCTTCTACTGCTACGGATACATTATAAGGTACCGATTCTAATCCTCTGATCTGGCTTACATAGGTTTCCTGATCAGAAGAAATTATTTTTTGGTAAGTATTTTCTCCGTCTGTATAATTGACATAGACATACGCCATTTTCCCCGAAGGATTGCTCCAGCTTATTTTTATACCGCCTAAAGCGCCTGTTATTTGCACACTATCCTGAACGATATAGATGTATGATTTATCGGGTGTAACGGTTATGTCAACTGGTTGAGACATGGATTCTCCATCTTCCGATACAGAATATAATTTTACAAGAAATGGAGTTTCATTTAAAAAACCGTCGATTTCGATAGAATTGTCATAACGGCTGCAAACCTTGAATGCCTCCTGACCATGCGTGTCTGTATAAACCGCTTTCACATACAGTAAATTCGGATCATCCGGAAGATCATATTTAATAATTGCTCCTCCATTTGTCGGGGTATATGTCGGATGGGTCACTTGAGCCGGTACAACAGATTTCCGGCTTTCATCATCTTCTTTACAGGCAAAAAAAGAAAGTAAAGAAAGAATAGCGACTGAAATACTAAAATACTTTACAAATAAATGATTCATATTATGATTTTTTATTTTATAAATAGTTACTTTTTTTTATTGCCAACCGGGATTTTGTACCAAGTTTGGATTTACGTCCAATTCATCCAATTTAATCGGATGCAAGTAATCCCGAGGCGTAATAAAAGAACGTTGAAACAAAGTCACCAATTTGTAATAATTAGTGAGAATAGTTTCATTGACAGACCATCCTTTTATTTCTCCATTAAAATATTTATCACCTTCTTTCCAACGGTGAACATCAAAATTTCTCCATCCTTCGAAAGCCATTTCTATTCTTCTTTCCTGGTGAATAATCTCTCTCAATCCTTTTTGATCTTTATGCTTATTAACGGTTACCGCCAAATCAGGATTACTCCAAACCGATTCCACATCCGGTATTTTTACGCGTCTTCTTACTTTATTCAAAGCATCATAAACGTCCTGACCGGGACCGTAATATTCATTCATGGCTTCAGCATAATTCAAATAAAGTTCTCCCAAACGAATAACAGGCCAGGGATAAGCGACCAATTTTCCATAACCGGATCCATCTGATTGAGGATGGCATACCTTTTTCAACAGATAACCTGTCGGAGAATAGTCTTTTGTTCCGATTGTTTTTCTGCCGTTCACTTCTCCAAAACGCATTTTTAATTGCCATTTTTCGCCCCACGCACGATAGATACCTCTGTCAAAACCAATTGAGGCATAAAAACGAGGCTCTCTTCCCTGATGCAATTTTGGTATAATTTCCTGGTAAACACAATGCAGGCTATCGACCGCTGCTACTCTCGCATTGTTATATCTTTTGGCATAATCAAATGTTTTATCCTGATCGATCGGCAAACCATTTGCCGTGTAATATGCTTCTACAATATCCAACGTCGGAACACACCAATTCCAAGAGGCTTCATTGGAGGACGAATTAGGATTCATCGGATGAGCTGCGGCCTGTATGGTCCACCACGAACCATCTCTTAAAACCGGAGATGAATTTCCCCAAATCAATTCGCTATTCCACTTATCTACAAACATATAACGATAATTATACAGAGCTTTTACTTCATCAAACTCAATGTATCCTTTATCATAATCCAGGACAGGCTTTGATGAGTCGTATTCATACATTCTTACATTATTTTTCAGGGCCAGATCAATCGCTTCCCTGGCTGCATCCGCAGCTAATTTCCATTTTTCTTTATCATAGGTGGTATTAAAAAGTTTTTTCCCTTCTTTATCGGTAAATCGTTCATAAAACTCAGCATTACCATTGAATAAAGGGCTTGCGGCAAACAATAAAACTTTTGCTTTGATGGACTTTGCAATTAACTGGTCAACACGTCCTAAATCATTAGAAAGTATGACTCGTTCCGGAAGAGCAGGAATGGCCTTATCTATTGTCGAAACAATATACTCCACGACTTCGTCAACGGAAGCTCGTTTCAAACTGACTTCAGCCGGAGTAGCATCAATTGGCAAAGCATTATCCGATATAGGAATGGGGCCATATTGACAAAATAATAGAAAATGATAATAAGCCTTCAAAAACATGGCTTCGGATTTCCAGCTTTCCTTTTCACTATCCGTTAAATCAAATACTTTATGTATATTGTCTATCAATTCATTACAACTACGAATGCCTTTGTATAAAGATGCTTGTGTATATACCCCTGCAAAATCGTCCCAATATCCTAAAATAGGATTACTGGCGCTTTGCTTTCCTGTCATAATATCTCGTCCCGGGATACTACCTTGTTGGTTTGGAGCAACCAACTCATCAGAAGCATAAGAATAATTGGAAAAAGCTCCATCCCATTGCGGCAAATAATGATAGCAGGTAGCCAATGCTTTATACGCAGATTCTTTTCTACTAAAAAGCATATCCAAACTGGCTGTTTTTTCGGGAACAATATCCAAAAAATCAGCACATGCCGATGTAATGAATAATATTCCAAGACATATAATTAATTTACAGTAATTTTTCATTTTGATTTTCATTTACAATATGTTAGAAAGTAATTTGTAATCCCATATTAAATATTCGCTGAGTAGGATACTGTAAACCATCTCCTCCCATTTCCGGGTCCCATAATTTGAAGTCGCTGAAACAAATCAGATTTGTGCCTGAGAAATAAATCCGAACCAAATCCATTCCTGCTTTGTGAGTAATTCGCCTCGGTATAGTATAGCCGGCTTCCACGCTTTTCAACCGGAGGAAACTTCCGTCACGCAACCACCATGTTGAGTTTTGTTCGTTATTTTTTACAGGAGCGACTGACATTCTCGGCCAAAAAGCATAAGGATTAGGATCATCCTCTGACCAATAATCGTCGGCAATGACTTGCAATGCATTACTTTCATTATTAACAAAAGGAGCAATTTTTTTCTGATCCACAAAAAATGAAGAACGTCCGGATCCTTGAAAAAAGAACGAGAAATCGAATTGTTTCCATCCGGTAGAAGCTCCAAATCCGTAAATTATTTCCGGAACAGACGGATAACCAATTGGAACAATATCCCGTTTATCAATTACTCCGTCATTATTGATATCTACATATTTAATATCTCCTGCCTGTGCACCTCCATAATCTTGCCTCGGAGAATTCAGCACATCATAATCGTCTATAAATAAACGTTCTGCTACCAGACCCCAGTGTTGATTGATGGATTGTCCTACGCCACTTCTATATTTATCTTTATAAACAGGCTCGTCTTTTATTACAAACTCATTGGTAGAATATGTAAAATTAACACGGGAAGTGATCCAAAAATCTTTATTAACACTCCATTGAAAATCAGCAGAGGCATCAATTCCATGAGCTTTAGCCTCTCCGGTATTACTGGAAATTTGGGTTGTCAGTCCCATACTTGTAGGAATATAGTTCCTCGGCATATAAATATTTTTACGATATTCAGTAAAATAATCAAACTGAATATTGAGTTTATTAAAAAATCCCAATTCTATTCCATAGTTTGATTTTAATGAAGTTTCCCATGATATATTCGGATTTGCATAACGACCTACTGTATATCCTCTGTAAAAATTGGTGAAATCATCTCCGAATGCAAATCCTTTTCCGTCATCTTCAATATTCACTTCAGGCATATAAAAAAATCGATCCCATGCAGCAGAAATCGCATCATTCCCTGTCAGCCCGCAAGTGTATTTCAATTTCAACAATGAAACAATTTCCTTCATTCTGTCAGTATAGAAATTTTCATTAGAAGCGATCCAGGCAAGCCCTACTGATGGGAAGAATCCATAACGATATTTTGAATCAAACTTTTCCGAACCATTGTAGCCAAAATTACTTTCTATAAAATATCTGCTGTCAAAATTATAAGTAAGCCTTCCGGAGATTCCATTATTACGACCGGGTAATCTAAGCAATAAACCATCGAGTCCGCTTCGTTTGTCTTCCGGAACATCATTTAATTTCAGTTCATTTAATAATTCCCTTCCGTAGAATACCAATAAAGCGCCAAGCGTATGTTTTTGGGCAAACGTTCTGTCATATTGAAGCGCTCCTTCCAAATAATAATTGCTTTTGGCGCCTTCCCATGTGTTGCCGAGATCAATTTGTAATGTTTCACGCCCTTTATTCAGTGGTTGCAAAGTATGATCATCATTCATTTGATAATAAAAGGGATCCAGGGTCCGTGTTGTTTGGCTTTGGCTGAACACATTCATTGAAAACAACGCCCTTACAGTCAAGCCTTTCGTAATCATCTTCAAATCCTGTTCCAACTGGAATTGAAATTGATTAGTGGATGCAAAATAATCCTTATACCCTTTGACCATTTCAGCATAAGGGTTCGGATAACTTCCCGGTGATTTATTTCCAAACAAGGTATGTTGCACATCTGCATATTCGGATGTTTTATCATAGTAAGGAGGGAAATTTACCGGATTAGCTCCCATAACTTGTTTGTAGATTTCATTGGCTTCAACAGCGGGACCATTGTAGCGGTTGTATAATGAATAAAGCTTCAAGGCAGCTTTTGTTGTTTTTGTCATATTGAAATCAACATTCGACCGAATATTGAATCGCTGTATATCAATATTATTATTGAAATTATTGATTGGATCTACTTTTAACAATCCTTTTTCGTTAGTATAAGCTACAGAAAGATAATATTGAGCAATATCTCCACCTCCGGTGGCACTCAGATTGGCTTTATAGTTTTGCACATAATCATTGAATAAATAGTTATACCAATCTATATTAGGGTACAATTGAGCATCTGTTCCACGACGCGTATTTTCTATTTTCTCTTTGGAATAAGCCAATGAAGCTCCCGGTACACGAGTCCTCAAAGCATTGTTATACATTTCCATATAAGTTACCCCATCCACAAAATTATTAGTTTTGGTTGGCATTGCAATGGATGTTTCCAATCGGGTTGAGATAGACATTTTCCCTTTTTTTCCTGATTTTGTGGTTACAAGGATAACTCCGTTTCCACCTCTTGCTCCATATAACGCAGTAGCGTTGGCATCCTTCATAATGGAAAAACTCTCCACATTATCCGGTTCCAAACGAGCCAAATCTTCTGTTGACATTTCTATTCCGTCTATCAAAATCAACGGATCCTGTTTATAGCCAAAAGTTGTAACTCCCCGTATAAAGAATTCGGCATTATCCTTCCCGGGTTCTCCTGATCGTTGATAAGAAATAATTCCTGCCACATTACCGGCCAATGCTGTAGTAAGGTTTGTTTGAGGAACTTTTAATTCAGAAGGTTTCACAGTTGTAATTGATCCGATTACACTCTCTTTCTTTTGTTTTTGAAATGCCACCACGGTAAATTCTTCCAATTCATTGACAGCTTCCGTCATAATCACATCAAGCGTGAAGCGATTTCCAATTACAAAAGATTGTGTCACATATCCCAAATAAGAGAATACGATACTATCGGAAGACGTTATATCGGAGATGGCATATTTGCCGTCCATCGATGTGGCGGTTCCTTTGGCAGAATTTTTAATGGTAACCGATACTCCTGGCAGGGGCGTACCTTCCGGATCGACAACAACTCCTTTTATAAGAGTTGTTTGCGCAGATATTCCAAAGGTAACAGACAGGAATATCCATACAAGAGATAGAATTTTTTTCGTCATAAAATGATATTAGATTAAATAAAGTTATATACACGATTGCGAATCAGCGTCTTACGATCACTTTTTCGCCGGAACAACTATCAGCTGTCAACATTTTCAGGTAATATATACCTTCCGGAATATGATTCATCGGAATCCGAATGGGATTGTCGAGAGAAAAATGGTGAAAAAACAACTGTTTTCCCGACATATCAACCAACGAAAAACTGGCATCCGACACACCAAAGGTATTGATATACAGCATATCGGAAACCGGGTTGGGAAAAAGTCGCATGCCTTCATTCCGGGATATTTGCTGCACATTCATCCCTTCTTTTTTTCTGAGCGCAATCCAGTTTAGATTAAAACCTTCTGTATTAGCCCGCAATCGGAGCAAATTTTTCCCTTTTTTTAATGTTACAGTAGAACTTTGAGTATTCCAATTTTGCCAACCTCCTGTACCATTGAACACTACTTGCTTCATAAAAGTATTAGTTTCACCATCGTACAAGGCAATACGTGATTGAGAATTATTTACCGACACCCGAAAATCAATATCGTGTTCTCCGGAATAATCAGCTAACAGAAAATATTCCAAATAACTGCCAATAGCAGCATAAGCGGCATTCAACCCGCCCCCTGCATCGCTGCACGATTCGAATTGAAAACCATTTTTGTTAATATACTCCTCCGCTTCTATTACACATGGAACAGTATGAATGTATGCAGTTTTATTGTTCACTAAATAGTTATTCAACAAAGCCAATGCTTGCCCACCACTTTTACAGGCAACATCTCCGGATGACAACAGAATCCTGTCGTCATTTAATATTGTTGCATCGACCTTCAATATGATTACTTGCGAATGGGCCGTATCCTTTGTCGCATCCGTAATCTCCACTTGCCGATTGTTGACATAAACACGAAAAGAGCCGGTTGCGATTTCGTCAACCGGCTTATTAAAAAACAAAATCACGTCATCTTTTATCAAATCTGTTTGTGCATCCAGTATTTCAAAGTTGACATTGGCTATATCTTTGGGCACCCTGAATTGAAAATAATTGAAATTCACATTTCCTTTTTCAAAGAAAATTTTCACTTTAATTTTTCCTTTGGGAATGATAATATTGGGAATGATTTTCGTATTCCAGTTAGTCCATCCGCCGGTCGCTTCCAAAGCAATTAAAGAAGACGCACGTTGTCCATTGACTTCAATATAAACTTTCCCATTATTGTGTTCACTGGCGTAGCGAAAAAAGAGTGAAAATGCCTTTTCTTCCGGAGAGTCAATGGTGTATTGCATCCATTCGCCATCTTCAATCCATCCTACAGAATATCCATTGGTCGGATTGTCGGAACACGATTCTATGTCCACTCCGTCATTTCTATACACCCATCCCCTATTCCAGTTTACGTTCACATCCGTACTCAACCGGTAATTGGCATCCTCTGTATCGTAATAAGCAACCCCGGCAGGTCCTAAGTCATAATCGGTTGCATAAATCACATCATTCACCTGAAGCGATTTAAATGGTTTTGATTCTTTATTGTGAGGTCTGGATATCATGGCATCAATCACATCCTTTTGTATAATGCAATTTTCAAACTTGTGGTCTTCTGCAAATTGCATAACGGCACCAAAGGATTGGTCCGCATTTGTCGGTAAATTTTTCTTCCAGGCATTAATCATCTGGTCGTATGCATGGTTGGATTTTGAACGCAAGACATTATTAATACCCGTTTTCTTAACCGGCCACCACGCCCAACCGATGTTATTGGCTTCACACAATTCTATGACCTCTGTAAACCATGTGTTCGAATTTTCACCCGATTCCCCGAGCCAAATCGGCACATTACGCTGATCTCTTAAAGTAGTAATGAAATTAAGAGTGGATAAATCCGTATTATTCCAGTATTTATGAAAACTCAAAGCTATATTATTATCCCAAAGGGCAGGCAATCCGCTATAATCATTTCCCCATGAGTTACCGCCAAGAATCAACAAATGGTTTTTGTCCACTTCCCTGATAGCTACGGTAATCCGTTTATATAAATCCCACAAATCTTTATTGTTGTTGGGCAGTGTCCAATTCGGTTCATTAATAAGGTCATAGCCACCCATCCAGGGACTATCGGCATATCTTTTCGCCAGTTTTTTCCATAATTCCACCAATTTTTGTTTATTCGCTTCACTTTCCCAAAGCGATGGTTTAGAAGTGTCGTAGTCAGAAATATTAGCATCTTTCCCCTGGCCGCCTGGAGCGCCATGCATATCAAGAATCAAGTACATTTGATTATCGGCACACCATCGTAATACACTATCTAAACGGACAAAGCCGTTTTCGAGCCAGGTATGCTGTCCCGGAACAGGTTCTTCTTCGATCGGCAATGTAAACATTTTATAATGCATGGCGACACGCACACTATTAAAGCCCCATGCAGCCATAGAATCGACATCAATCCGGCGAAAATGATTATCCCACCATGTTTCATAAAATTGTTTCGTTCTCTCTTCTCCGATGGTCTGCACCAACAGATTGCGGAATTTCCATTGCGTTCCCGCCACATCGCCGGTACCCATCATATAACCCTCCTGAAGCATCCAATTGCCGGTGCCAATTCCTCTTAAGATAAGATTATTTCCATATACATCAAGGATTTGCTTTCCGGAAGCATGTACAAACCCACTCTGAGCAAGAGCGTTAACAGGAAGAAAAATGTATATGAGAAAACTTATAAATACAACAGGTTTAATAAAAATTTTTCTCATTTGGTATTATCTTTTAGGTATAAACTGTAACAAATTTCTTGTTTTTACGAGATCAAAGATAAAAAGCAAAAGAGGGGTTTGGCAAGAGGTATAAAAAAAAAGTGGATTTTTCAAAAGAATAAACTATCTAACAAATCAAATATCAACAAGATATAAACAAATCAAGGCAGTCGAAAAGTGGAACATTTATAAGAAAAAATCAGGGAAAATTATCTGATTGTCATTACCCGGTCTTCAAAATTATCGCGTGAACCGCGCGCTTTGCTTTTAATTTTTGCCCGGTAATTATAAATCGTGTTAACCGAATAACGAAGAAATTCTGCAATTTGAGAGCTGTCATCTATACCTAAACGAATTAATGCAAGTATTCTTAGTTCAGTATTGAGTAATTCTCCTTTTTTCAGCACAATAAGATCATTTTCCAATAGCAGTCCGTTGACCTGACCGACAAAACCGGGAAACAGCTGAAGAAATGCCGTGTCGAAATTAACATATAATTCTTTCAATTCATTTTCCAGCATATCTTGAGAAGATGTCATACTAAGCACTTCCGTTATTTTTCCATTGGACACCTTTTTGTGTACCATACGACGGTATCCATCTAATTTATCGATATAAAGAGAACACAATTTGATAAAACGCCCGATATATTCTTCTTTAATCTGATTCGATTCAGTCAGATCCAAATTAGTGGATTTCAACTGGATATTCATTAGTTTCAAATCTTCGTTCAATTTTTTCAATTGATTGTTGGCTACCTGCAAATGCTTTCTGGCAACCGACAATCGTTTCATTTGTTTGTAAATATACAACAATGCCAGGATAAGCATCGGAAACAATGCACAGATTACAATCAATGAAGTTTGCAATTTCCGGTTTTGCTTCTCAATCATTGCCTGATAGGTTTTATCAATCAGCGATAAAATAAAAGCGCTTTGTAAACTTCGCAACCGGGCATTATAAAAAACGGTTTCATTCCATGAAAAACGAATATACTCATAGGCGCGTTCGATATCTCCTTCGGAATACAGTATCTCGGCCAGCATCCACAAAGAAGCATGATCTTTAATGGCCGAATGTATATCAGACAATGCAGACAAAGCCAAATAACGTTTTTGTTCTTCCACATTCCCTTCAAACTGACAGGTCAACGATCGATGATAGGTGACCAATGCATGTTCCGGAGTGTTAAGAGACACTTTTTCCAGACGAATATCATTGATTCGATAAGCCTCGGGGAAATTTCGGATATACCGGTTATACGTTTCATCCAAAATCATTTTCAAATCCGAATCGGCAGGCAATATCGTATTAAGAGAATCTTTGTATTGATCTGATATTTTCCGGTATGATCCGGAAATTTCTTTATTTTGGGTATAAAAGGCTAATTCTCCATAAATATGGCTGTATGTATCATAGTAATTTACCAATAAAGCAGGAGATAATTTGTTTCGATCAATGGCCTCAATCATATCCACAGCCTCTTTATACATGCCTGCCGAACCCATCAGATACGACAAGGTAATGATATTGGAATACTCATTGTATTGATTTTGTTGTTCTTTAGCTATGTTGATACAAATATTAAGGTAATAGATAGCCGAATCACATATATAAGGTTTATATTCCTGATATAATGCAAAATAAACATTGTAATAATCGGCAGAATGAATATCCACCCGCGAACATTTAAGCATTAAAGCGTTAATACGGGCTTGTTTCGAAGCATTATATTGTTCCGAACATTGAATAGTTTGATCTAATTCTATCAACAAAGAATCTACTGTACTATTAGCCCGAATGGTAAAAACGGAGATACAACACAACAGTATGACTCGTATAAATGCAACCACAATTAGGATTTTATAACGGTTTGTTTTACAAAATTATAAAATATCAGCAAAAATACAAACCTTAAAAATACGATTATCCATTGATACGTCTTCTGAATTCTGCACATACAATGGCTGTAGCCACAGCGACATTCAACGATTCCGAAGTTTGTTGACCGGGAGGAAAACTGGGAATTAATAATTTTTGAGTAATATATTGTTCCATCACAGGAGTAATACCATTACCTTCATTACCCATCACGATAAGTCCTGCGGAAGACAATGATTGTTCATACAGATTTTCGCCTTCCAATAAAGTACCATACACAGGCAAATCTCCCATCCGGTTCATTAATTCGGTTAAATCGGCATAATGCACATGCACACGGGAAAGCGCTCCCATAGTGGCTTGCACAACTTTCGGATTATACACATCAACAGTATCGGAAGAGCAAATGATGTCCGGAATACCAAACCAATCGGCTATCCGGACGATCGTTCCTAAATTACCCGGATCTTGTATGCCATCAAGCACTAAAGTTAACTGGTTCTGCAAAATTCCGAAATCCAAAACATACAAAGGTTTTCGAAAAATCGCCAATACATCCTGCGGATTTTTCAGCAAACTGGCTTTTTCTATATCGCCTTCATCTGCCCAAAGCAATTCTTTGGTCTTGACATCTCCTTGCGTGGCTAACCAGGACGATTGGGTCAATAATAATTCGCATTCAAAATAAGGAAGCATATCCGCCACAATTTTATTTCCTTCAGCCAGAAAACAACCGGTTTCATTCCGGAATTTCCGATGCTCCAATGAACGGATAAATTTGATTTTACTTTTACTCAACATCTGTGTAAGAAATCAAAATAGTTGTTGTATTGTCATCATAAAAAAACGTTTTAAAATTTTCAATAAAAAAAGCTCGCCAAAGATAATAAAAAAACAATTATCAATACTTTATATTTGTTTTACAGATTTATTTCTTTTTCCACAAAACTAATCTGAAAACAGCGAGATCCTCATCCATTTCCACCTCTTCATCGGGTAATTCACTCATCTCGTCGTATGCATCATGTACCATGTAATCGAACCAGTTGTAAGGAGCATATATAATGGTAGCGGTCAACTCTTGATGTAACTTAAAAAACAATTCACCAATAGTAAATTCTTTACCATCATCAGCATGGAGAAAAATCCATTCCATTTTATCTGATGATGCCAAATAATAACGAATTATCACTTTCGGCATGGCTTCCAACGGGTCGGGTATTGCAGAAGAAGAGCAAACCTCATTTCCCGCTTGTTCCTGCATCCGGTCAAATGCCTTACAAAATTCTTGCAAGGATACATATCTTCCTTCAAATTTCCAGCAAACAGCTGAAAATAAGATGTCTTCTTCTTCCTCCATCCATGAAGCGACAACTAAGGGGTGTTGCGTATTCATATTCTCCTCCTGAAGACACAAAGCTTGTATAATACTATCAGATTTTGTTGCAAAAAAATGAGTAGTCATTAAATTAATTACTTTAAACCAAAGCTCCAACATGGTAAAATACAGCCCATTATCAGATTTAATAATCATAGGGTGTTCTGCTTCCCACAACTGTAGATGCACAGCCGGATTGTCTATCCGCTCGGTATCTTCCAACCCAATGTTTTCCTGTTTCCAATGAAAAAGCAGATCCTGTTGCAAATATTCCTCCGAATCGTACGTTCCTCTTCGTAAATTCCAATTTAGAATAATCATTAATAAGGTAGATTGCCGGGAAAGGTCTTCCTGCTTTTTTAGATTTGCTTCTACCTGCCGGTTGATAAAATTCCGGATACGCAACAACAGCGGATTAAACAGTCCAAATACAAAACCATAATTAAGCAAAATGATTGCAACCATCAGGGTAATCATCAGGCAGTTATGCATTTTCCGATCTATTGAAACGAGGGTTGCTTTGTTTTTATCGGCAATATAACTGACAATCACATTTCCTTCATTCAGATCACTATCAATAGTGCAGGAAGAGGCATCCAACACAGTCGGTTTATTTGCATCCGACATAAACACAAACGATTTACTGCGAAGCCAAACACAATCTTCGTTATTATTGTATGGATACCAATCGCTGTAAATCAGGTACAACATTTCCTGCTGCTTTCCCTTGGCTCCGGTATCGAGTTCATCTGTATGAAAATAAATGATTTTCAGGCAATTATAAAACAAAACCATTTCCACTATTAGCAATGGAGTAACCGCCATTAGCCAAAGCGTCGTGAATAGGAATTTCTTTTTCAATACACGCTGAACAAAAAATGAAACAGATACAACAGATAAGGCAAGGGCAAATAAAAACAATACTTCCGGATACATTATTTTCCCGACATCATTGTTGAGATAATCGACTTTTAACGTCCTTTCCAATCGTTTACCAGAACTTTGTTTTCCATCGCTTATTCGAACGGAATGATAAATATGTACCGAATAGTTGTATTTTTCATCCTCATAACCACCATTTTCAACTAATTTAATGATGCTGTCTTCCCGTTGTTTTTTCTCTAATGCATCCCGAATAATTTTCAGTTTTTTATTATACAGCTTGATGATTTTCTGTTGATCCTGCTGAGAAATACTATATTTATGCCAAGGCTCTTTTTCCGTAATAAATTCGGAAGACAGCTTTCCTCCTTTTTCTATCCACAAATCAGCCAATCGCCCATGATCAGATAAAGAATACGAAGAATAAGAAACGGCAAAACGAAGACTGGTTAGCAAAAGTCGGTTATAATCGCTTGACACCCCTTTTTCCACAAGAGCCGAAGCTTTTTCGTAATTACCATTGAAATTGGCTTTATCCAGCTCATTATATCCCAATTGGGTCATCGCTTCATCTGCCTTTTGCATCAACTGCCTGACAACAGGGATGGTATCATCCGCATAAATCGCAAGAAAACAAAAAGAGAAGATAAAACACGTAAAAAGTTTTTTCATTAGAGCAATGTTATAATGCAGCACAAAACTACTGTTTTTTCTCAATATTTTTTAATTCGTGTAGCTGTATTATGTTTATTGGTTAACTTTGGAAACGATATGAATCAAATAAAAAATAAACAATGACCAACAAAATTACCTCCCTCTTCGGAATACAATACCCTATCATTCAAGGCGGAATGGTATGGTGCAGCGGCTGGAGGCTTGCTTCGGCTGTCAGCAATGCAGGCGGACTGGGTTTAATCGGCGCCGGATCGATGCATCCCGAGACATTAAGAGAACATATTATAAAATGTCGTCAGGCTTGCGGAGATAAACTGTTTGGAGTAAATGTACCATTACTATATCCTGAGATAGAAACCATTATGCAACTATTGGCTGAAGAAAACGTAAAAATTGTCTTTACTTCGGCCGGTAATCCTGCCACCTGGACTTCCTGGTTGAAAGCTAAAGGGATCATTGTAGCCCATGTAGTATCGAGCGCCAAATTTGCCGCCAAATGCGAAACCTCCGGAGTAGATGCTATTGTAGCCGAAGGATTTGAAGCCGGAGGACATAACGGACGCGAAGAAACCACCACCATGGTGCTTATTCCACAAGTCAGGCAGGTAACCTCTCTCCCACTCCTTGCTGCCGGAGGTATCGCTACCGGACAAGGAATGGCTGCCGCCTTTTGCTTAGGCGCCGACGGGGTACAAATCGGTTCTCGATTTGCCTTAACACAGGAAAGTTCGGCCGCTGAAGAATTTAAACAACATTGCCTGCAATCAAAAGAAGGCGACACCATGCTGGCTTTGAAAAAAGTAGTCCCTACCCGATTACTGAAAAATGAATTTTTCACACAGATCGAAGCTGCGGAAAACCGGGGAGCAACCGCCGAAGAATTGCGTGCCATATTAGGAAGAGGACGCGCTAAAAAAGGAATATTCGAAGGCGATTTGCAGGAAGGCGAACTCGAAATCGGACAAGTAAGCGGATTGATCGCCGATATTCCTTCGGCAGGAGATGTAATCAGCCGATTAATAGCTGAATTTAATGAAACCATACAAAGTTTACCATCCATTCAACCTTAAAATTGATTTTTAATATGTAATTTTGTAAGCATTTTTTTTGTTTACACTCATGGCGAAAAAGACAACTTCAAAAAACAATAATAAATCTAACGAACCTTTTAACTTCGGCGCTTTTCTGAAAAGTGATTCTACGCGTTTTGTAGTAGGACTATTCATCCTGATCCTGACCATTTACGCTTCATTATCCATTATTTCTTTCTTTTTCACAGGAGCAGCAGACCAAAGTAAAATTGAAGGCATTTCCTTATTTCATCCGGAAAGAATTTCCGGCATTCAAAACTGGACGGGAACACGCGGCGCTTGCCTGAGCAACACGCTTATGAATGAATGGTTTGGCGTTTCCACTCTACTCATGCTATTTTTCTTTGCTACATTGGGCCTTCGCCTGATGAAAGTAAAATACACCCCCATACTAAAAACATTTATTCTTTCAACCATCGGAATGATTTGGTTGTCTGTAGCCGTATCTTTCTTTTTTGGCCCTTTATTTTCAGACACCGCCATTTATATCGGAGGAAAACACGGATTATATCTATCTGATTTACTGAAAGATAATTTAGGAATACCAGGCACCTTCCTGCTTCTTTTTGTTTCGTTGGTCATTATAATGATTTTTGTAAGCGCCAAAACAGTCCCTTTAGTTCGCAAAATGTTTACCTTAAAGAAAAAAGGAACTATTGATGAAGCAATTGATGAGGATGAAGCCGATAATTACACGAACAACAACAATTTATCAGATCCGACAAACCCAAAACAATCAGATATTCAATCTGAATTCTACAATGATAAAAAAGAGGAATTTGAAAATATTCCGCCCATTGTTTTAGTAGAAAATAAGAAAGAAGAAGAAAAACCATTCATCCCTGTCGAAGACGACAAATTTGAAATCATACAACCCATTGATGAAGAATATATTCCGCCTGTTGCTCCCCCTAATCCATCTTCGAAAGAGGAAACAACAGGAATAGCAAATACAGCCATCGATGAAGAAGATAACGGCCTTTTAGAAGAATTAGGCGCTTACGATCCGACCTTGGATTTATCAAATTACCAAATTCCGGCAATCGATTTACTCAAAAAATACGATATAAGCGACCGACAAGTTGATATGGCCGAACAAAATGCTAATAAAAATAAAATTACCCAAACACTGGAGCATTTTGGCATTAAAATCAAATCCATCAAGGCAACCGTAGGTCCTACCATAACTCTTTACGAAATTGTCCCGGAAGACGGAGTGCGCATCACTAAAATCAAAAATCTCGAAGACGATATTGCAATGAGTTTGGCTGCTCTGGGTATCCGTATTATTGCCCCAATGCCCGGAAAAGGGACTATCGGTATAGAAGTACCCAATAAAGATGCCCAAATCGTTTCCATGCAATCAATCATTGCCTCTAAAAAATTCCAGGAAAGTACTTACGATTTACCGGTTGCATTAGGAAAAACGATTACCAATGAAGTCTTCATGTTTGACTTGTGCAAAATGCCGCACTTGTTGGTAGCCGGAGCCACCGGACAAGGAAAATCTGTCGGTTTGAATGCTATCATTACATCGTTATTATATAAGAAACATCCGGCAGAATTGAAATTTGTAATGGTAGATCCTAAAATGGTGGAATTCAGCATTTATTCTACCATAGAAAAACATTTCTTAGCCAAACTTCCGGATGGAGATAAACCCATTATTACCGACTTTACCAAAGTAATTTACACCTTAAACTCATTGACCAAAGAAATGGACGACAGGTATGACTTGCTGATGAAAGCCGGAACCCGAAATATCAAGGAATACAACGAAAAATTCATCAATCGCCGGTTAAATCCAAATAAGGGTCATAAATTCATGCCTTATATCGTTGTCGTCATCGATGAGTTCGGAGACTTGATTATGACCGCCGGAAAAGAAATAGAATTACCGATTGCCCGTATTGCCCAAAAAGCGCGTGCCGTGGGAATGCACATGGTAATCGCCACACAACGTCCGACTACCAATATTATTACTGGTACAATTAAGGCGAATTTTCCTGCAAGGATCGCTTTCCGGGTAACATCAGCCATCGACTCCCGCACCATCTTAGACGGAACAGGAGCAAATCAATTAATCGGCAGAGGAGATTTGTTATTTTCACAAGGGAGCGATGTAACCCGTGTACAATGCGCCTTTGTCGATACGCCTGAAGTAGAAAGGATTTCGCAATTCATCAGCAGTCAGCAGGCTTATCCTACTGCATTCTATCTTCCTGAATATGTAGGAGAAGAAAGTGAAAAAATTGGAGATGTCGACCTTTCTCAAAAAGATCCATTGTTTGAAGATGCCGCCCGCTTGATAGTAATTCATCAACAAGGTTCAACATCTCTCATTCAGAGAAAATTTTCCATCGGATACAATCGGGCCGGACGTTTGATGGATCAATTGGAGGCAGCTAAAATTGTTGGACCTACAGAAGGCAGCAAACCTCGTCAGGTTTTCATACAAGATGAATATCATTTGGAACAGATTTTGCAAAATATAAAATAACACCAAAGGTTTGAAACATGAAACAGATTCTAATTTATATAACAGGGCTTCTATCATTGTTTTACTTACCCGTATCGGCGCAAAAAGACGCAAAAGCCAAACAAGTATTAGATACGGCATACGAAAAATATACCGGAATAAAAGGGGTTAACGCCAATTTTACACTGAACATCAAAGACGTGAAAGCGAAAATCACCGAAAGCTTTGACGGAAACATCATTATGCAAGACAATAAATTTTATTTGTCTATTCCCGACGCCGACACTTGGTTCGACGGTAAAACCCAATGGGTTTGGTTGAAAGGACCCGAGGAAGTAAATATTACCGAACCAAGCAACAAAGAAGCTTCCATGATTAATCCTGCTGTTTTATTTTCCATTTATAAACAGGGATGCAAGTATAAATACCGCGGAGAAAAAACAGATATTAAAAACCGAGCTGTTTATGAAATAGAACTTATTCCTTCGAAAAAGTCAGGCGACATTACGAAAATTATAGTGCAGATCAACAAAACAGATTACATGCCGGTAACTTTCCATGTTTTTTACCGGGGCGATTTGGAAAACATAATATACCTTAATAAATATACAACCGGAACAGCTTATCCCGATAGTACTTTTATATTTAATAAAAAAGAACATCCTGAAGCAGAAATCATAGATTTAAGATAAAATGAACAGAGAAAAAACTCGTTGCCTGATTATTGGTTCCGGACCTGCCGGATACACTGCGGCCATTTACGCATCGCGCGCTAATTTGTCTCCAGTATTGTATGAAGGCATTCAACCCGGAGGACAATTGACGACAACGACGGATATTGAAAATTTCCCCGGTTATCCGCAAGGCATTACCGGCACACAAATGATGCTTGATTTACGAGAACAAGCATCGCGGTTCGGGACAGATATTCGTTCGGGAATAGCTACCATGGCCGATTTATCAAAACAACCGTATCAAATTACCTTTGATGAAAAAACGGTAATAGAATCGGATGTAGTAATTATCGCTACCGGAGCGACAGCTAAATACTTAGGCATGCCCGATGAAGCTAAATATGCCGGTCAAGGCGTATCTGCCTGCGCTACCTGCGATGGTTTTTTCTACCGAAAAAAAAAGGTGGCCGTTGTAGGCGGCGGAGACACCGCTTGCGAAGAAGCGCTTTATCTTGCCGGATTGGCATCTAAAGTATATCTGATTGTAAGAAAAGATTATTTGCGCGCTTCCAAAATCATGCAAGAACGGGTATTTAAGCACCCGAATATTGAAATACTGTTCAAACACAATACCATTGGCCTTTTCGGAAACAATGGCGTAGAAGGCGCTCATTTGATAAAAAACATGGGCGAACCTAATGAAGAAAAGCTGGACATTGCCATAGATGGTTTCTTCCTGGCTATTGGACACCACCCCAATTCAGGAATTTTCAAAGAATATTTAGAAACGAATGAAGCCGGTTATCTCAAAGTAATTCCGGGAACTCCACGGACAAACCTTCCGGGCGTATTTGCCGCAGGAGATGTGGCCGACCCTGTTTATAAACAAGCCATTACAGCAGCTGCTACCGGTTGTATGGCCGCCATCGAAGCTGAACGATATTTAGGTAGTTTACAATGAATTTTCAACACGAAGGCACAAAGACACAAAGTTTTCTTTTATTTTCGTGTCTTTGTGTCTTCGTGTTTATAAACTGAATCTTATGAAAAAAATGAATCTTATGCTACTGTTGCTATGGATTTGCCTCAGTAGTTTCGCACAAGAAAAAACAGTCAAAAATATTATCCTGATGATTCCTGACGGAACATCGTGGGCTACTGTATCATCCGCCCGTTGGTATCAATGGTATAACAATCCCGACAGACCCAATTTAAATATAGATCCTTTCCTTTGCGGATCTGTACTGACATTTTCGTCCAATGCCCCCATCGGCGACTCGGCCCCGACTACCTCCTGCTACATGACAGGTGTACCCAGCCGCGCAGGTTGGGTGTCCACCTACCCTGTCACAGATCCGAAAAACGATATCCTCCCATTGGATTCGACCAAAGCATACCAACCATTGATGACCCTGTTGGAAGCTGCAAAAATCGCCAAAAACAAAGCGACAGGATTAGTATTCACTTGCGAGTTTCCGCATGCTACTCCGGCAGATTGCGCCTCTCACAGCTATAATCGGGGAAAATACGAATGGATTGCCCCTCAAATGGTTCACAATAATTTGGATGTACTCATCGGCGGAGGCGTTAGCATTCTCAATGAAGAATGCAAACAATACCTATTGAACGAAGGATATGAGTTGTACTTAAATGACATAAATGGTTTCCGGAGTTCGACTTCCCCTAAAATGTGGAGTTTATTTGGAGAAACAGCCATGTCGTACGACTTAGATCGCGATACAACACAACAACCATCATTGGCCGAAATGACCAACAAAGCCATTGATAAATTATCCCGTAACGAAAACGGTTTTTTCCTGATGGTAGAAGGAAGTAAGATCGACTGGGCTGCACATGCCAATGATCCGATTGCGATGATTACCGACATGCTGGCTTTTGATAAAGCGTGCGGCGCAGCGCTTGATTTTGCAAAAAAAAATGGAGAAACAGCAGTCATTATAGTTCCCGATCATGGCAATAGCGGCATTAGCATTGGCTCCAATCATTGCAAAACATCCTAT
The DNA here is from genome assembly GCA_031553835.1 of Bacteroidales bacterium. Taxonomy (GTDB): domain Bacteria; phylum Bacteroidota; class Bacteroidia; order Bacteroidales; family Azobacteroidaceae; genus JAVBKX01. Next base: position 61,429 of record JAVBKX010000003.1, read on the forward strand.
GGTTCTGCGACCAAAGATGATTTATTTCGAAATGTCTCCCGATACAAAATCACCGCCAACGGATTGTTGGATATTGTAAAAAAGACAGATCCGACTCAATTGAAATCTGTATTTCAACAATATACCGGATTAGAATTATCCGACAAAGAAATAGAAACCATGACAAAATGTGAAGATTACTCACGCAGTAATCTTTCTGCTGAAGAACGAATGAAAGGAAGTTCGCTGAACAACACCATCGCTCATATTCTCAATAAAAACACTTGCTTCGGATTCACGACCGGAGGACATACCGGAGAAGAAGTATTTTTGGCAGTATATGACCCGACCAATACTCGTCCAACCGGCTTCATTACCAATGTGCAACTTCATCAATACATGGCAAAAATAACAGGAGTGGAGAACCAATTAGAAACGCTTACCGGTACATATTTTGCCAAACATACGGAAATATTCGACGATTTGGATTACAAAATTCTCACTAATTTAAAAAATAATATTCCCACATTGCAGATAAAAAAGAAAAAGAATACATTATTAATCCGTCCCAATACCAATATTGTACTATTGAACGGCAAAGAAATAAAGTTGAATTCCGTCATCATATATGTGGATAAGAATAACACCTTTTATCTACCATCCAACTTAAAATCTTTGTTATAAAAGCATTAAAAATCGAGCATTGCCAGCATCCTGATCTTTTTCGACAACTAAAAGAAAAAAACGTTCAAATATTTTGAAAAAAGAAAAAAAACTCGTTCCTTTGCATCGCTTTTCGAGAAAAGCATGGAGAGATGGCAGAGTGGTCGATCGCGGCGGTCTTGAAAACCGTTGAACTGAGAGGTTCCGGGGGTTCGAATCCCTCTCTCTCCGCTCTTAAAACCCGCTAAATCAGCGGGTTTCTTTATTTTCAGCAAGTTAGTGGCCGTTTAGCGAAACGGCAAATACAGCAAAATGGGCATTTTCGGCTAAATTTTCACACCAAAACAAAGAATAATGTGAAAATCGGTGTGAAATTTATTACATTTGTGCGAAAAACAAATTACTACAATGAATAACGCACAGTTACGCTATGTTTTTGACAACAAAAAACAGGCAAATAATGACACGAAAACCGGACTTCTACAAATAGAGGTACGATTAAAAGGGACAAACAAACGGAAGACTATTTCAACCGGTATTTCCTTATACAAAAATCAATTTTCGGACAAAAACGGATTCACTTGCAAAAATCATCCCAACGCTTCACTTGTTACCGGGAAAGCGACAAAAATATTCAGGCAAATTGAGGCTTTCGTTCTGTCCGATGACTGCCGGAGCCTGGAAGATGTAAAAAAATGGGATCATGATGAAGCCGAAATACATTCGGTAATTGAGTTCATTAAATCGGAATTGAAACGCAATGATCCATCTTATGATGTATTAGAATACCACAACTCCCTGATTAGGCGTTTGGAAGAATTCGGCAAAATAAAAGTGTTTGCAGACCTCACATACGAAAATATTGTCGATTTTGACGCCCACCTTCGGAATACAATAAAATCCCAACCAACACTATATAAACGACACTCTGCCCTTCATAGATACATAAGAGAAGCCATCAACAGAGGCTTGTGTAAATTTGACCCCTATTTGCAATTTAAGACGAAAAAAGGGAAAAGCAAAGATCCTGTATTCCTGCTTGAATCAGAAGTTGAAAAACTAAAGAACTGGAAGCCGGTCAATGAAAAACTCGAACATGTCAAAGATATGTTCATTTTCCAATGCTTCACCGGCATGGCTTATATCGACATGGCAAACTTTTCAAAAAATGACATCTTTGAGATTGACGCAAAGAAAGTAATACGCAGCAGCCGTGAAAAGACAGACGAATCATTCATCTCTTTACTCCTTCCGGAAGCCGAAGAAATACTGGAGAAATACGATTACCAATTGCCAATTATGAGCAACCAGAAATACAATGATTACCTGAAAGTATTAGCTGCGGGCGCCGGCATTACAAAAGCGCTTACCTCTCACGTGGCAAGACACACATTTGCGACTTATCTTTTAAACAAAGACATACCGATCGAGAGCGTCTCCCGTGCAATGGGGCATAGCAATATCAGGATGACTCAGCATTATGCCAAAATGTTAGGAAAAAAAGTAGTTAATGACATGAGCAAACTGTTGGAAAAATAAACGCCCTATTCTCACGAACCGGGCGCAAATCAAACTACAAACAATGAATTAAAATCATTAGACACTATTTGCAAAAGTATTTCTGGAATAGCTTAAATATTTTGCTTTGGCAGACATCCTTTCCTCATGGCTCGACCTGTTATTTCTATTTAAGGGTGTAGAGTAAAACACCGAATCACTATGAGTCAATTCAAATATACTAATATTTTTAGGGAGCCATTTCCTGCGCTTCAAATGTTCTATATCGCTGCGACACACAGATACCAGCCTGTCCCCTTTAGGGGTGGCCAGCAACATAATGTGATACTGTCGGTTAAATGCACGTTGTTTAATATCAGCCAGTTTAATAGCCAGGCTCATTTTCGCAGATTGCTTCTTGTAAAAAATCCACAACCTGAACCAGTTATAAAGTTCATTCAGCATAATCAGTAATTTTTGCAAAAATAAAGGATAAATCAAGCGGTGCGAACATTTAGCGGCATTGCCTTTCGACATTACATAGAAGATTCTCCCACCAGCTCTTTCCTTTTTGGTTTTACAATCGTATCTATAATTACAGGAAGCGGCAATTTGTAGCAAATATAACAGCCAATCATCCGGGTCATTAAAATATCGTCATGCTTACCCTCCTTTGCTCCAAAAGAACCATCTTTCTTTTGCTCATAAACACGGGCTTCGTTCAGCGCTTCCGCGCTTCTCTCCTTATATCCTTTTTCACGAAGAAGTGCTGTATAATTCCCGATGATCATAGGCTTAGTACTTCTATTCGTGTTAAATCCATACTTAGCCGGAATCCCATCTTTTATTTTATCGGCAGGCGTCCGGCTGTATAGGTTACGATAGTATTCTGCAATCGTATCAAATATAAATTCCGATTCGTCTTCCTTCAATTCCGAATCGTATGTATTACTTTCCACCACCAGCAGAGCATCGCCGTAAAACCTGGCTATCTGTGCAGCCACCCAAATCGCAATATCCTTGTCTATCCGGCCTCTCCACTCTGCAACAACCTCCGGCTTACCTCCATAAGTCAACGGGAAACGATCAAAGACTGCAATAACGCCCCAGTCCGCGCTCTCCGATATACCTTTCTGTGGATCAAAAACAACCACATACCTGTCTGATACCTTAATGTCCGTTTCCGGGTACTCCCAAACCTTTAATTTATCCCTTTCTCTTAATGATTTTGTTTTTGCGTCCCCCGTCAATATATCCTCAAGCGCTTCCCGGTCTTCTGCAAACCGGATACCAGATAATATTTCTTTTCTCCGCTTAGGCTCTAACTTCGCCAAAGCCGGAGCGCAATCCGAAGCCAATACACCTACCGCTGCCGGAGGCTTGCAATCCTTGCGCAACGCTTCCACATCTTCCGCCCTGAAAGCGGGCAATCCCGAATCCTGGAAAGCCTCAATATCATCTGACGGGAAGTCTTGTTTCATCTTGGCTTCATTCGGCATTTGCGAACACATCAATCTTCTCCAGTTCAGGTTTTCAAGCGTACATTCTTTATGGTTATTGAATAGATTTAATTCATATTGAGTAAGCGTTTTTACAAATTCTTCGATCGTCCCTTTTTTCTTCCGCCCGTTGTGCAAATGAAAATGACCATTAAACTCTACCCTGTAAATATCAATCAAATACCACTCGACAAATATAAAATCATAGACCGATTCCCCCTTTTTAGCCTTTTCGCATTGTTCGTGAAAATAATCCCCTACGCCGTTGGCCGTGCTTTCCGCAACAATCAGCGTATTTTCTTCCGGAGGAATAGAAGCGCATATCGAAGTTTCCAATAACCCCGGATTATTATTATCCGTATTGGGGTAATAGGCCATTTCCGTAAAATGAGCCATCTTAACATCCTGCGAACGGACGGAGTCAGGCTCGGTTGCCGTCCCTATAGTTATAGTACAACCCCGCTCCGGAATTTCCTTTATATTCTGTGTGTTTTGGTAATTTTTTATCGTAAACCTCACTCCGTTAATCGGAATCATGTTTTTAATTGAGCGCTCGTACATAGCCCTTGCAGTAATAGAGCCATCTCTCGTGTGGGCGCAAATAGTGCTGTTCCAATTTGTCTTGTGAATAGTTTGAATCCATTTCATATACATCTGCACAAAAGTCGTACACCCCCACTGTCTCGCTTTAACGATCCTCGCCCTGATCGGAAGTCCCTCCAATCTTCTTTTTTCAAAACGGCCAAGCACTCTCCTTTGCCCTCTGTTTAACCTGAAAGAAATTTCCTTTCCTGTTGTCTTATCCCTGATAGTCTCACAAGTAACAGCATAATACTCAAAATCATATCGATACCTCAATTCGCAAAAACTCACCCAAAACTCAAAATAAGAATCTTCTGTGAGCTCTTCCTTATTGCCTTTAAATAGACTCTCAATCGAACCATATTTTTGCAGCTGCTTACAAACCTCTTCCTCCATCATCGGACCGGGGAGATATAATACAGAAGAGGGTGCATCCTCGATTCTTAGACACACCCTTTCTCCGCTACACCCCTCTCCTGTTACCGGATCGTATGGCTTGTTTATTCCCTGCCGCCTTCGGGTATTTTCTGATACTATTTGAGCTGAATTAATCAAAATTTATACCTCAATCCAATCAAATGCCCATCGCCATTTAACCTCAATCCTTTCAAATACTGATACTCCAATCCCAAATTATGATAGAAAATCCCTCCCCCTATACCAATGAATCCGGGAGTCAAATACGATCCCGAAACAAACGGCTGTAATGTTTTTTCCTTGTATCGCGTTATTTCTTTTGTCAATGGGGTAAATTCATAAGAGATCGCCTGTAATTCATTGTACTGAACAGACAAATCCAATCTTAATTTACCTTTTTCATCATCAAATAAAACAGATTCATAATTTCGTCCCTTTATCCAGTCAGCGATAATCGCCGCTGTATCGATCCGATTATCCGGAAGGAAAAGATACTTTGGAAAAGATGGTATAGTAACACTCGCTGCCGGCACTTTCACTTCTTTAAGTTCCGTCTTTCCTTTCACATAACGAACCGATTCTTTCTTTTCGCCTGTTGCTCTGCCGGCAAGAAAACCGATAGAAAGGCAAGCAATACAAGACAAGCAAAAGGGTATGATGTATTTTTTCATGGCCGTGTATTTTTAGAGTACAACACTTGTTTTCTGTTTTTCCCTGAATTATACGAAACATGTAGAAACAGATTCTTTCCATCATCGTATAAAATAGCCTGATCAAAATCTAATCCGGAAGCAAGAAGGATAGATAATAGATTGCGTGGATCATTTACGCTCACATCTGCGGCTTTCCCTTGCGTGTGCTGCGATGTCGCAACTCCTCCCGCTAATTTATTTACCTCCTGACAGCGGAATCCGGAAGAGATAACCATAGGCTTTCCGTACCTCTCTCTTAATGGTTGAAGTAATCTGATCGCTAATACTTTCAGATTATTTTCCTGCTCGCTGTTGGGTATATTCTGGATACCTCTCACTTCGGCTGTATTGGAATGGCATAATTCTTCCAATGTAAAATTCTCGGTTATTTTCATCTTATCTAGGTCCTTTGCAACGTCCTCAAATATTCTTCCTCTATTTGCTGCATCCTGATCAATACAGGACATCTGCCGGCCTGCGCATTCTCGCATTGCGGAGCGCAATTGATAGCGCTTTTCTTTTGGCTGTTTTTTAACTCCAATAAGGCTTTATCATCATACAACTGAGATATAACGGCATCTTTCATATTTAACCGATTCTGCATGCGTTCTATATCGTCGTGCAATCGATTAACGTCTTCTCTTAATGTTGCGATAACAGAGTTTAGATTCTCAATCTCCTTGGCCGTTGCTTCGGCTTTCTTTACTCTTTTCGTTGCTCCATAATAAAGAACAAGAGACAGCACTCCGCCGGCGCCGAACACCCATTGCCAAATTTCAGCTACGTAATGAAAAATCGAATCCATTATTTATTTTCAATTACTATTTCAGTTGACATATATACATGTTGCGTATCTATCGTGTCAAATGCAGATTCATATAATGCTCCGGTATCCGTTTGCCTTATCATGTAATAAGGCTCCTTGTCGTCTTCCGCAGTTGTTTTTGGTGCGTAAGTAAACTTTAATCCATCTATCAATTCTGTCTTTACCATATTGTTAAATCTTAGGTTGAATAAATCCGGCTAAACCAGTCCAGTTAGTTGCTGTTTTATAAGCATCTACAGATTCTGCCGGTACATATATTACAGCTAATTTGTTTGGCGCCAAATAGCCGGCATTTGCCAGATTGGGCGGTGTTAAACTTTTAAATTCATATTCCATACAATTAACAGGACTTACCGATCCCACAATACTTGTTATATTTTCCCCAATGACTATTTTGTTAACACCTTGTAATGTATTAAGAGAAGATGCTGTTATTGGAACCGATCCATCAATTTCTAAAGTACCTGTTAATTGAAACACCCATGTAAAATTGACAACAATGTTGCTAGTAGCTATTACTTTCAAATCCTTCAATTTTAAATTGAATACATTGTTCAACGATAATGTCCCCGGTGCCAATACTGTTTGTGCAAGATTAATACCTTGCATTAAATAACAGTTACTAAATCCATCTAACCCAATATTTGTAATAGGATCCGAAACTAAATATTGCGTACTACCTGACAGGACAAATCTATCCGGTAGCGCATTTATTCCTCTCGGTATAACTAATTTTTCAATACTTGTACAAAGAGTAAATGCTGTATTTTCCAAAGTTGTCACAGTTGGTGGAATGACTACCCATTTAGACAAATAGTTGCCGTTACACACATCCGCAGGACAAATTGTATTAATTCTTGGCAATATCAAAGCCTTCAAACTATGGCAACCGTAAAAAGAATTATTAAGTATAGGCGCAGCATTGGATAACGAAACAACATTCAAATTATCAAAATCGTAACAAGAATATGATTTAAGTACGGCATAATCTGAAAAATATGCTTTCCTAACTCCAAGCTTCGAACTTGCAACAACAGGCGTTGCCGTACTACCATTACCCAAACTATATAATGCGTTTTCATTGCTCCATATAGTTATATGATATTCACCATCTTGTAGATAGTTGTGCGATCTAAGTGCATTAAGGTTAACCTGTGTGAAAGTTTCTATTGCCGATCCATCACCCCAATCTATGTTAATAACAGGCGTAGTGCCGGGATTCCCAACATTTATAGTAACCAAACGTGCCGATTGTACATTTGTATTTACGTCTATAAATATATGGGTTTTATCATCGGATGTTTTATAAACAGCTCCAACCACTTCGTCACCTGGAACGATCTCTCCACGTTCACTTGGACGTGGTTGTAAATTACTAAGCTCTTCTACAGTGTGTGTCCACCCGACAAATTGCAAATATTCGTGTGTGGGAGGTGTTGGGAATATAGCATTTTCTCCGGTATTATAATATTTGTCTGATATGGTTCTCCCGTCAATATCAACAAATATTATGTTGTGTTTTGTTATTTTTTTTGGATCTAATGAGCCTATGACCTCCGTGTTAAATGCTGCATATCCAATCCGTTCTTTCAGAACATCAGATGGTGTTATATTTCCATTCGATTGAGAATTAATTATCGCACTCGTCCCGTCCGCATAGCCCCTTTCGTAATCCTCCGTTGGTGAGGGAGTCGCGCCTCCCGACTTAAAACCCAGCCCTACAAAAGCATTTGCCGCTTTGGCCGCTTCTTTTCCATCGGTATAAACCTGCCCGTTTATCTGTACATTCTCGATCCGATCGGAATATGTTCTCGTTCCTTGACCTTTAGGTATTAAGCTAATTGCACCTTTACTAAATATGGCCTGATACACGGATCCAAGATATACGGGATCCTCGGCATCTCTGATTATTTCGATAGTCGAATCGTCTATCTTATTGATTTTAAGCATGGTTTTGTTTATTAAATTTTATAATTGTCCTATACATATTTCCGGCCCCAATCCTGTACATTTCTTCAAAATCAAATCCGTAAATGCCTGGTGACTTAGCATTCACAATATCTTTACGGATCAAATTACTTATTCGCTTTGCGAAATTCCGCGGACATGGGATAAATGGCAGCCAAGTACATACACTTCCCTGAGCTGTTGGCATGATTCGTTTGAATACTCCTTTAGCCGGCGTTCGCTGCAAATCATCCCGTACTCTCTTAGCCTTTTCCAGTACATCGCCATCTTTTATTGAATACTGATAACTCCAGTCTCCGTTCCATGTATGTGACTTGATCAGGTTGGTTTCTAAATTATTCAACCACAAAACAGATACTTTTCCGCGATAATTTTTTAATTCAAGGCTATCCTGATTGATTTGAATCCGTTTTCCGTATTTCCATAAAAGCAGATCGATAAAGGTTTCATCCGAATAATCAATCTTTAATATCCTCTTTATCTGTCGCAATTTTAATTTATCCAACGACCGGCCTATTTCTGAATCTCCCCTTTGAATTGCAATGAAAACCGCTTCCTTTGGATGGGCTTGCAAAAAGCTCTCAAACGCACTCAAAATATAGTCGAAAGTAAACGGGAATAGCTGCATCCCATGACAGGCATACAGGTCGCCTTTATGCAGTCGTAACCGGATGTCAAACCACCTTACTCCCTGCATTAATTGCGTGGCAATCGGGTATGACTGGCATTTTGACGCAAACGCGAAAATAGAATCTAATCCCATGTCCCGCTCCCCGGTCGAACTGTCGTGCGTGCCGGGAATGGACATTTCGGTAATCAGCCGACTATCCGGTATGTGTTGCATCCAGCCTGTCATTATGGTTTTGTGTAATAATATACTACTCTCAATACGCTAAAAGGCTGCGTAGGGTATGCGCATTTGTTGTAAACTCTAATTGAACTATCAGTCATCTCGGTTACAAACCCAGCTTGGGCGGATGAACTTGTAGATAATATCCAGTCCTTTAACGCAAATCGCTTGCCTCCTGTGTCTTTTACATAACTTAAATTAAAGTCAACGCAAACCAAAACCTGCCCTGCTGATAGCGATATTAAGTTTGATTGATCAGTTCCTAAATTACTTGTAAAATCAACCATCTTTATGTACACATCCTTCCCGTTATATAGCCATCCAGTTAATTGCTCTGACGTTGAACCTAAATCAACTGCCATTAATACCGAATCAAGAAAATCATCGTTGAAAGCCCTGTGATTCGCCGGAGTGATCAGCCCCGCTGTATTATCCGGAAATGTGCTATTTGATTGCGTCTTTAATGCTGCCTTTGTTTTTGTTGCCATCGTTTTATTTTTTTTATAAATATGCTGAATTATATGCTATTGAATAAGCGCGAGAGCGGGCATTTTGCCTGACAGTAAGAGTGGCTAATGTTGCAACCCCTACTTTCAGGTTAATTACTTTTGTCCGTTGGTTTACGGTTTTATTCGGATCGGAGGAAATAGTCATTTGACTACTTCCTGACGTTCCTGAATACGTTACCGAAATGTTATCGGAAGTGCCATCCTCCCATGCTATTGAAGCTACAGCCATGTTTTTTTAGTTAGAGGTTATATACTCCCGAAATCCCGATATAATAGTATCGCAGAACGACTCAATAAATGAAGTATCTGAAAGCCTGCTACAATTCTCATCATCAGAAATAGAGATCAGTGAGAATGGAATTGCTTTATTGTCGGATTTCAATGGATAAACGTTTACCACTTCAATAGAATATCCAAAAAGTACAATCCATTTTCTAACCTCTTCCTTGATGAATTTTGAAATCCTCATAGATTCCTCGGAATCAGCTATATATCCAATTTTTATTTTAAAAACAGAATCTTTCAGAACTGCTAATAAAAATTGAGGCGAACCATTTTTCAAGTCTGACAAATCTGACTCCTCTAAAACTTCTACCTCCCGGAACGAATCATTTAACTTCCTTTTCAATACTTCCAAGCAATCTGCTTGTAAACTACTGGGAGAACCTTGCCCTCTCAGTAATATTTGCCTTACTTCTTTCATATTAGCTTGCAGTCCAGGAAGTGTTAGAAGTAACGGTCACATTTTGAGCAGTTCCGGCAGCCACTAATGTGATAGTGGTTGGGGTTACTGACAATGTCGCATCACCTGCACTTTGAGTAATCGTTGCGTTTATAGCTGTCCCTTCCCCCGGAGTCACCGTTAATGATCCTGTTCTTGATGTAATGTTCGGGTTTGATGTTGCTGTAACATCGCATTGCCACATATAGGTAGCTGTCTTTCCAGGGTCGCCCGAAATAGCCGTACCGGAAGTAAGTGTCTGCCAAGTCGTCCCCCCATCTGTAGAGTATTGTAGATTGGCTACGGAGAATCCTGTTCCAGTGATTGCGATTGTCAATTTAGTACTGTTGGATGTTCCCGATACCTTGACCGTTGCTCCTCCTTTCGCAATCGTTCCCGGAGTCCCTACGGTAGTAATATTCCCTGGAGATGATTGATTGACTGTAACCAACTGATTAGTAGCACCTGTCGCTGCGAATGTCAATGTTGTTGTTCTTACAAGACGTCCGGTATGAGCAGACCCGCTCACCGCTACCGTCCCATTGCCTGTTCCCGATGGAGGAACTGCACTTAACCATGCTTCTTTTGCCATATTTTTATTTTTTTTAAGTAATATCCCAATTTGTGTTTGACTCTACCTGTAATACTCCTTCGTTAACTATGTCCAATGTGCTTGTAGGTACATAGATGTAAGGGTCTCCGGTAGGATCGACTGCCGGATAAGCAGAACTATATGCACTACTGTAACTCTTTAGTTGAACTACTCTTCCTATCGAAACCCATATTTCATTCCATCTGACATATAAGTTGTCGTCTTTGGGGGCCTCCTCAATTCCTCCCGCCGGTACTTCTTTGTAATTACCATCATCTCCAAGATACTTAGTTCCATCTCCATTAATGACGAGTTTATCTACCTTTTCCTTATCTTCGTCTGTGTAGTTATTATCCGATCCGATGGGTTTCCATTCGCTGTAGGATCCTGTTCCGGATTTACCTCTTGAGCCTACTCCGGCAGTCGTAATTCTTACCTGGGTAGTTACATTGATATTACTATCCGAATCTTGAAATAAGAAAAATGTTGATCTCTTGGCAAACGGCCCGGTACCTGTTACGGTTTGTCCTGTGTACGCTCCGTCTGTAATGTTGTCTATATTGGGGTTATCGCCAAGGTCAGTAAAATGGACTTTTTTGTTTTGAGTGTGTGTGGTCAATCCTGTCTGTAAGTTGCCTACATCTTCCTGTAGGCTGCCTACGGATGTGGTTAGATTGTTTATTGCAGTTTGTCCGTTATTGATATCGGTTTTTATGGAATCAATGCCTAATGATTTTCCTATTTCTTGAATTTCGGAATATTGAGGATTTGATACTCCGTCGGGGTCAATAACAACTCTTGCATTAGTTGACGGATTTGAGTTATGTTGCATGTCTTTTGTAAGCCTCATATCACTATTCCTCCTATTATTTCTTTGGTTTTTTTTATCTGCTTTTCAAATTCAGGAAAATCATCATTGTGACTTCTTATGTATCCTAATGCCGCGTCAATTAATGGTTCTGCAATCATCAAGGAACTTTGCCTTAATGTATCTCTCTGTCTGTCTGTAGCAGCTTTTGAAAAGTCATTTTGAGGTAAAAACGCCCCCATATTAGACATTTGAATCGACATGTTTGGCTCTGCCAAATAGCGCACATAAAAAGCTAAAGGCGGCTTTATATAATCGCTCACAAAATCAGCATATTCACCCTCCAGGAATTTGCCATACAAGCCGCAAAAAGTTTCTTTCAAATACTTTTCCTGAGCCGACCGGATGACAGAATCTAAAATCCGATCGGTTTTTATGTTTTCCTCACCAATAAAGGCGAGATCAATTACTTCTTGCACTGTTATCAGTAGTGGTATTGCCATTTTTATTCAAATTAGCTAAGTACATCTGTTGATTATGGTCTTTTTCATCATATTCCAATCCATCTGCTTTCCTAGCTTCCCATACTTTCATATATCCCGGCTTCGTTTCAATCGGCGGACGGTTTACGAACTGAAGGGATGATGTGTCTATTTTCAGAATTGCTTCAATTGCAGCTTTTATAGGAGTTATAAAACGCTCCTGATTATTCAAAATAATGGTTGACATTGCAACCTGATATTCATTCAGAATACGATCGGCATTAAATCCGGTTGAATAATCTAATCCGGACAATGTTCTAAACCAGGAATGAGCCACTACAATATCATTGCTACTTTGCTCATGCAGGCTTTTCCAGTCCCCTTCATTTGTAGATTGTATTGGAGTGAATTTTGATCCGCGCCCCTCTTCAACCATATTTTTAACCAGAAACAGAACTTGTCCGGGTTTTCCGGCAAATTTCTTTTCGCATATATTTTTTAACTCTTTCGCTTCATCGTCATCCGAATCTGCGTCTATTTCTAATACTCCGGAAAATTGAAAGGAGTTGTCAAGGCGAGAAATATTCCATTTGTCCGTCTTATACGCTATAGCTGCAACGTTAAGGCCTGCGATGTAATCAGGAATACCATAGTTTTCAAACATTGGCTCGTAATCAATATATCGAATCATTGATCGCAGACAGCCGTCCTCTTCCTTGAAGTTCGGGAATAATGGAATTGTTTTTACTTTATTCTTATTGTAGTATGACCAATCAGGGGCCAAAATGATTTCTGATTTATCTTTTGATAGTCGGCATTTTGTCGAGTCCTGATGGAAAAATGAAAGGAAATTTGCCTTTCTGTTTGTTACCACTTCAATATATCCATTACCAGTCAAAAGGTAATCATAAACAGAATTACGAAGCATATTACGCAGATTCTCATCCTTGTTATTCACATGATTGATGAAGTTTTGCAATTCTTTATCTTTTTCTCCGCATGAAAAACCTTTTCCGGAAACATAATCGGCTTTGTCATTTAAGATACGCCGATGAGCAGAAGAGCTGCGAGAAAGCACAGCGAGGGCGTATGGAAACATGTTATCGCTTCCAAAGCTCCAGTAATCATTGGTATTTGAATCTATCGAACTGATATTTATTCCCCTTATTAAAGGTTGATCAGCCTGATTAATTACCGTTGCCTGTGTCCGCATCTTCTTGTTTTCCGTCATTTTTTATGATTGCCTCGTGTTTGACCACTTCGTATAAATAACCTAAGTCTTTTTGCGATAAATTATCATCAAGGACAAATCGCCCTCCCTCTTCACGCGTGTATGTCGGAGGAATAGTCCCAACAACACATCCTTTGAATTTTTCTATTATTTCGTATTTTTTTGCCATGATTTTAAGATAAAAAGGCAGACAGGAAAACCCGCCTGCCTTTCGTTCAACAAATTAAAAAACAATGAATTAAGTGGTAAGAGCAGTAACGGTTCCTGTGTATGTGTATGCCTTTTCTGTTGTTACGCACGTTAATGTGACAGTATCACCCGATTCGTCATTCAGGGCCTTTCCGGTTGTCCCTTCTGATCCACCGAATCTCAATGGCCGTTCGCCTTTCTGATCTTCGTTATATCCGACATACCATTGATTCCCGGAATTGTCAATCACAACGCCTTCCATTCCACAATAAGAAGCATCTACCATTTCCATAATCGCCTTTGATACAACAGGATCCATTTTCCCGAGACGGAAAATTATTTCAGCGGTATTCATGAAGCTGCCATTTTCCATAGTGGCAGTTTCTTTGAATTCACATTGATCCTGATCAAAATCGTATTTTTTAAATGATTTGCCTGCGGCGTAAGTTACAGCCGTATATTTTCGACCATCTGCCACATCGAGAGTGTGCGCCGTTACATTTTTGCTTTCGTTCAAATAAAGAGAACGAACTCCGGATGATTTCTTTCCGCATGATTTTGAATAACCTGTTAAAGCCATAGTATAATTTTTTTATGCTGAAAAAGCAACATTAATAACTTCCGGCAACAGGTAATCTGTACCCATCATAAAGATAGCGCGTTGACGGTTTTCCATTTCGTCCGGATTGTACCAAAACCGGATTTCAGAATCACTTCCAGGGAAGTTCTTAGAGTTTACAGCCACGGCCAAATTTTGGCGAGGTGTCAAAATAGAGAATGATTGCGGCATATCTGTTAATGATGGCAAATAGCCTCCTAATCCAACAGGAATAATAGGAATACCATCGTAATAGTATTGCTTAATGCCGTTAATCATGGCAGAACGAGCGCTTTCAAGATTTGCAGCTGTCAACGTGTCCTGATAGTTGTAAATAACATCGTCAGTTACAAAATAAACAAGATCGCCCTTGAATTGCTTCAAGATTTCTTTCCCTTCACGGAATTGTTGTTTAAATAAACTTTCCGCTGCATCAACCCCAGCCATAGAAGGCATTGTGAATGCCTGAATATCTTCGTCTCCTGCTCCGGTATCGGCTTTGATTTTCTTAATCAAACCGTCAATCGAATTAAAACCGGATGCACGTGTAGTATCGCCTAACCACATTTCAACACGAATGGCCTCTGCCAGAGCTTCGCGGAATAACTGCGTTTCTGCCTTTTCGATGTCAGAACCTTTCAGGTCGTCCAAATTTACTTCAGCAGAGTTGGTGATTAACTCATAAATCATTCCAAAATAATCAGAAGCAGAATAGCCCATTTCTGATTTCACTTTTTGAAGAGTGATTTCTTTTTGATACTTGTCAGCAATAGATCCACCGTTCCATCCTTTGGCATATTTTTGTAAAATATCAACATTGCGTCTCCAGAAATTCAGGATCGTAGGAACAGGCATATTGTACATTACCTTGAGCCCAAGAGCTAATGCGCTTGGGCCGGTAAGCGCCGGCCGAAAGAAAATGCTTTCAAGCTCTTTTCCTGTATAATTTTTCGGGTTTGTGATTACTTTTCCCATATCTTAGCAGTCTTTAAAATTTTGTACATCTTCTTCGTATGCCTTTTGATTTTCGGTTTTCTTTCCATCATCAATCAGGCTCGGATCCTCCTTTGGATCTGTCTTAGTAGGATCGGCTTTTGCTTTGGCCAAATCACCTTCAAGTCTGGACACCTTATCTTTTAGGCTTTGAATTTCAGTGTCTTTCTTTGCGTTGTCATTTTTCAGGTTCACAATCTCATTTGCCTGATTGATGTTTTGCGTGTCCAGTTCGGTACACTTGTCATTCAACGTCTGCAAGTTTTCGATTGTGAGCTCTTTTTCCTCGTCGGCATTCCAGCCGAAAAGGTTTTGGATGAATTTCCATCCATTGAGAACTTTCACTTTCATTTGTTCAATCGAATTTGAATTATTATTACTAACTTCTTTGATGATCTTATTTTCGGGAATGACAGGAAGCTTCATATCAGATATGAAAGATGAGTCGATATTCGAAGTAGAAACTAAATTCACAACCTCATCGGCTAACTTTGCCTGTAAAGCTTCATCAGGAGAAAGCCATTCTCCATGACCATTTGCCCGAGACATTATTTCTGTATAAAATTCTTTTGTTTCTCCAGAGCGTGACGAATAAAGAGAGGAAATGCGATCATCTGACTTTTCGAGTACGCTAATTGTCTCTTTAATATCATTTGTATTGCCACTAGCCCATGATGAGGTCTGGTGTATTAGGTAAAGTGAATTGGAAGAAATTTTACGGGTATTTCCGGCTTGATGAATAATCGTAGCTGCGCTAGCCGTATATCCATATGATACAGTAAGAATTTCAGCGTTAAGCTCTACGAGCGTATCATGAATCAAAAAAGCATCATCAGTATTACCTCCAATAGAGCGGATATTTACTGTCACTTTCTTTGCGGATACTTTTCTGATATTTTCTATCTGACTTTTGAATTTGTCGTAGGTCGCAACACGATCTTCTGGATTATCAAATTGCCACCACTCAGGAATACCAATGATACCCTCAATGTCAATTACAGCCTCAGAAGATTCAGCTTTGTTAATTACTGATATTGTACCTAATTGCTTCATCTGAAAATTATTTGAAGCAAAGGTATTTAGGAAGGGTTTTAAAAGAAAGGGAAAGTGTCCTACAAGTTTTGGATAAAATAAAAAAAACCATCAAAATTGATGGTTTGTAAATTATTTTGAGAATTTATTTTTACCAATCTTCCTTTTCTATTGATAATGAACCTTCTTTCAAAGATTTTTCAACAGAATCAATTGTTGCATTCATCAGTGCAACTAATTGTATAAGCGCTTCGGACTGTTTTCCTTTGTCAAATTTTCTCTTGTCAGTTATTGGGGCATATTCTGTTATTAGATAATCTGATCTACTTGTTCCTTTTGTATCAGCTGCAGTTATCATTTCTGATACAGAGCACACAACGCGAACTCTTCCATCTTTTATGTCTATTCTCAATATATGATACGCGCTAAAATATACACTTGATATCATGAATGTTGTTCCATAAAAATCAGAGTAATACCCCCTCCCTATTACGACTCCGGACTCTTTATCGTCCGTCTGCAAGACTGATTTTGAATTTTTATAAGTCCTTGCAAAATAATTCTTTACCTTAGAATAAATCTCATCTTTTGTCCCCGGAATATCCTCAATAACCCTTGATGCAACAATATTGTTTCCATCAATACTAAACAGTCCGGATTCTTCCATGTTTTTAATTTTTTGCTTTGTTTCTTCTGATTGTCCAAAACAAATAACAGGCACAAGCAATAACAATAATAATAACTTTCTCATAACATTAAATATTAAATTAATAATTGAGTTTATCTTATTCGTGAATATACTGAGTAAGATTCTCTAATTTTCAATGTGTCAAAAACAATTCGATCGCCATCAATAAAAGCAAGATTTGATATATCTTCTTTACTGATTAAATACAGGCTGTCATTTTCTATTTTATAGTTTTTGTATAATAGTATAGTGTCTGATCGAAATAGTTTTACAAATCCTCCATTTACCTCATAATTATACATAAGAGAATCTTTTTTTGAATAGAAAACCTTATAAGTTCCATCGTCTAAATAACAACACTTAAATCGGTTGTATTGGTAGGATATCTCAATAACCCAAGGAGTAAAAGTATTATCAATAAACATTAATCTTGATTTGACATATTCTGGCATCCATTCTCCAAATATTCTAACATCATCAGATATTGCATAGTTTTCCTCCTTCTCACACGCCACCATCACCGGCAGCAAAAACAGCAGTAGTAGTAATTTCTTCATGATAATTTGCATTTATTGGACAAATATACATTTAAAAACTAAAAAATCCCGATTTTTGGTCGGGATTGTAATTAATTATAAAATAATCATTGATTAATATTTGGATCATGCTTATCCACCTTGTCCGGACTAATTCCATGTTCTTTAAAAAATCTATCCCGGATTAATACTGCTGCAACTCTCATATAAGATGTAAAAACTTCACCATTGTTATATGCATGTATTTTTATTTTATTCATAAACGCAACAGAACATGGGGTGTACGTTAAATATTTACATCTCTAAAATAATACATTATCTTTTCAATGTACTTGTAGGAGCAGGCCATATCCTCCGCTACCAATCTCATTGCCTCTCTCTTTCCGCATCCTCTCTTGAAGCAATCCTCTACAAGGTGTCTGATTAGTGCTATTTTGCAAAACCTAAAGTCGACAACTCTTGAGTTAATAAGTGCAAAGATAGTTTTTTCATCCAATTCCGGATGTTTTTCTCTGTAAATTTCAACGAATTTCTTTTCAATTGATGTTATCATAGCAAATCTGATTGGGTTACTGTTGCCTTTACTGTGTCGTCCGTATCTTGAATATCAGTTTGAGTCACATAGATTTTTAACGCTTTAATCTTGGCATCCATTTTTTTATCAATATAATCTATCATTTCGGCATCAGACAGTGTTTGTTTGATTTTCTTGGCCGCAGATCTCTCCGGACTTTCAGGTATTGGAGCAGAATACCACGGACCCATATCAACTTTACCACCGGAAGCAAATCCGGGAACGCCAATTGATCTGAAAACAGAATCACCACCTAATCTCTTTTGTTGTTCTTCATTGAGAATAACTTCACCCTTTCTAACAGTAGCTAAGATGTTATCTCCATTTGAAAGAGTTTTGATATTCGGATTATAGCGGATCTTTCCATTAGGGAGTTTTTCGAGTGCTTTTCCTCCTTCCGCAAATTGTTGAGCATTGATTTGAGCAATATTTAATGCTGTTGTTGCAACAAGAGCACCGGAAAGAATTGCGCCTGTGACAACATTAATGCCGACCTGTGACCAAATGCGAACCAAACCCAAAGCCATTTCCATGAGCGCCTGCTTTCTCTTTATGTCTTTTTCTTTCTCAAAGGCTTTGCGCTCTGCCGCTTCTTTTTCTGCTTTGTATTTGTCGTCGATAGCCTTTTTGTTTCGCTCATAGGCTTCTTCGGACATGATGCCTTTTTTCTTTCGTTGTTCTAATGCTGAAAGGTCTTTTTCTTTGGCTTTATCTATGCGTTTGGTTTCTCTTTCGAGTCTCTGTTGATTACGCTCCAGCTCTATATTAGCGATGGTGTTTGAAATATCCTGAGCTAACTGAATGGCTTTGTCTGTAAGTAATTCGACATTCTCATCATCTAATCCGAGCATCTTGGCAAGAGGGGTAGTACGTTTTGCTTCTTCAGCAAATACGCCTATCTCGTCAAACAGCTCTTTGAGCTTCTTTTTGATTGCATCTGCCTCTTCTATACCTAATTCTCCATTGGCGAGCCTTAGTTCATATTCTTTTTTGAGGATCGCATACCTGTCTTGTGCATTGGCGAGTTCAAGATCGACCAAGGCTTTCTCTCGCTTTGTCTGATCGGAGATGGTAGCGTTGATAATGTCTTTTTCGGCCTGATACGCGACTTGAAGTTTTTCGAGTTCTTTTTGTGCACCTTCTGTCAATGCCTGATCCTGGAGTTTTCGTTTTTCGTCAATGACGGCTCGCACAAGCTCCAAATCTTTCTGGCTATAATCTTTTGATAGCGATAATCTTTCTTCAAATGATTGTAATTCTTCAAGCGATTGGTTTTTCAATAACCGCCTGCGTTCTTCGCCGGCCCCATTCAATATGTTTTGCTCTTGATCGGCAACTTCCTTAAATAGGGCGATTCGCTGCCTTTCGAGTTCCGCCCATTGTTCGGGATTAGCTCCTTTTTGAGCCTCTTCTATCGCATCTCTCCTATCTCTTAATGTTTTGTAAAGCTGGTTTATTTCCTTTTTATCTCCCTGTTCCTGTAATTTTAGTTTCTTTTCAATGGAATCAACCTCAGCCTCAATTTCAAGACGTTCGCTCTCCTGTTGCAGAGCAATGATTGTTTCATTGTTTTTCTTGATTACATCAGCGCGTTTATTGGCGGCGTTTTCTTCAGTATTATTATCGCTTTTTTCGGATGATGGCTTCTGTCCTGTGAGAGTTTCAAGTGCTTTTTGAGCATCCTGCAGCTCTTTTGTTTTTTCTTCAATGGCTAATTTTATATCAGAAGACTGTTCTTTTCCGTTTCTTAAATCGGATATTGATTGTTTTAATTCTTGGATTTTCTTCTTTGTATTTTCAACTTCTTTGGAAATATCTTGTGTTTTAACAGGAATGTCAGAAAATTCCTGACTTGTTTTTTGAATCTCTGAATTTATTTCTTTAATCGCTTCGTCGGTGTTACTTAACTCTTTCTTTGCACTATCTGCAAATGATTGTAATTGTCCAGCCATTAATCCTCTTGAAGCAGTAGCATAAGCAGGTTCTCCAATCACAGTTGTATTTGCAGATTGTTTTGCAGAGTCAGCTTTGGCTTGCTTTTCATTGTATATTTTTTCCTGCTTCCTTTTATCTCTATATAGTTGTTCTAGCTCCTCCTGTGCTGCTTTTAACCTGATTTGTTTTTCGAAAGCAACTAAATATAGATCAATAGCCTTCGTATTATTATTTATAATTTGACCCTCTTTTGTTATTTCTGCATTATATCCTGGTATTATGTCTTTTAATTCTTTTAGCGCTTCATTCCTTTTATCAAGTGATATTTTTTCATTATTGAGTGTTTCTATTAACACATCAATCTTTGCTTTGCTTTTTCCATATTCTTCATCTACTTTTTGCGTTATATTTAAATTTGATTGTTGAGCCTTAGTCAATTCGGTTGTTTTATTTTTCAACAAAATAACCGCGCCAGCAAGTGCGGTTATCGTAAATAATACAATTCCTGCTGGATTTGATAACAATTCCACTTTGAACGTCTTAAACGCTATTGTGGCAGCTTTTGTGTTTCTTGTCAATAGTAATTTGGCGGCAGCAAGTAAGTGAGTCGATGCAGTTGCTTTTCCTTGGGCTACCGTTTGCTCATAAGTTGCAAGCGTTTCGGCTGCTGTGGCTACTCTGTTTTCTTTACTTAACAACAATTTTAATTTTCCAGCAACAATATATGAATATGTAGCCAAAGTAAGCACTCCAAGTGCTTTTATAAATATCCAAATTGCTTCCGCATTCTTCAATATCCATTGCAAAGCCTCTTTTCCTTCTTCTGCCAATGGAGAGAGAAAAGAAGCGATTCTCTTTGTAGCTTGATCTCGAAGATTCTGCCATGTAGCAGTAAGTTGTCCGGCTTTTTCTTTGGCAATATCCGTGTCGTCTCCAAATTTATTCATCCGTTCATCAACAGCCTCCATAACAGCAGCAGCGATTTGACCTGTCGTTGCTGATTCTGTTCCGATTCCCCTTAGTTTTTCACGAAGCTCAACAGAAGATATTCCAAGATTATCAAGTATTAATGCTGATTTACGACCTATACCCATTACAAATGAATTCACAAGGTAATCAACATCTTCACCTGTTGCCTTTGCTTGCTTCTGTGCAAATTGAAGTCCTTTTGCAAGAGCATCCATCGGTATTTTAAAATTATCTGCCTTTACAGCGGCCTTCATTAAACTTAAATCGGAAACAGCCCCTTTTGTAGCTGACCGAAGCATATCCAATGCTCGCGGATTATTCAAACGGGCGAATGCCTGTTCTACTCCTTCAGTTTCGTTTCCGATTATCTTTATAGAATACTCTATAGCTTTCGATGCACCAGCAATTAACGCGGCTCCTTTTGTCCATGCATTGAATAGTCCAGACACAGCACTACTATAATTTCCCACATTCCGCTGAAAGTTTCCTATTTGGGAGTCATACTCTTTTAATTGGTTTTGATTTTTAGCAATTTCCCTGGTCAAAGCATCAAATTTACTCCTCCCTTCTTCAGTAGTAATGTCAAGTTTCTTCCTGGCAGCGATTAAAGCATTTGTTTTAGTGGATAGATCCTGAATGCTCTTTACTTGAATTGAAAGACTTTGTTGTAATTTTTTATCCTCATCGGATTGTTTTTTTGTCGCAGCGGCTTCTTTGTTCTTTTCCCTAATAAGAGCTTTGTAATCTTCTATCTCTTTGTTAATTATTGCATCGGTTGCCTGAATCTGCCTCACGAGACTTTTTTGCTTATCCTCAAGTCCCGGTAACACTTTTTTTGCATCCAAGTATGCATCAGACATTCTTTCTGTAGTTTCAACTCCTGCTTTTTGTGCCTGCTCAAATTCCTGTATCGTTTTTTTGTGCTTGGTAACAATGGAATTAATCGCTTTTAATTCTGATTCTAATACAGAAAGGCTGTCTATTGTTTCGGTTAACCCTAAAACATTTATAGTGAATAAATCTACTCTTTTTGCCATAATTTTTCTATCTTTGTGAAAATTATACTTTTATGGATTGGGTTGAATTAGTAATTCGTTACTTCATTAAGGGTTTTGTTTTGGCCGCAGTAATAATAATTATCCTGTGCCTTATTCTTCGTTAAACCCTTTTAACGAACACACATTTTGTGCTTCTCCATTTCTTGTAATCCGAAATACTTTCCAAGTTACAATACACATATTCTCCATCGATCATTAGTTTGAATCTTGCCCTAAAATCCTGTTTTAAAAGATTTAGTTTTGCAAACGGCTCAATATCTACCGGTTTTAAGTGCATATAACAGGCGATTCGCTTGGACTTGTTGTACATCTTAACATTGTTGTCGTAATACTTGTGAAGTCCTGTATTTCCGTTCCTATCCTCATAGCAAAGATTTACATTTTCATCCTGATCAGAAAAAACGACTAAAGGATATTGAGCGGATTCAGCAGGGAATTCGAGTAACTGACCAGTCGGCAAATCTTTAACTCCTTTGTATTTTACTATTCTGGTATCAAAATTTACTACCAAGTCATTCCCATCGTCATTTACATGGAGTAGTTTTGCATCTACAGCCGGAGGATAAGAGCCTGCCTTCACTACGGAAGGAGAAAACATTTCGTTTTGATGTACGTTTTCTTCCGTTTTAGCAAACTTATTGAGAATTGTAGTATCATACCTTCCAAATATTGTTTTATTGTCCTCATTGAATTTTTTTACAGAATAGTCGGCCTCTTTATACCCTATTGAAAATATACGGTTTATATCGGCTCCTAATTCTTCGATTTCAATTGGCTTGCTTAAATCTATCTTTTCCGACCAGTCAATAACAGGCCCAGAGTAAAAATCATCCCGCGGCTCAACAAATACTTTTTTCTTAAATGTATCGGTATAGAGGTTTAGGTTAAATAGTTGTTTTATTGCCTTAAGAAAAGATGATTGTTTTATTTCGTTAGGCAGGATCAGATCAGGTGTTATTTCGTCTCCAAGGCCAATTCCTGTTGGAGAAAAAATAGGGGCGATGCTGGTTGTTGAATAGTAGGTAAAATCAACAGGGGTGTTGTCTGATTTTTCAAAAATTAATTTATTGAAATAAAATGGAATATTTGCAGTCCTTTTTTCTACAGGGAATTCATACTTAAATACAGAATCAACCTGCTCAAGTGCTTCATATATTATCATGGAGGCATTGAGCCGTTCGTATGAAAAATTAGAAATAATAATTCTACTTGTCCATGGGTTAGACTGAACGATTGTGTATTTCCCTTCAATGTCAAATCTAAATAAATCTATTCCCGGGCTCTCTACAACTATAATCCAATCTCTATAATTCTCCTCTTTGTAGTCTGGGAGTTCGACTATGATGAATTTACCTTTGTACTGATCAGGAATATCAACTTTTTTTCTTCCCCTGACAATTTCTGTTCCAATAAAATCATCAAATTGTGGGCGCATAATCGTCTGATCTCCGGCCGATGTAGTGAGTGTCGCCTTGTCGAATCCTTTACTAAAAACATGTCGAAGCCCTGTTGGAGACGGTCCGTTAAAATATGCGGCCGACGTCATAAATTGTATTTCTACAGAGAAACCTAAAGAAACATCTTTGTTTGGCTTGAAATAACAGGATCCGGACGGATCTATAAAGAATGATCCTGAGTTGTCAAATGCATCGTCTGCGTATGCCACAGCATCGAATCCGTCTTCATCCACATATTCATCAACTTCTTCCGAGTCTGCAGTATCTACAATTTTTGCCAATGTGCTGCCAGATCCTATTGTGAGAGTAACAGCTGATACATTCTTTGAGTAATCCCGAAATGGGGCAGCCTTAAAATCCCACTCTTTTTTTGTTTCTTCCACGTCCGCCCTATTGAGGAATCCGGATATATACAATTCATCTAAATTCCCATTCTCGATGAATCTTGAATCGATATCATATCCCGCATCTTTGAATATCTGTAAAAAAAGAGCCTTAACATTGATAAATGGGTGATAATCCCAGATATTCATCTTCCTGTGTTTTGTCTCATTATCCTCCCTGTATTGAAATGGAGCACGAACAACAGGAAGCCATCTAACAAGTGTATCTTCTCCCTTCCACGAATCAATTATCATCTGTTCGGAGAATATCTGGTCTAAAACCAACCCTGTCTTAGACAAAGCATTGATAACAGCGCTAACTGACCACTCTTTACCTGAACCAATGATCGAAATATTATAATACCCGGATCCTAATACCCTCGTATCTGATTTCTGTAACATTGGAGTACCAGCAATGATTATAATGTCATCATCATCAATGATCGCAGTGTGGTCTTCTTGTGTTACATCTTTCCCCTGATTAAAGAAAGTCGTTGAATGCAAATCTTCCGAGAATCCAAACATCCTCCTTGCTTGTGGTGTGATTGGAATTTTGATCGTTTTAGTCCCTCCGGTTTTTTCTTTATCAATATCGGTTACGCTCGCAATTTCGAATGTTATTGCCACATCCGTATTTATGTCAAAATCCTCCACTACCTGTTTATCTATGATCAACCTCATGATTGTTGCAGTATTACCGGTTGATTAATTCTGAACTCAATTTCTATTTGCGAAAGCCCGTCAGTCCGCGTCATTACTTCATCACTTACAATATCAATCGGAATTATGTCTCCATTTTCAATTAGCCAAGTTTTAGGGCTGGAAAATATTTCAGATATCCATTCTTTCATTGCACATCTTTCAAGGTCAGAAAAACAATTTATAACCCTATCATAATAGGATGAGATGACCTTGTATCCGCTATTAGTTAAAATCTTTTCCTTTTCAACTTCTTTCTTTTCTGATATATTCGAATAGAATGTATAATGATCTATTCCTCCTAATGGATTAAGCCAAGCAATTGTGTACGACTTGCAGGCCCGATTCACCACATTGATTGCTTTTGAATATCCATTGATTTCTACCCAAACGCGACCTGATCCTTTGTACACTGAATTCGGGATGTGTAGTATATAGATCTTTTTATCCTGATCAACAGATTCTGGAAAATCAACCAATTTTCCGTCTATTTTTACGAAAACAACCGGCGCATCTTCGCTATAAAAATGGATGGCGACGTGTCCCTGATGGTGCGCCTTACTTTCATCTGGTCGATTCGTTAGGAAACTAAATTGATTCATAATGATTTCACTACTAAGATTGTTTCACCTGAGTTGGTCGTTATTTCGATACCGCTATTTGTTTGCAGTACGTCCCATATTTTTTTTGAGTTCAAAGACTTGAATCTAATTGCATCTATCGAATTACCGGAGAAGTTAACATCAGCAGTAGTGTTATCTTTGAATTTTGCGCTAATTACAACACTGTATGAGTTATTGATTCCGCTATTTGTCAGCGCGAAACCCGAATAAATATCTGTTAATGATATTGTAAATTCTTGTATGTATCTTTGAATATTGA
This sequence comes from Bacteroidales bacterium, assembly GCA_031553835.1. Taxonomy (GTDB): domain Bacteria; phylum Bacteroidota; class Bacteroidia; order Bacteroidales; family Azobacteroidaceae; genus JAVBKX01. Next base: position 86,738 of record JAVBKX010000003.1, read on the forward strand.
TCAGTAATTTCCCTTCTTCCAATTCTTCCCCAGAGAATTCTTTTTGATATGATTTGTTTTGGCTTGTAACACTTACGACTATTGATTCGCAATTATTCGAAAAAGAAACTTCAAACATTCCTTTGAAGTTTTCGAATGCCGCTATCAGGCTGTCAGGTTTTAACAATGGCGTCAATGTCCCCATTTTATACTAATTTTAATGATTGCACAAATATTTTTTCAATGATTCCAAGAACATGAGAATACATATATTGCTCAATATCACTACCTATCTTGTTTTTGTATTTTTTCAAAGTTTTTTCAACAAATAGACTTGGTTTAATTCCTTTCTTCTTGATGGATGCCTGAAACATGAAAGCCATACTCTTTTCTGACGCACTTCCTATTTTTATACCTCTAACTTTAATCCAATTGATAAGCGCATCTATCGGAACGCCCCTTGCTCCTTTCATTCTTCCCCTTTCGACATATTGTCCGTAGAAAATAGAACTACCTGAGATTTCAAAACCTCCAAGAATTTCATTTACAACTACATCAATAGAATTAATCAACTCTCCGGTTGCCTTATGTTCTTGTTGAATTAATTCCTCCTGCAACTCTTTCTTCAAGTAATCTGCAATAGGTTGTAATATTTCCTTATTCAGTACAATCATAAATTCTTACCTTGAAAGTTACTTCCATAGATATAGTACCGTCTTTATGCACAAATTCATCGGGATCTAATTCTATAATATTCACATACTCTACATCTGAATTTTCAATAGACGAAAGTGAAGTAAATAGCGATATGGCAAATTTTTCCTGTTCTTGCCATATCCCCTCTTTTTGATCTTCGGTAAACTTATTATTCAGGTGATGTATGTAGGCCGTTGCCTGATAGGTTGAATGAGACTCTATGCCGTTTATTTCTCCGCCTATCAACTTCATCGGACAAAGCCAAAAAAGAGGATAACTGATGCCATTACTATTCTTGTTTGTTCCTTCATTCATCCGGTAGGGGAATCCATGTAGGAAATTATACCCTTTTTCAGTGCATCGATCTTTTAATAATGATACAAAGTCACTTCTCTTCATTGGTTGATTCGTCTAATCGTGTTTGATAATCATAAATAAGCGCCCTTATGTAGTTGAAATGCTCTGAGCATTTGGATTTGTCGCAATTGCATTCCCGGTCATTCAAGTATTGAAGTACTTCAATTTTTGCCTTTAGTTTTATTTCATTTTCAGATTTCATTTTCGGTGATTTTATAACTTAGTACCCGCATGAATTCGTAGCAGTTCATTTGTTCAACCATCTTTATATTTTCAACTCCTCCGGCAACCCAAAGTATTTTCCCATTCCAACCAAATGAGGCTAAGGTTGAATTGCTTTTTTTTTCAGCCTTTCCCGAAGTGTAGATATTTGAGTAGATTGATTGGAAATAACCATGAGCTGATCCAAGCAAAAAAAAACCTCCAGTACTATACCCATTGGAAGAGACAGAAACACATTCGCCCGATCCTTGCATACATTCTCATCGTAAGGCTCGTTTTTTTTGCGGCAAAGAATAGAAATGATGTTTGCAGCAAAAGTATAGTTCCCGGATTCCATTTCACGCCCGGCGTTCTGCAAATCTGTTGATTCGCATAATTCCAAAGCCGAGATATTCACACATGGCATAGGCTCTCCGACCACATCCTTATCGCATGATGGCAGATAGTATGTTTCACCCTTATGTTCAAACTTCGTTATTCCTGCCGGCTTGAAGTCTGGATAAAACATACAGCCGTACACGAATTTGAAAAGAACAGAATTATATAAAGCCATCAGTTCAATTGGACTTGTTTGGTAAACGATATTAATAGGAATGTTGCTCATGATTCCTATCACTTTCTTTACGAATACATCAAATTCGGTCGCCTGTAATTCTGTTAATTCTGTTTCTTTTTCGCAATGTAGATCCTTTAGCCAAGCCGGGCATGAATTAACAAGAGTGCCAAGTTCTATTATTTTTGACAGGGTTGGGTCACTCCATGTATTCCAGATATCATAATGCTCCTTATTGATCTCAATTCTCAGCATAGCGCTTTGTTACTTTAATCAGTTGGGTAATTTCACGGCCAATGTTGGCAATGCCTATGTCAGATAGTTTGTTTTTACGACGGATCTCACGGAGTTCAGATGCCGATTTGAGAGAATTTTCTAAATTGGAAAGAAGTTCGTTTGTTTTGCTTTTCAGTGCAGCATCTTCATCGGTGACGCCGGTAACAGGCTCTGTTGTATCGTTTACCTTTTCGATAGCCGCTTTGGCTTCTTTAATCTTTTCTTTAACCTCTTTCTCTGTGACGCCGGAAGAGACGGCAGCTTTAATAATATCCCCCTCAGGCACTCCCGCATTTAGATTGTCGATATAAACCTGTAATTCAATTTGTTTCTTTGCCATGATTTTGTCATTTAAATTAGTTGTTATTTACATTTATTATGTCATAATATGATATTTCATTCTGTTTAACGAGTGATATTTTACATGTTTTTAATTTTTGAATCCAAAGGCAGCTATTTTATTACCTTTCTTTATGTCTCCAAGTTTATTCAATGCAACGTATCGAACCGCATCCATAGAGTGATTAAATTTATCAATCGGCTCATTTAAGTGTTCTCCTGTTTTCTTATCTTTTTTCCACATGTAAGAAAGAAGCTCTTTTCTTACGTTTGTACTTCTACGCGTTACATTAAGATTATATCTTCTTAGTATATCAATTCCATTCTTGACAGAATCAGGCCCTTTCAACGCTGCTTCGATCTTTATTCTTTTGTTCGCTATTTCCGCAATACTCTTAGGTTCTGCGCTATCAGCAACAATATCTACCCTCTGTATATTATTCTCATTTATCTCTGTTATAATATCTGAATTAAGCATATTTTTTTCATAGCATAATTCATCGATCCATAATTTTCCCTCTGATAATCTTACATCAATTAAAGCGGTAGGATCATTTACAAAACCAAAGTCAAGTCCTATCCAGCGGGATTTATATATCTCAGGCATTCTTTCGCAAATGGTCCAATTATTATAGATAAGTCCTTGGAGTTTTCCGGTTAATCCCCTTGCATACACTTTAAATAGTTCCGTATCTTCAATTGATTCAATTTCATCGTGCATTTCCTTTGAGAGAAAAGGATTATGCCGGTGATCAGAGATTATTAGTTGAACATCATTACGTCCGATGAATTTATTATGAACCCAGAAACGAGTAGTAGGGTTATAGTCCATAAAAACACGGATACGGGTACGAATGCATAATTGCCATACTATTTCATAAGGAATGCCGTCAGCTTCATTTATGAAAAGAAAATCCCTTTTGCCGGACTTAGCATCCTGTTCGTCAGAAAAAGAGGAGAATTCAATTATAGATCCATTTATACACGTGAATATACGATCCGTTTGATTGGGTCTATAAAACCAGTTCTTAAAATCTTCGTTTGAATTATAGATCGTACAAGCATCTCTGTAGGCTCCTTTTTTTAAGTTTGGGATATCTTGTCCTGCAACCGTGATAACGAGATTAGGTTGAGTAGTCGCAATCACAAATAAGAGTTGCAGAATAGCGAATGTCTTTCCGCTACTCGTTCCGCCTTGGTTGATTGCATATTTCTTCTTAACCTCGGAATTTGCCTTATATACAACAGTTGTGTTCATTTCAATACTTCATCTTCGCTATCTGCCAGTGGGGTATCACTATCTATTATGTTCATTACAATGGTAGAGGTCAATATTTTTTGCTCTGTTTTTACGGGGGCTTCAAATCCTAACATCTTATTTATACTGTCAAGTGATTTCTGCTTATCATAGAGTTCAATTTTTACCATCTCCAAGTCGAAAAATGATTCATCTCCTAATTGAACTTTCTTTACTTTAGTAGCTATACTTTTAATACAAGATTTTTGTTCGTCAGTTAATTTTTCAAGTTCTTTTTTTTCTATCCATGTATCATGTAGGTGAGCTATAGATGAAAATGCAATCTTTTCATGCTCCTTCAGAACTCTGAGTGCGGATATTCCGGAAGTCTCGGACAGGTTTTCTTGCATCTCTTTAATTCTATTCTGTATTTCAGGTTTTCTCAAGTTTTCAGATCCGATCGAATAAGCTGTATCTTCGCTATAGCCAGCCCTTATAGATGCTCTTGTAGCATTAAAGTCAATACAATACTCATAGCAGAATCTTTCTTGCTTTGCAGTTAACTTCTTTGTGTCTTTATTTTCATTTGTCATTTCTTAAAAATAAAAAAGCCAGCAATCTCCCTTAACAGGAAACAGCGGGCTCAAGGCTCTGTGCTGAATATGTTATAACCTAATCTCTACACTCTTTTTACAAGTCTTGCAAAAACATTCAATCTCACCTTTTGCATCTTTGTTTTTAAGTAAAAATTTTCCGCAAATGGGGCAATTTATTCGAGTTTTTGCAGCTCGCTGCAAATTTAGTTCTTTTTCTTTGGTTTCCAATCTTTTTTTTAGGTAATTTATTATTCCTAATCTAATGAAATTAATTTTGTTTCCATAAAACTAAATATTTACTTTGCTCAATTCCTCGACATTCAACCCCACAACTTCGCAGCGGAATCTCACATAGGCGTCTTTAGAACCCATCAGATCTTTAATTCTCCTCACTCCAACAAGAATACCGGCAGGAGAATACCCAAACTGCCGGGCGATTTCCCTGTATCCGAATCCGAGCGATTTCATGTACAACCAGTAGATCTGACGGGCCGTAACCACTTCGGTTTTCATTTCCCTGCTGGTGAGCAAGGCAACATCAATGCCGTATTTTTCGGCGTATTCGTTCAATCCAATCATAATTTCAATTTGCTGATTATAAACCTGTCGGGCATTTTTATCTCGCGATTTCCCGCCACATGGAGAAACAGTTGCCAAATCGGGTGTCCGACCTCCCCGTAGTTTGTAACAATAATAATTTTCTTTTTTTCGTTCACGGAAAAAGGATATTTGTTCAGGAAGTCAACCAATCCGGGAAAATTTCTATTCGTTCCGTCTTCCGGAGGACTTAAAGAACTTAAATCAAAAATTTCACCCTCATTCCCCCTTGGGGGGATATAGGGGGGATTATTTACTTTACTTTCTTTACTTTCTTTGCGGCAAACTTCCTCCTTTTTAATCAATTCTTCCGGAATTTTCAAACATTCTTCCGGAAGAATGTTGTATTCTTCCGGAATTTCTACATTATTCCTCTTTGCCCTCTTACACATTTCAATATATCGTTTCTGAATCGACTGAGAACTTAAAATCCCACGAGAGAGCAATCCTTTATCAAAAAGGCCCACAACACCACAGTATTTTACAATTTCTTCAATCAAAGACTCTTTCAACCCGAAATAATCAGCCACGTCAAAGGCAGTACTTTCGTCCCACGCGAGGAAACAGCCCTTATCCCGGTATATATTGCAAAGAATATAATCATAGACAGCGATACCATTGCATCCAAAATCTTTTTTTAACCGCTTTATTCGAATATCGATATATCTGTCCGTATCTATATTATAATAAGAGAGTCCCATTTTATTGTTTGCCATAAAATTGTATATTTTCTATTTTATGTTTTACTAAAATGTTTAATAAGTTCTTGTATCGTGGCTTTGTGATAACCAAAATACATATGATCCATTATTTCATTTTTTGCCCTAAATGTGTTCCAATTTTGTTCCGCACATAATTTGAAATGTTCGTATTTTGTTGGAAATTCTCTCTTAATGCAAAACCACTGCATATAATCACTATCGTCTCTTAACGCTGCAATAGCGAGGAATAGCTCTTCGTTGGCTCCGCAGTCGATTACGACTATCCCTATCTGATTATACCATTCAATTGCTTCTGTATTTCCAACAATAAAATAAGATGTCCCTGTTGTTACAATTATTGAATTAAAATCTTCGTTTAAATGTGAATATGAGCTGCCACATTTGTAACCCAGCTCCTCCAACCTCTTCCGAAGTTCCGGAGTATTTTTTCTGATAAAACACGGCGTTGTGAAACTCATATCTCTTTTATTAAAAAATCATACAATTTCCCGGCATCTGACAAATCTATATCATTACCGTCCTTATCTGTTATATCTCCCGGTTTATACTTTGCCCCAAAATCCAGTTCAAAGCAGAAATATTCAATCCAACTGTCTTTATGGTCGTCGCAAAAATCTTCCTGTAAAACCCGAATCAGGGCATTGTTAACCCAGTGATTATCATAACCAATATAAATACGATCTTCCGGGAAGACGGTTTGAAATGCCTTAGCGCACTCCCAGTCGTGTTCGTATTGTTTTTTAAGTGCCTCAATGGAGGCGATGAATGTTTCTTTTGTCATTGGTCTTATAGTTTAATTTTCAATACTGCATTCAATTACATTTATAGTTTCTTCGCAAAGAGAATTCTTTAATGACATCCGTCCTGAATAATGTAACTCAAATTCTATAAATTCTCTGATTTCTGATTCTGTTGCTCCAACATCTGGAATATCAACTGTTAATTTTATCTCTCGTCTCATAGTTTTCTATTTCAAGATTCCAAAATCCCATTTTTTTGTTTCATTATTCCAGTTGAAATAGTAGGTATAACTTTCATCGCCGTGAAATGTTTCTGTAATTTCGTAATCGGGCAGGCTTTGCTTGTTATAGTCATAATTCATTGATATAAATAAAGATACTATCATTCCTAATTCAGGGTCACTCCACCTTCCCTTGGCTTCATCAATAAGTTTTTGTAAATCAGCTAATATAACTTCGGGGAAACCATCACAATGCCTGTACACATAATATTTTTCAGCAAAATATTCGTTTGAAAATTTAATCGTTGCTCTTGTGCTCATATCTATTTGTTTATTTTAAATTTTCAAATTCAGGGAATGTCTCATTCAAACACCGGCGGAACATACTATCCGTTGTCTCGAATATCTCTTTGAAATCATTCACAGCCTCTGCATAGCCATTAACATGGGATACCGCTTCCTTGAACGAAATACCTCCCTTGTGTACACTCTCTAATGATTTTGGAAAATAAGCCCCATAACTAAGTCGTTTTGTAACTTCATGTTTCAGACCTTCTGAAATATCAACAAGCCCGTCCATTACAGCAAGACAGACGCCATACCATTCTTCTGTACAGGACTCCGTGGTAGAATTAGCGACATTGCATCCAAGCGCAAAGTGAACGCAGAATTTTTCTTTTTTCATCCCAAATTCTGGCTTTGGAATGTAATTTATCATCCCGTTACTATTGGTGCTTAATTCAAAGTACCTTGATGTGTATCTTTTCATATCTATTTATTTTAACGTAATTTTAAAAATACTCCATGTCGATCTTACACAATCCGACAGAATTACCGTATTATCTCTATACACCGCCGTTATTCGGCTCTCTTTTGCCACGCCGTCAATATCTTTAATGACGACTTTCCGATCGTGTACAAAATGATTACAGACCTCCTGCAATCTGTCTTTCTTTTCTTGCTTAGTCATAATCTAAATGCGTTTTAAGAATCCATACTTCACTAATAATCTCTTGATCTCGTTAGTCTCATCCGGGGATGATAGGTACTCGCAAAATATTGTCCGTTGACGGGTTTTGACTTGAAAACCTTTCTTCCGGAGTTGGTGAATCAGATTAGCTCTGATTTGCAACTTGTTTACGGGGGGGGGTAATTTCATGTTTCATTTTATTTCCGTTTGATTGTTAATATATTCCGTCCATTGTTCAGCCATAGCCTTGGCCACTGTCGGCCAGAATCTTGCGCGCTCTTTTGGGTCTCTTACTGCCGAGTCTGCGAAATATCTTTTTTTTCTTCGGGTTGTATTGTCAATCGAAGTCGGTCCCGGTCTATTGGCAGCCGTCCGCTGACCAAACAGGTTGGCTTCAAAGCTATATTGTAAAGGCGGTAAATTCTTCAACCAAAGCCATGTAGTCTTAATTTGCGGATCACCAAAATAATACGGCTGAATTTCCTGTGTGTATTTTGCAACCACGGGAGATGCGCAACTCTTCGGGTTTTCCAGGCAAATATGATTGATGGGCGCTTCCCATAATTTGGCGAAGAATTCCAATGCTTTCAATCGCTCAAATACCCTTCCCGGATTATTCCAACTTGAAGTCCCGGCAAACGATATGAAATTGCAAGGCGGATGACCTATCATTAAGTCCCAATCCTGCTGCAACAATGGAAGTACATCGCCCTGTATATGCCTGCCCTCCTGTTTGGTCAACTCTGATTCGGTCGGAAGTAAGTCACATGACCATGCATCCCATCCAAGCCGGCTAAATTCATCCCGTACGGTTCCACTATATTCGCAGGCTACAAGTATTCTTAATTGCTTCATATCGTTATCTAATTGAATCATCACTCTAAATAATATGTCCCTGAATTACCCGATTCATATCTTCTTTGTCTTATAGTGGCTATAAATGGAAATTCCGATTTCGGACGGCCCGTTTCCATAAATGCATTCTCTACTGAGTTCAGTCTTTCTTGAAGATCTTGTTTTAATTTCGTTAAGTTCATTGTTTTAAATATTATAAGTTAATAAATTAAGATTCTAAATACTCCCTGAACTCTTTTGTGAATTTAGTTCCGAGATGCCGTGCTGCTTTTTCGCTTATAACCGAAAGGCGAGACCCGCTACCCGCATCCGCACTCGAGTTAACGCAGAGCGAGCCGTAGAACCGAAAGCCGGAAGGAGACCCGTTTGCTTCAAAATAAGGAAAATGTCGATTGACTTTTGAATTATAAATATCCATCCTTTTTCCACCATTGGCCGCTTCGCTTAACACAATACATTTATAATATTTCAATAAATGATCATGTAAATCTTCAGGGATTTCACTAATTGCTTTAGCATCCGGACGCTTTGCCAATTCCAAAGCTGCTTCATACGATAATAATTTATCGAGTTCATTCGGCATAAATGTTTCTTTACCAAAATGTTCTTCTAATTCTCTTTTGAAACTTTCCGACACATTCGGATAAATTTCTCTTGCTTTTTCTTCTGTAATTTCCATACTGTTGTTTATTAATAGTTACTCAAACATTACTATATACTTGTCGTTAATTGCATCCCCGACCATAAATACTCCTTCTTCTGTCATTGCATCAAATTCGGATTTGAATAGTTCAATAATAGCCGATTGTAATTCGAACTTGGTAGCGGAGATGGGAAATTTATTTTCTTCCTTTTTCCGTTGTGAAATTTCCTTTATTTTCTTAATTATCAGATCTCTCATTTCCTGCGGGGTTATAAGGAAATACTTCTGTTATATCTGTTTCCTTAATTTCAATGATCACATAATCAGCCATCGTATCAGCCATGTTTTTTATGATTATATCTTTAGCCTCCTGAATATCCGATGCCTGAACGAGCATGTCTGTTTTCGTTCTCTTTTCTTTTCCCGATTTCTCGTCCAATGTTATAAAGGCTATTTTCCCTTTGTAAAATCTATCTCTGTTCTCATTGAAGAATGTTTCCGAAACCGGATAACGACTAATTGTCTTTACTGTGAATTCTCCGGTTATATAAGGCTTCATTTCTTCTATGATGCGTGCCTCGGCCTCTGTAAACGAAAGCGCATCTACCAGATAAGAACCTGTTACTTTTTTCAGAATTCCCTTTTCCATCATCTCCTCATAGGAGATTTTACATTGAAACCAGTTCATGATATTTTTTTAAAAAAGTTTTCTAATAAACTACTGTTGTACTCTCCTTTGGTAATCTCAATCACTTCTAATATTTTGTATTTTTCTTTTCTTTCTTTCAAACGATTTTCAACAAAATTTCGAGTTCCAAAAGAACAAGCACCAGTAATTACACGATACATTTCAACGCATTCCTCAAAAGTTAACTCACTATCTATTGCTAGATCCTTATAGCTTGATTTGTCCCTATTGCTGATTTTGTAAATAAGGTCATCTTTTGCTTCTTTTAAAGTTGATCCATGGGACCATCTTCCATTTCCGTCAGTAATTAAATAGGATTCCTCAATTTTGTTTATTTTCCTAACTTTGTAAATATTTCCTTTCTTGGAAACTACTTCCATGAAAATACCATCAGCTTTGATGTATTGCCCGTTATTCCATGTGTAAATCTCCGGGAGTTGAATCTTAGGAATACTTACCTTTGCTCCTACATGTTTTCGTCCAAAATCAGTAATCAGGCCACCTCCAACAGTAGGATTGAAGTTCTCCGGGAGTGATGTCAACTGATTATATTCTAACCGCAGGTCACCTCCAACAGTAGGATTGAAGTTCTCCGGGAGTGATGTCAGGTTACTCCATCTTAAATTCAAATCTCCTTTTATTTCTTCTCGCCCATAGAACTGGTCCTCTGTAATATTAAATCTTTTGCAAAAATCTTTGATTTCTTGTGTCATGATAATTTTTTTTAATTGTTGATATTCTTTTCTTTTCGGAGCTCTTTAACTTCTCCTTTATAATGATTGATCAAAAGCTTCAATTCTGGTATTGACAAGTTAGCGGTTTGATATTTTGCGACAGCCAACCTCTCAACTATATCGCTTCCGTAGTCTTTCTTTAGATGAATCACATATTCTTCTATATTTCCATTCATATACTTATTACAATGAACACAGCCGGCATGACAATTAACTTCGCTAAATCTTAATGGTATATGTTGGCGGGGAATGAAATGCATATTGTTTGATTCTCTCCATGGGAGATATTTCCCACAGCAATAGCATTTGATCATTCCGTTGTCATCGCAGTCTCTAAGCCGAATGAATTCGGAGAATACCTTGTCTAATCGCTTGATGAATATCTTTAAGTCTGCCATCATCCTATCTCTTCAAAAGTGAGCAACACTTTGTCTTCCGGGGTTTTCTTTATTGAAGCCCTGTAATTCTCAATCTCTTTCTCTTCGATTATTTCGTTTTTTGGCAAATGGATATACTTTCCTTCCAAATCGAAAATTGTTGCTTTAATGATTTTTAGTTTCATAGTTTAAAAATTTGCCAAGTGATTATTGAATTGTTCTTCTGTGATTCTTCCTTTAAGCACCATTGAGAATATCACCGAAACCACATTGTTGTACAGATCTTGAAATTCCGTATTGTCCATATTTTCAAAGCTGATTGATTTGGGTATTTCAACAAATTCTTTCAAGCGATTTGAGTACACCAAATCAAAATGACCGGCTGTAACTGTAAGGTATTTCCTTAATCCTTCCGTTGTTTTGAAAAACTCTTTTCCTGCATCAGGCAAAACATCCCACGTGCAATTGATCAAGGCAAAGAATTTGCGATGAAACTCCGGATTGCGTTGCTTTTTTATTTCAGCATTATACGTTTCTCCAATCTTTAGCTTTCGCTTTTCTTCGTAGTCAACATCATACATAGGAACAAGTCCGGAAGCTGTATTTTTCAAAAGGAGTTTCATTGCAATCCAAATTTATCAATCTGCTCCTGAGCGTATCTCCTGCACTGCGACACTCTCTCCTTTACTCTTGCTATATTGGTATCATCCCGCTTAATGTCAAATATCTTTATCTTATATTTTGTCGGAATACCAGCATAGGTCATTTTTAGTTGAAATGCTTCCAAAATTTCAGCATCCAATTCCTCAAATCCGTTATTCTTACAATACCAATACGCTTCCCGTTCTATTATATTAAGAGGAGTATCAGAAAGTACATATACTACTTTGTAATTATTTAATCCTGTTAAATTAAGGTAGCCTTGCGCCTGCCAGTAATAATCTAAAGTAGGCAGTTCTTCTTCAAGCAGCGGAAAAGTGAAGCAATCCCAGCTATTTTTCGCATCAATAATCAAATCATCCGACCTTAACACAATATCAGGGGTTCCGGTCATATATTCATCCTCAAAATGCTCCTCGTTTTTCATCAGCATTTCAAATCCAAGAAATTCAGAGATAAAATCAATAGAGCTATCCTCTACTATAATTCCTTTTTCTGTTGTTTTTGATGAAAATTCTTTTTTTCGATTATATACCTGTTCTTTAATCCAGTTATCACAATAAGACTTTGCGGTTTCTGATAAAAGACCAAGAGACTTAGCCTCTTTCGTTTTCGGCTCTGTCATTATCTTCCCTATTTGGGAGCATCGTATTTTGAAAGTTTTCATATCAATCCTCTTTTTTTGTATGATTTATAAATTTCATTGATGTTGGCAGTTGACAGGTCATCAACCGAGCCGAGATTGTAATACTTTAGCATCTTTTGAAGGGGTTCAATATTTTTATCAAAATACCCCAATACAAGAAGTTGTTTTTCCAAATCAGTTGGTTCTTCTGTTTTTTCAAGAGTAGGAGGAGTGTCGTACTTCGACTGATCCTTTGCATAATAAACATCAGCCGCAACACCGAGAGCCTTACATGCAACCGAAATCGCATCAGTAAGCGACATCTTATAGCATTCGTCAGAAGTATAAGGGCCTTTGGATTCATTGGCGACAAACGAACTTCCTCCAACGCCGGGAATGGGTTCACTCCATTCTCCATTGTGTTTTACAAATAGATTAATTTGGGTGAATGCGGCCTTTTCGCCATTTCCTCCTTCTTCAATCCATTGTTTTACAATTTCATATTTCCATCCAAAACCAACCATGCCAAATATTTCTGTAAGAATTTTAATTCTCCACATTGGATTTATGTCAGTAAATCCATTGATCCTCCCCCCTTTGATTGGCTTTTTCGCCTCTTCCGGAACTGATTTAAGTTGGTTGTATATTGCAAGATTTTCCATAATAATCATTGTTTATTGTATTCTTTCCACTTCTCAGGATTAGTTGTGATCACATACCCGTTTAAGACTTTTACTTTCTTGCAGCCTTTCCGTTTCTTTTCAATTGCCTTCATCTCTTTGAGAACATCACTACTGTGCGAGTTATCCGTTGGGTTTATTTTTTCATTCATAACTGTTTATTTAAGCAGGGCAAAAAGCCGCTGCGAGGGTATCGAATACACTTAGTCCTCTCTCTGAATCATCCAGTTTGTTGTAGCAGTCAAAACAAACCGATTGGCCATACTTGTCATGAAAAATATCGCCCTCCTCAAATAGATCCGAATCGCAATCTACACAAGTCGCCAGCTGTTCTTCCCGCTCAAATACTTCATCGCCTTTGTAGAAATTCACCAAATCGGTGAGCGCGTCACCTGTCATACATGAATGTTTCATTATGCAGCGATTTTCTTATTATACATTTCAATGATAAATCTCTTACCGGATTCAGTCCAGTACATGTGCTGTGTCGTAACTGTGATTCCTTGTGAGTTCAAGTGAGGATAAGGGCGATGTACCGTGTATCCCTTGTCCCGGTAATCAGCATACAGGAAATAGCAATCAGACTGTTTGTATTGGATTCCCCAACCACAAAGTAGTTTGTTTAGTTTTATAGAGCTTATTCCCAATTCGGCAGCAATCATATTAGTAGTCAGGAATCCTTTGCTTTCAAGGCATTTATTAAAATATTCTACTTTGGGAGCAGATTCAATGAGTTCCTTTGATTGCGAATCAATCGTAAGTTGCATTTTTTCTTTTTCTTCTTCGGATTCAAGCAGCATTTTTGCAAGGTCTTTCTTGCTGATGGTGTCGAGTTTGGCATAACCATTGCGAAGAAGTTCTTTTATTTTTCTATTGCATAAAATGTAAAATTCAGGACTTAACCACTGAGCAAAAGCCAAAGCTACGTCTTCGTGCATCCACGTCCCCTGCTCTTTTAAATCTCCACCTTTTGTAACTTGCACTAAATCAGTCGAAGCGCAGAAATGAGTTTCGCTCAATGCATTGATTATTCTTTGAGATTGTTCAGTTCTTAGCCAATTTCCGGTCTGAGTATTAAAACTCTTTGCCATTTCTGTGGCGTTCACAAAAACACTTCCATTATCCATCTTCATGGATATATTGTTTCCGTTGTAATTAAATATTGAATTATCCATGTTATTAAATTTTAGATGATAAATAACTGAGACAATCATGATGCAGGTTACCCGATTTGTAGTTTCTACAAAACTCGCAGTATTGTTCAAAAAGCCCATTGGAAAGGATAAAATAATAGGCTTTGTTCTTTGCGTTCATTTCGATATTGAACGCTTCGATAGGGACAGTTTTCGCACCGCTGGGCGTGCTTGTAGATACACCTTGTGTATTACTTGCATTTTCATTGTTCTTTGGCATTTGTGAATGAAAATAAAGTATTAATAAATAGGAAAGGCTGTCGCCTCCCGTTCTCGCCAAAGAACAAACTAAAACACAAGTGTAATAGCCCACCGGGATTAGACAGCCTCTTATCTTTGCAGATAGATGCGCCAAAAGTATAGCCACAATAATAGCTATTACACAAAGTGAATATGTCTGTTCTTTGGCGTTGAACGCTGCAAATATAATACTTTTCTTTTTCATCGCAATAAAATCAGATATTTTTTTAATTTGTGGGAGAATAGGCGATCAAGCCACATCTCCCGAATGCCCGGAATTTCACCGGGACTTTCTACTCATCAAAAATTAACTATGAAAACGTCTCACGACGGTATGATTTAAGGGGCTTGCCAACTCTTTGGCTCATCAGTATTATTAACCGTTATTTCGTTTCGCCACAGCCCCTATAAGAATAGACTTATTATGAAAATCAGGACAAAGGCCGCGATAAACGCTACCGCGAAGCCTAATATGATGGCAATCACTTCATCTATTATGTCCTGATTTTGTTTCATTGTTTTTTTAATTTTAAAAGCATGTCCGGAGCTCTAACTAATACATACTAATTATTGAGAAGATTACACAGTTACACCACACCATCCGGTATTCCCTCACGGGTTTTACTACATGCTTTTTATTTAGATAGAGATTTATTTTAATTCTTTTAACGCTTGTTTGAAAAACAGAATGCTCAGCACAACCATGATAACCGTAAACACTTTCCACATCGCAACGGAATCAAAGTAGAACGCTGCGACCATTTCAATGATCATCGCCAGGGCTAATAGCACCGCTCCTGCAAACTGAATGAATAATTGTAGTTTCATATTTTTACTTTTATTGTTTCAAGATAGTTTTCCAAAGTTTCTTCCTTAAAGAGAATCCGCGTATTATATTTGTAGTCGTAACAGATAACTCCCTTTTCGATCATTCGGCCAAGCTCCCGCTCACTGACCTTAAGGATACCGCAAGTTTCTTTTTTGTTGTATAATACAGGTAGTGCCATGATTATGCCGTGCGTGTTACTTTAATTTCGTTGATTAGTCCTTTTTGAGTAGCCGAGTAAGAATACCCCTGTTTATTAAGATCATAAGTTATTCTATGAATAGAATTAACCCGCACGTCCGATGTTTTGAATACCAATGAAGATCCTACTGGCATCGCCTTAATGGTATCCGTGTAATTAATTTTCTTGATAATTTTTACTTCTGCCATTTTTTTTGTTTATTTGTAGATTATTTTAATTTTATTCATTGAAAGTATGTTTGTTGTGTAAACATGGTGCAAAGATACAGCGATGTTATGTATTGTGCAAATTATAACATAGCAATTTTATGTAACAATAAGTTATTTAGATTAAATACAAACAATAAAATCATGGAAAGTACAGTCAAACAAAGACTTATGAGATTTTTATCTTACAAAAATATAGGACAAAAGAAATTTGCTCAGTCCATTGATATGTCAAGTGGGTATGTGAATGCGATAAGAGTATCCATTCAGCCAGATACATTGCATAAAATTGCTATGCAATACCCGGACTTAAATACAGGTTGGTTAATGACCGGCGAAGGCTCTATGCTCAAAGACGAGCCATCAGAACGAGCAGGTAAATTAATTCCATTCTACGATGATGTTGTGACCGTTGGAGGAAATAATGAAATTTCGGCGAATATGCAAGGCGTTTCATCTCCTGCCGAATATATCGACACAGGAGATTGGTTCAAGGATGCTACAGCAGCATTAAGGCATTATGGCGACAGCATGACAGAATACCCTCCCGGATGTATTCTTGCATTAAAGGAAGTAGAAGACTTGCGCTTAATCGTGCCGGGAAAAGATTATGTTATCGAAACAAGCGAATACAGGGTAACAAAACGGGTACAGGTAAACAATGATTGCATTCGAGCACACAGCACGAACGACGAAACCTATCCCGATGGCACTCTCATTCATCAACCGTTCAATATTCCTTTTGAATTAATTAGTAAAATATTCCTTGTTCTTGGTTATGTTGTCAAGAAAAATGGAGGTACTATGGTTTTTAGCAGTAAAAAATAAATTGTAAACAATACTTGTTTACAGTCTGTTATTTATAAAAATTCTAAATAAAAAAACAGGTAAGTAATTGAAAATTAAAATATTATGGCAAATTACACGGAAGAAGAGAAATCATCAGTTTAGAGTAAGGGGATAGTTAAAGCGGGTTTTGATCCTAAAATTCACAGATTTGATGTGTGTGATGCGCTAATGCAATGGGATAAATATGGCGATAGAAGCCATACTTTTGGATGGGAGATTGATCATATAACTCCCGAAAGTAAGGGCGGAAGAAACGATATAAACAATCTTCAACCCCTACAATGGGAAAACAATATGGCTAAATTAGACAGCAAAAACGAATCTGATTTTTGCGCCGTTTCATTTACTCCAAAGAAGGATAAATAGGGGCAAATGGCTTGTCTGCTCTTTCGTTTCGACCGCCTGCTATTTTTTCGGCTTCAAGATCAGACGCAGAGCATTCTTGCTTTCTATCTATCTCGTCCATTTTTTTTATAGTCTTTAAGTGCGTTTTAACACAGCGCTTAAGTAGAGTATCTGAATCGAGCACACGCTTGCCGTATTCTCTATTAGAGTTGCCGGAAGAAGCCAAAAGAAAGATCAACACCCATATCCCGATCGCTATAAAAAGCAATGGAAGAAAAATTAAAACAATTAATGATGTCAACATAATTATAAATTTAATATGGATTTAACATGAATAAATATGAATAATTTTATAACAGACGATCATCTTCAAACTTTATCCGATCTTTCTCTGAAAGATCTTGATACTCGATGTTCTTGGTTAAGACACGTTTTATTTGTAGTGTCAACGCTGTTTGGGATATTAATTGCCCTTCCGAATACAGCTCAATATAACCTATACGCCCGTTTGCGCATTACTTATAATTATAATTTAATGATGCAAAGATAATAAATGTAAATAATATTTGTGTACAATGAATATAAATCAACGAATTAAAAAAATCAGAGAGATGTTTTTTGCTGATCGAAATATCTTATTTGCAAATGCACTCGGAATTAGCCGTCAGTATGCAAACAATTTAGTAGTGGATGGTACCAGTGTTGGTGACAGCATGTTAGACTTGATCTTAGAGAAAGCGCCAAGAATCAACCCTGTTTGGCTAAAAATGGGCAAAGGAGAAATGCTTCTTTCTGAAATCGAATCCCCTGTTATTTATAATGATTCTAAATTAGAAGAATTGCAAAGAGAAAACGAGATGCTAAAAAGAGAAAACGACTCATTAAAAAGAGAGTTAAATATAAAAGATCAACTAATAGCTTCTCTCGAAGATCAGGTTGCCGGCGCAAAAGAATTGGCATCAACATACAAGGAGTTGGCTAAAAAGGGGAATCCAATTGCAAAATAATACACATAACGGCAATCCATCGCACAACAGTAGTGTACGGTGGTACAACAATGGCACCGTCGCTGTTGTGTGTGTTCTGATAGAGATGAATAAATAATTGCGTTCGGCAAAAATAACTTTTAAAGAATTAAAAAACAAATAAAGATAAAGATATGAATAGGGTAAACAAAGGTATTATAGAAGAAATACTTTCGCAAAAAGAGGCAAAACAAGGACTGCATGTTAAAGACATTGCCGCTCATTTATACAATAGATTTTATAATAACTTATTTAATGAGTCGGAATCAGTCGCAATAGAAGCAGTGGTCAAAAGAGTAAACAGCATACTTGGAACCGAATCTAAAAAACCCGCAGGTCTGTTTTCCAAAGCAAACAATCCCAAAACTGGCAAACCTGGAAAAGGTTTGTATAAATTAAGAAAATCAAGCCCAAGACCATCAAATCCAGAGCCCCCTGCCGATCCGCCCATAGTACCAGAGGATGAAAATCCAAAACCGCAACCTCAAAACCTATTTACAGGAAAAGCAGGAGAATGTGCTGTAATGGCCGAGCTTCTTTTTAGGGGATACAACGTGAACAACATGCTTGTAGATGACGGGGTAGATATTGTTGCGAGTAAGAACAACATGTTTTATTATTTGCAAGTAAAGACTACTACTATTGATGACAAAAAGAGAATTCATGCAACTATTCGCCAAAAGAAGTTTAATGATTATATAGGACTTCAAATTCGATATGTAATAGTTGCAAGATGCCTATTGAATAAAATCGAAACAAATATCTATTTTATTTTTAGTAACAGCGATATTCAACGGTTGATTTTCGGAAAATGTATTAATGCAAACCAAGACAGGATAAACATAAAAATAGAAATTGACCCCAAAGATGGAAGGCCTTACATTTATGATGAAAAGAAAGTTGATGTTGAATTTTTTATGAATAGATTTGAGTTATGAAAAAGAAAATACTATACCTGACTATTTTCATAGTCATTGCTTTGTTTATAAATTTTATAGTTCCATTGTTACGGGAAAGCAAAGCGAGAAATACAGGAGGAATTAAAGAAAAAGAAATCGAAATGCGCGATGCAACAGCGGAAAGGAACGCATCTTCTTTAGCAAAAGATTCAGACTGGGCGCCAGTGGCGGAAAACCAACAAAAAACAATAGAAATAAATCTTTCATCAGTGCAACGAAATGGAAATGTTGTGAAAATGTGGATTCGAACTACATACAAAACAGATGATAGCCGCAAGCAATATGTTGATAACTTGATAAAAAACTTCAAACTAAATGAAGTCTATCAAGAGACAAAAAAATGGATAGACTACGACAACACATATACTTATGTTGAATTGAATAAAAATAATGATATAATAAAAATTATCTATCAAATCGAGTATAATAAAAATGGAAGCATTTTACATAGCTACAACTTTAGCTCTGCCAAAAACGAATCAAATATAGTCCCCGGAACGCTATTGTCTGGATTAAAAGAATCAGTGTTTAGAAAATTTAAATTTTTGGAAGAAAATAACGAACATAGCATTTACCTTGAAGAAGTGGTTGAGTTCATCAAAGGTCACCCAAATTCCATTTTTCAAGAATAGTAAATTATCAACAACTCTCAACTCATTAAACTATTCACACAATTTTCACATCAGCGAATATAACTTATTGATTATGTGTGTAATTTACAATCCCTCTCTCTCCGCTGAGAGCCTAAGACAAGAGGCGACAAAATTAAGACAAGTCCTACAATATCAACAGATTGTAGGACTTTTTTTATTTAATAAAGTTGTGACCTGTCTGTGACCTAAGACACAAAAATGCCAAAAAACGACAGGTTTCAGTGACCAATTCGTGACCTATTCCACAAAAGACAAAATAGGTCACTGGAAGTCCGAAATTGGCAGTCTGTTGTCGCAATTTGGCATAGCTGTAAACATTTCATTTTTAACAAGTAAACGTAATTTTGCACATTAAAAATGAATGTTATGAAAAGTACATTTAGAATCCTTTTTTTCCTGAAAAGGAATGCACAGAGAAAAGACGGCACTATGCCGATTATTGCCCGTATCACGGTCAATGGAAAGGTGGCTCAATTCACCACCAAGTTAGAAATCCATCCCGACGATTGGCATACGCCATCAGGAAAAGCGGTCGGTCGCACGAAAGAAATTCAGCAAATCAATTCCATTCTTGATGAAATCAAGGCTTCCGTTCACCGAACTTACCACGAATTGCAGCGACGGGATAATAATGTTACTTCCGAAAAAATTAAGAATGAATTTTTAGGTATTTCGGAAAATCACGAAACATTGTTGGTTCTTTTTAAGAAACACAATGAAGATGTATTGAGCCTTGTCGGTATTAGCAAAACCAAAGCGACTTACCAAAAGTACGAAGTTACTCGTAAACATCTTGAATCGTTTATCCGGTCGAAGTACAACCTTTCGGATATTTCCCTGAAAGAAATCAACAACATGTTGATTACCGATTTTGAAACATATTTGCGGACAATCTGTAGTTGCAGTGCTAATACAACTGCCAAGTTTATGCAGTTCTTCAAACGTATCATTATCATTGCCCGGAACAATGGATTTATTGTCAGTGACCCATTCGCCAATTATAAGATTCGCATCACGAAAGTTGACCGTGGATATTTAACAGAAGAAGAAATCGAAATCATCATGCAGAAGAAATTTGCTACAAAGCGGTTAGAACAAGTACGTGATATCTTTCTTTTTAGCTGTTTTTGCGGCCTTGCGTACATAGATGTCAAGAGCCTGCGGGAAAATAATATTCGTACTTCTTTTGACGGTGGACTATGGATAATGGGTAAACGCCAAAAAACAGGTGTCAATTTCAATGTGCCTTTGTTGGATATTCCCCAAATGATTTTGGATAAGTATAAAGGTACATTGCCGGATAAACGTCTTCTTCCGGTATTGAGTAACCAAAAGACTAATAGTTATCTGAAAGAAATCGGCGATTTGTGCGGTATTGAAAAAGAGCTCACATTTCACCTTGCAAGGCACTCGTTCGCGACCCTTACCCTAAGCAAAGGTGTTTCTATTGAGAGTGTTAGCAAGATGTTGGGGCATACAAATATCAAGACCACTCAAATTTATGCCCGTATTACCGATGCTAAGATAAGTCTTGATATGGCAGCTTTTGCAGGGAAAATGAAAGGAATGGAAACAAAGTTAACTGTCAACGAATGAGGTAACAAAATGGGTAACGGATAAGAAACAATTTTGATAATAAATCATTATAAATTAGAAGCATATGGAATTATAACTTATTCTGCCGGATTTTATGATAGAATTGATACGGGAAGAAAGTGATGTAGTTGTAGAATTTGGGATATCACTAATTGTGATACCCACCCGGATATAAGTAACGACTAGAATTGCAACGTAAAGTTTTAGCGATGTTGTTCCAGCTCTTTCGGAAAACATCGCTATCTTTGCAAATAGAATTAAGAATTATAACGGTTTGAGTACCGTTAATATATAGACATAACGTTCGCTGAACGTCTCATTACGAAAACTGGCACTTTTCAAGAAGAACGAGACCGTCGCGCAATGTTCATGCTATACTTTGGTATGGCGTGGAACTGCGTGTTTCGTTCTTCGGGTATGCCAGTACCTCGTGATGGAACATTGTGGTTTCCACGCTTTTTTCGTGGGATATCGGCGAACAACAAAGCGGATTGTTGAACGTTTAAATATCTAAAGACATGAAAAAAATTAAGTTGTATATTGCAGTATCATTGGATGGCTATATTGCCCGTCCTGACGGTGATATCGAATGGTTGACCGGATATCCCAATCCGTCAAATTCAGATTATGGATATAAGGATTTTCTTACTACGGTTGATACTGTTATCATGGGTGGCCGTACCTATCGTGACATACTTTGTATGGATGTGATTTGGCCATACAAAGGAATGGATAACTATGTCATTTCCCACCATACATGGGAAAATAAAGAAGAAATTCGTTTCATCACTGAAAATATTGTAGAAACCGTTGCCGGACTGCGTGAGAAAGAAGGAAAAGACATTTGGTTAATCGGTGGCGGTGAAATAATATCCATGCTGCTTGATGCTAATTTAGTCGATGAATTACATATTTTCTACATGCCTGTAATGCTTGGCGACGGAATACGTTTATTTCCTCCAAACAAATTCAAGGAAGCCCAATGGAATTTAATCGAAAGTAAAGCGTATGATAACGGGGTGTTGGAAGCGAAATACCAACGTAAATAAAATAGTAAACGGTCAGACCTAAAAATCTGACCGTTACTATTTTGTTAAGTTTATTGCTGCTCTTTTCAACAAACTTTTTACAATCAAACCATGAAAAGGCCGGACGAAAAAAAAGTAAACACGTCCGAGTTTGTTTTTGAAATGCACTACGGTTATGGCCGATATTCGTTTGTGTTCCTTATTCTTTTCAATGAACACAGACATATAGGCGCTAAGATGTTTGTCGGTCAATAGTAATACTGTTTCATCATCGTTCTTTGCAGGAACAGAAGCCAATCCATTGCTGCCGCTTGTACGGATGTAGGTTTCAAATTCTTTCAGGTTGTCATTGTCAGAACCTTTCAGCCCGACAAATTTTACCAAAAAATTACGCAGTTTGAAAAGAGCATTTACCCAACCGGGGAAGTTTGTCCAAAAACTGACCATGATATCATCAGGGGTAAACTCTTTTGTCGGTTGAACTTCACAGGCAAAGACATCGGTATAATCTGCCGGAAGATAATTTTGACACAGGCTATTTACCGGAATTATAGATTTCTTTATTTTCATATAAATGTATCCTCATTTTTTTACCCAAACATGGGTAATATCGCCGAATACATATTTGCGGTATTCGCGCGGGTCTTTGTACATCTCGTTTACATAATCTTTGGCTTCCTGCGAGCAAAAGTCATCGATGTTTGGGGTCGTGATTTGTGTCAACTTACATTCGATAATCAGTTTGGTTTCTTGGAAAGACATATTGCCGGAAAGCATTTGAATGGCTGTCAGTTCAACCTCTTTCATTTTCTCGCTGTCCCGTCCCGATTTGCTTCCTAAAAATAGCACTTGTTTCTTGTATTCGTCCGGGAAGTAAGACAGTGTATAGGTTTGCTCTTTCAGCATCAATTCGAGTGTATAACGGCCTGATTGAAGAATGCACCAAGTAGCGGGTTTCCTGAAAAGAACGCCCATGCCGCCGCTACTGGCCGTCATGGAATTATAAAGGTCTGACTTACCCGCAGTAATAACCGGGAAAACTTTCCCCGCCAAAGTAAATACATCGTCGGGAATTTCTTCCGGTGAAATTTGTTTGAATAATTGGTCGAAACTCATTTATTTGATAGTTACATGATTTGCGTTGCAAAGGTAATTATAAAATCAGGAAACGTCAGAAAAGCCGGAAGTTCCGGCCTTTCAAGTTTGTATTGTATAATT